>NZ_JBSGFR010000023.1:0-147066 GCF_053603475.1 Actinoplanes sp. NPDC004185 | reverse complement strand
CGTCTGGCTACACACCTACAACCACCACCGCGCCCACACCGCACTCGGAGGCCAACCACCCATCACCCGCGTCAACAACGGTCTTGGTCCCTACATCTAGATCTTGGCCAGCAGCGCGCCGGCCACCTCGTCGGGGTGGGTCAGCAACGCCTCGTGGGTGCCCGGCACCAGGACCGGGTCGACCCCGGCCCGGGCCGCCAGCTCCTCGCCAGGGGCGGCGAGAGCCAGGTCCTTCTCGGCGAGGACGTAGGTGACCGGCAGGCCGGACGTGCGCACGCCGTCGACGTCCAGGGCGTCCACCATGTAACCGCCGGGCTGCGGGGTCAGCTGGTCGTACACGAGCCGTTGCAGCGCCTCGGGCTCGTCCTGCATGAGCATCTCCCGGAACGACGCGAAGTCCACGGGGACGGTGCCCTCCGGCGACTGCTCGATGGTCGCGCGCAGGTAGCCGTTGAGCTCGGGGCCCATCGCGTCGGCCTGCGACTGGCCCCGCAGCGGGATGAAGGCGCTGAAGAACGCGATCGCCGCCAGCCGGCCGGCGAGCCGGGGCACCGCGCCCGTGATCGGGATGCCGGCGAAGCTGTGCCCGACGAGGACGACGTCGCGCAGATCGCGGCGTTCGACCTCGGCCACGACGTGGTCGACCGCGTCCGCGAGACGCAGGCCGGTGGGATCGTCGCCCAGGGCGAGGCCGGGCAGGGTCATCGCGTACGCCCGGTGTCCGGCCGCCCGCACCCGCCGCCCGACCGCGTGCCAGGACCAGGCGCCGTGCCAGGCCCCCGGAACGAAAACGAAGTTCATGGAGTCTCCTCTGTTGATCAGAGCGCACTCTACTGAACGGATGCCCGTCTAGGATGTGGCGGTGACGACAGGCAGGCGGGCGGAGTACGCCCAGGCAACTCAGGAGGCGATCCGGGCCGCCGCCCGTGAGCTGTTCCTGACGAAGGGCTATTTCGCCACCCGCGTGGAGGACATCGCCCGCACCGCACGGGTCGCGCCGGCGACGGTCTACGCGGTCGGCGGGGGCAAGAACGGCCTGCTCCGGGACCTGATCGAGACGACCACCCGGTCCCCGGCCAACCAGGAACTCCTGGCCCGTCTCTCGGCGATCGACGAGCCGGGAACGCTCATCACGGCCATCGTGGACATCTCGGCCGGCAAGTTCGCCGACTGGTCACCGCTGCTACGCCAGGTGTACGCGGTCGCCCCGCAGGAACCGGCCGTTCAGGAAAGCCTGGAGCTCGCCCACGCGAGCTTGCGCAACGGTCTCGCCGTGACAGGCCGCCGGCTGGCCGAACTGGGCGCCCTGCGGCCCGGAACAGACGACGCCCGGGCCACCCACATCCTGTGGTTCCACCTGAGCAACACGGCCTACTTCACCCTGACCGACGACCTGTCCTGGTCGCTGCCGCAGGCCAAGGAGTGGCTCATCGAGCGGCTGACCTCAGCGCTGCTGGCCCCGTGAACAGCTGCAGCCCCGCCCCCGACAGGCGGGAGCGGGGCTGGGACGTGCGAAATCAGCAGCCGGGAAGGCGTTCGATCAGGTAGCGCTCGATCTGGTCCAGGGCGACGCGTTCCTGCTTCATGGTGTCGCGGTCGCGGACTGTCACCGCGTCGTCGGTGAGGGTGTCGAAGTCGACCGTGACGCAGAACGGCGTACCGATCTCGTCCTGGCGCCGGTAACGGCGACCGATCGCCTGCGAGTCGTCGAACTCGACCATCCAGCGCTTGCGCAGCAGGTCGGCCAGGCCGCGGGCCTTGGGCGACAGCTCCGGGTTGCGCGACAGCGGCAGCACCGCGACCTTGATCGGCGCCAGCCGCGGGTCGAAACGCATGACCGTGCGCTTGTCGACGCCGCCCTTGGTGTTCGGGGCCTCGTCCTCGTCGTAGGCCTCGAGCAGGAACGCCAGCACCGCGCGGGTCAGGCCGGCCGCGGGCTCGATCACGTACGGCACCCAGCGCTCCTGCTTCTCCTGGTCGAAGAAGCTCAGGTCCACCCCGGAGTGCTTGGAGTGGGTGGTCAGGTCGAAGTCCGTACGGTTGGCGATGCCCTCGAGCTCGGCGAAGTCGGTGCCGCCGAACTGGAAGCGGTACTCGATGTCGACGGTGCGCTTGGAGTAGTGCGAGAGCTTCTCCTTCGGGTGCTCGAAGAAGCGCAGGTTGCTCTCGGACAGGCCGAGATCGCGGTACCAGTTCCAGCGCTGCTGCAGCCAGTACTCGTGCCATTCCTCGTCGGAGCCCGGCGGGACGAAGAACTCCATCTCCATCTGCTCGAACTCGCGGGTCCGGAAGATGAAGTTGCCCGGGGTGATCTCGTTGCGGAACGACTTGCCGACCTGGGCGATGCCGAACGGCGGCTTCTTACGGGCGGCGGTGGCCACGTTGTTGTAGTTGACGAAGATGCCCTGGGCGGTCTCCGGGCGCAGGTAGTGCAGGCCCTCGGCGCTCTCGGTCGGGCCCAGGTACGTCTTCATCAGGCCGTTGAACATCTTCGGCTCGGTGAAGGTGCCCTTGTTGCCGCAGTTGGGGCAGTTCAGCTCCTGCAGCGAGGAGGGCGGCGTGCCGTGCTTGTGCTCGTACGCCTCCTCGAGGTGGTCGGCGCGGAACCGCTTGTGGCACGACTGGCACTCGGTCAGCGGGTCGACGAACGCTTCCAGGTGGCCGGAGGCGGCCCAAACGTCGCGGGACAGGATGACGGCGGAGTCGAGGCCGACGATGTCGTCGCGCTGCTGGACCATCGTCTTCCACCACTGCTGGCGGACGTTCTCCTTCAGCGCGACACCGAGCGGACCGTAGTCCCACGCCGAGCGGGTGCCTCCGTAGATCTCGCTGGAGGGGAAGACGAATCCCCGGCGCTTGGCCAGGCTGACGACGGCGTCGATACGATCGGCGGGCATGTTCCTCCTACGCCGGCTGGTTGTCGGCGGGGACGTCGGGATCGGACAAAATGAGGAGATTACTCCTCGACGCGGCACACCTCGAAGCCGCCCGTCTGACGGTTCTGCCCGAGGTAGGCGCGCAGGTCGGCGGTGTCGCCGTCGGAGTAGGTGACGCTCACCGGCGCGGAGAGCTGGACCAGCTCGACGTTGCCGACGTCCCAGGCGGTGATCGGCTCCTCGGTGGAGACCCGGCTCGTGAACTGCGCCTCGGTCTCCTGCTCCTTGGCCTGCGGGCAGAGTTGGTCGTAGGCCTGCGACCATTCGCGGTCTCGCAACGCCTCGAGATAGTCACCCACGACCACGTCGGCCTGCTCGTTGAGCGCGCTGCTCATCACCCGCATCAGCCCGGCGGCGGCGGCCACACCGGCGCCGAGGACGAGCACGAGCACACCCGCGCCCAGGCCGAGCGCGAGGCCGACGCGCCGGCCCCGGCCCTCGACGGGCGGGGCGGGGAAGGGCGGGAACACACCCGGGCCCTGCGGCGGCGGTGGCGGCTGCTGCCCGAGAAGGGTCATGGGATCCAGCGTACGGCTCAGCGCCAGGGCTCGGTGGCCCGGTCGCTGGCCACGACCACGACCGCGGCACCGGGCTCCGCCGAGGCCAGGGTCTCGAAGGCCGACGGCTCGTCCAGCGACTCGGACAGCAACGGGGTGGCGTGCACCTTCACGTCGAAGCCGCCGAGGGCGCGCCGGTAGGCTCCCACGGACTCCCATTCGGTGACCAGGGTCCAGTAGGCGGGGTCGTCCAGTGCGCGGGTGAGCCGGCCGGAGAGATAGCCGGGCCGCTCCGCGAGGGCGGCGAGGGCGGCGTGCGCCCGTTCGGTGAACGAGTCCTGCGTGTCGCCCGGGACGATGAAGCGGTTGAGCACCAGCATGGGCTGAGCCTACGCACCGAAGGAGTACGGCCGACGTGACACCACCTCCGTCCGACAACCTGCTGCGCCGGCTGGCCCGGGTCAACCCGACGACGGCCTTCCTGGTGGCCCTGGCCGTGCTGCTGGCCGGCCTGTTCCTGCCCGGGATCATCGGCGCCGCGCTGCTGTTCCTGCTGGGCGCGGCCCTGGTGGCGCTGACGTTCACGACCTGGCCGGTGCAGTCCGGGCCGGTGCGCGCCGTACGGGTGACGATGCTGGTGCTGTTGTTCGCCGCGGTCGTGGCCAAGGTGATCTGATACATGCGCTTTTGACAATCATTACCAATACGGCGCACAGTAGGTGGCATGATGCGCCGCCGCCTGCTCGCCACCGCCGCCGCCCTGCTGGTGGCCGCCGGTGCGGGCTGCACCGACAAGGCGAGCGGCTTCGGCACCGACGGGCGCCTGGACGTGGTGACCGCCTTCTACCCGCTGCAGTTCCTCAGTGAGCGGATCGGCGCGGACGCGGTCGCGGTCAGCCAGCTGACCAAGCCGGGCGCCGAGCCGCACGACGTCGAGCTCAACACCCGCCAGGTCGCCGCGATCAGCGACGCCGGGCTCGTCGTCTACCTCAAGGGCTTCCAGCCGGCCGTCGACGAGGCTGTCGCGCAGGAGGCCAAGGACAAGGCCCTCGACGTGAGCACCGCGGTGCAGCTGCTGCCCGCCAGCGAGCACGAGGAGGAGCACGTGTCGGGTGAGCCCGAGCACGCCGAGGGTTCGACCGACCCGCACGTCTGGCTCGATCCGGTGCGCTTCGCCGCGATCGCCGACAAGCTGGCCCAGCGCCTGGGCGAGGCCGACCCGGCCCGGGCCGCGGCCTACACCGAGCGGGCCGCCACGCTGCACGGCGAGCTGACCGCGCTGGACACGGAATACGCCACCGCCCTGAAGAGCTGTGCCCGCCGTGAGGTCGTCACCAGCCACACCGCGTTCCACTACCTCGCCGACCGCTACGGGCTCACCGAGGTCGGCATCACCGGCATCTCCCCCGAGTCCGAGCCGTCGCCCCAGCGCCTCGCCGCGGTGGCCGAGCAGGCCAAGGCCACCGGCACCACCACGATCTTCTTCGAGACCCTGGTGAGCCCCAAGGTCGCCGAGACCATCGCCCGGGAGGTCGGCGCGCGGACCGCCGTCCTCGACCCCCTCGAAGGGCTCACCGAGCCGGATACGGACTACTTCTCCGTCATGCGCAGCAACCTGACCGCCCTGACCACCGCCCTGGGATGCCCGTCATGAGCGTCGTCACCGTCTCGCACGCCGCCGTCTCGTACGGCGGCCGGGCCGTGCTGCAGGACATCGACCTGGACGTGCAGCCCGGCCAGGTCGTCGCGATCCTGGGCGCCAACGGCTCCGGCAAGTCCACGCTGATCCGCACCATCCTCGGGCTGGTCCCGCTGGAGGCCGGCACGGTCACCCTCTTCGGCACCCCGCAACGCCGGTTCCGGCAATGGGAGCGGATCGGCTACGTCCCGCAGCGGATGGGCGCCGGCAGCGGCGTGCCCGCGACCGTCGGCGAGGTCGTGGCGTCGGGACGACTGGCCCGCCGGGGCATCTTCCGGCCGTCCGGGACGGCCGACCGGGAGGCCGTCCGGGCCGCGCTCACCGACGTCGGCCTGCTGGACCGGATCGCCGACCCGGTCAGCACCCTCTCCGGCGGCCAGCAGCAGCGCACCCTGATCGCGCGGGCCCTGGCCGGACGGCCGGACCTGCTGATCCTGGACGAGCCCACGGCCGGCGTCGACGCGGCCAGCCAGGACGCCTTCGCCTCGGCGCTGCGCCGCTTCGCCGAGGCGGGCGGGACCATCCTGCTGGTCGCTCACGAGCTCGGGCCGATCGAGCCTCTCATCGACAAGGCCGTCGTGGTGCACCACGGGCGGATCGCGTACGAGGGTGCGGTGCCCGAGCCCGCCGGCCACCACGCCGAGCCCGGCCACGACCACGTCCACCCGCACGCCGAGGCCGAGAAGGCCCGGATCTGCGTGGCCCCCACCGACCGGATGCCGGCGAACTGATGCCGTCCGACCGCCCCGCCCGCCGCCCCTGAGGGGACTGAAGACTCATCGACCTCTTCGCGTACGACTTCATGGTGCGCGCCCTGCTGGGCGCCCTGATCATCGGCCTGATCGCCCCGGCGCTCGGCATCTACCTGGTGCAGCGGCGGCTGTCGCTCATCGGGGACGGCATCGGGCACGTCGCGCTCACCGGCGTCGGTGTCGGCCTGCTGCTGAACCAGTCCCCCGTGCTCACCGCGGTGGTCGTCTCGGTCATCGGGGCGATCGGGGTGGAGCTGGTCCGCGAGCGTGGCCGTACCTCCGGTGACCTGGCCCTGGCCCTGCTCTTCTACGGCGGCATCGCGGGCGGGGTGGTGCTGGTCGGGCTGTCCGAGGACAGCAGCAACGCCAACCTGATGCAGTTCCTCTTCGGCTCGCTGACCACCACGTCGCGGCAGGACCTGATCGTCATCGCGGTCCTCGGCGTCGCGGTGCTGATCGCGATGCTGGGGCTGCGGCAGGCGCTGTTCGCGGTCTGCAACGACGAGGAGTACGCCCGGGTGTCCGGCCTGCCCGTGCGTACGCTCAATCTGCTGATGGCCGTGACCACCGCCGTGACCGTCACGATCGCCATGCGCACCGTCGGCCTGTTGCTGGTCAGCGCCCTGATGGTGGTCCCGGTGGCGGCGGCTCAGCAGGTCACCCGCGGATTCCGCAGCACGATGGCCGCGGCCATGGTGATCGGCGTGGGCTCGGCCGCCGCCGGGGTCTGGCTGGCCGGCGAGGTGGACACCGCGCCGGGCGCCACGATAGTCATCCTGGCCATCGCCGCCTTCGTGGCCGTGACCGTCGGCGCCGGGACCTGGCGGGTGCTGCGCCGCCGCTCGGCTGCGGGCCGGCAGCAGGCCACGGCCCAGCTGGAACCGCCCGAAGTCGTGCTGCGAGCAGGCGCCCGATGAGCAGTAACGTGGCACCTGTGCCGACGAGCGGCTACGAGGCGTACGAGGCGGCCGGCGAGCTGCTGCGCGCGCTGTCCGCACCGATCCGGGTGGCGATCGTCGCCGAGCTCGGCGCCGGCGAACGCTGCGTGCACGAGCTGGTGGAGAAGCTGGGCGCGCCGCAACCGCTGGTCTCGCAGCACCTGCGGGTGCTGCGTGGCGCCGGCGTGGTGCGGGGTGCACGGCGGGGCCGCGAGATCGCATACTCACTCGTGGACGAACACGTCGCCCACATCGTCGCCGACGCCGTCAGCCACGCAAGGGAAGGGTCATGATCGACTGCACCGAGCGACGCCTGGCCGCGGCGCGCCGCGGACCCGAGCCGCGAGGGCCAGGAGAGCATGACGAAGGAGGCGCAGCATGAGCGAGGACAGCGTTGTTGTCCGGAACACCAAGCAGCGCAGTGCGGTCAGCGCCGTTCTCGCGGACGCCGAGGGTTTCAACAGCGCCCAGGAGTTGCACGCCATCCTGCGTGAGCGGGGCGAGCGGGTCGGCCTGACCACGGTCTACCGCACGTTGCAGGGTCTCGCCGACGCCGGCGAGATCGACGTGATGCGCCCGCCCGGCGGCGAGCACCTCTACCGCCGGTGCAGCCAGGGCCACCACCACCATCTGGTCTGCCGGTCCTGCGGGCGGGCCGTCGAGGTGGAGGGCCCGGCGGTGGAGACCTGGGCGGACAAGGTCGCCGGCCGGCACGGCTTCGTCGATGTCTCGCACACCATGGAGATCTTCGGTACGTGCCCGGAGTGCGCGGCGAAGCGTTCCTAGCCCGCGCGTGGGACGCTGTCGCGCGTGAAGATGTACGCCGACCGGCTGCCCACCGCCGTCCGCCAGCTGCTGACCGATCTCCTCGTCGTGTTCTGGGTCTACGCCTGGATCCGGGCCGGTCTCTGGGTCAACGACATGGTCGAGAAACTCGGCGTACCGGGCCAGAAACTGCAGGAGGCGGGCACCGGGATCGCCGGCAACCTCGGCGACATCGGCGGCAAGGTGGGTCGGGTGCCGCTGGTCGGCGACGACCTCACCGCGCCGTTCAACAGCGCCGCCGACGCCGCGAAGTCGATCGCCGAGGCCGGCCGCCAGCAGCAGGAGGTCGTCGACAATCTGGCGCTGACCATGGCCCTGCTGATCGTCGCGGTCCCGCTGGCGCTGGTGCTCTTCCTGTGGCTGCCGAAACGGCTGCGGTGGATGCGCCGCGCCGCGGTGGCCGTCCAGGTGCGCACCGAGCCGGCCGGTCAGGACCTGCTGGCGTTGCGGGCCCTGGCCAGCCGGCCGCTCAACGAGCTGGCCAGGCTGGGCCCGGACATCGCCCAGTCCTGGCGCAACGGCGACGCCGCCGCGGTGCAGGCCCTGGCCGCCCTCGAGCTCAAGGACCTCGGGCTCAAGCCCGCGAAGCCTCGCTAGGTTCGGCGGCGTCCTCGGCGAACTCCTCGTCGGCTTCCTCGTCGTCATCGTCGACCCAGTTGCGGCGGGCCCACGGGACGGCGGCCCAGAAGGTCAGGAAGAACAACGCGGCGATGCCGGTCAGGATCAGCGCGACCCAGATGTTGGTCAGATAGTCGGTGATCAGCAGCACGCTGCTGACCATCGAGATGAGCATGAAGGCCAGGCCACCGGTGGCCATCTTGTGCGCGTAGCGGACCAGCTCGGGCTTGCGGCCCTGGCGGAACAAGGCCCGGTGGAACGCCACCGGCGAGATGATCATCGCGGTGGCGGCCGCGGCGGCCAGCAGCGCGACGATGTAGGTGTCCTTCTGGAAGTCGGTCGTCTTCGGGAAGCCGTTGCTGAAGGGCAGAGTCAGCAGAAACGCGAAGAGGATCTGCACACCCGTCTGGGCCACGCGCAGCTCCTGCAGCAGGTCGGCGAAATTACGGTCCCACCGCTGCTTCTCGGTCTCGTGCTTGTTCCGTCGCTTCTCGGCGGCCATCGAACCTCCATCTCGGTGGAGGAGAGGTTGCCCGAAGGTGAACGGCGTCAAACGCCGATGCGGGCCAGCGCCACGTCGGCCAGCGCGCGCGGCGCCTCCTCCGGGATCCAGTGGCCGATCCCCCGCAAGGTCACCAACCGGTAGTCGGCCTCCACCCAGGTGGCGGTGGCCAGCGCGGCCGGTTGGCCGACGACCGGATCGCCGTCGCTCCACACGTACGTCGTCGGCACGGTGACCTTGCCGACCTTGGCCAGCTGCCCGCTGGACAGGGCGCGGTACCAGTTCAGCGCGCCGGTGAGCCGGCCCGGCTCGCGCATGGCCGTGGCGTAGAGGCCGGCCCGGGCGCCGATCGGGCGCATCATCTGACGCAGCGCCGTACCGCCGGCCCCGAGCAGCAGCCGCTCCGCGACCCGCGACCGGAACACCCCCATGTAGGCGAAGCGCAGCTTCTGCGACGGCTGGTTGTGCAGGGCGACGCCGAGCCCGCGCGGGTGCGGCACCGACACCGCGGTCAGGGTGCTGACCCGGTCCGGGTGCCGGGCGGCGAGCAGCCAGCCCACCTGCGCACCCCAGTCGTGGCCGATGACGTGCGCCTGGGCGACCCCGAGCGCGTCCAGGACCGCGACCGCGTCGGCGGTCGGCTCGTCGAGGCGGTAGTCGGCGACCGCGGCGGGGCGCGCGCCGGGTGAGTAGCCGCGCTGGTCGAGGGCGTACGTGCGCAGCCCGGCCGCGTGCAGCCGGGGCAGGATCAGGTCGAACTCGCGATGGTCCTGCGGAAAACCGTGCAGGAGGAGCACCGGTGCACCGTCGGCCGGGCCGCCCTCGTACACGTCGAAGGTGAGACCTCGGGCCTGGATCTGCATGTGACGCCTCCTACGCTGTCCCGTACGCCCGTACGGTGTTAGCGTTCATCGAAACACAAGCACCGAAACAAACAAGCAATCCGACAGGGGAGCGCACAGCGCTGAGAGTGCGGGTGACACCGCAGACCCTCGAACCTGATCTGGGTAATGCCAGCGCAGGGAGCTCGGTCTTTCTCCAGCCGCGCCATGTCCGGGAGACGTCCCCGGCCACGGCGTCGCGTCTCCTCCCGGTACGAGCTGGGAGGCACATCACATGAAGCACCGTTGGCGCACCATCGACATCGTCATCGCCTCGATCATCGCGGTCGCGTTCGGGGTCATCTTCTGGGCCTGGGGCCTGCTCTGGAACGGCCCGGCGGACGCCATCCCGCTGCCCGGCCGGGCCATCCTGTACGGCGTCTGGCTGGTGCCGGCCGTCCTGGGCGCCCTGGTCATCCGCAAGCCGGGCGCCGCCTTCTACACGCTGACCCTGGCCGCCCTGGTGTCCGTCGCGCTCGGCACGAGCTGGGGCTGGACGCTGGTGCTGCAGGGACCGATCGAGGCGGCCGCGGCCGAGCTGGTCTTCGCCGCGTTCGCGTACCGGGTGTGGAACCTGCCGGTGGCGGCGCTGGCGGCGGCCGCGGCCGGGATCGCCGCGTCCGTCTACGACGCTTTCGTCTGGTACGGCGGGATGTCGTGGGCGACGTTGCGGCTGCCGTACATCGCGATCACGGCGGTCAGCTCCCTGCTGGTGGCCGGCCTGGGCAGCATCCTGCTGGTCCGGGCGCTGGCCCAGACCGGCGTGCTGGACCGCTTCGCCTCGGGCCGCGAACGCGCCGCCGTCTAGTCATGACCGATTGCACCGAGCGTCGTCTGCCGGCGGCTGGCGACGGCTGGGACCGCGAGGGCCATGAGGGCATGACAAAGGAGGGCTGACTATGGGTGAGCTGGTCCTGCGGGGGTTCGGGTGGCGGCACGCCGGTCGTAAGGCGTGGGCGGTGCGCGGGGTCGACCTGCGTGTCGCGCACGGCGAGCGGGTGCTGCTGCTCGGGCCGTCCGGGGCCGGCAAGTCCACGCTGCTGGCGGCGCTCGCCGGGCTGCTGCCCGAGGATTCCGGCGAGTCCGAGGGCACGGTCGAGATCGACGGGCTCGACCCGCGCAAGGCCCGCGAGCGGGTTGGCATCGTCTTCCAGGATCCGCAGACCCAGCTGGTCATGTCGCGCAGCGGCGACGACGTGGCGTTCGGGCTGGAGAACCGGGGCGTACCGGCCGGGGAGATCTGGCCGCGCGTCGACGAGGCGCTGCACCGGGTCGGCTTCGGCTACGGCCGGGACCGCCCGACCGGGGCGTTGTCCGGCGGTGAGCAGCAACGACTGGCGCTGGCCGGCACCCTCGCGTTGCGCCCGGGCCTGCTGCTGCTCGACGAGCCGACCGCCAACCTCGACCCGGCCGGGGCGGCGCTGATCCGGGCCGCGGTCGCCCGCGCGCTGGGCGACGACACCACGCTGATCATCGTCGAGCACCGGGTCGCGGAGGCGCTCACGCTCGTCGACCGGGTGGTCGTGCTGGAGCCGGGCGGCGGGGTCCGGGCCGACGGCCCGCCGGGCGCGGTCTTCGCCGCGCACGGCGACCGGCTGGCCGACGAGGGGGTCTGGGTGCCGGGTCACCCGGTCGCCCCCAGCCGGGCCGTGACCGGTCCGGGTGCCCCTCTGGTACGCGCCACAGCCGCCTCCCTGCGCAACCGCCTCGCGCCGACCACGCTGGCCGCCCACGAGGGCGAGGTGCTGGCGGTGACCGGCCCCAACGGCGCGGGCAAGTCCACCCTGGCGTTGCTGCTCGGCGGGTTGCTCAAACCCACCTCGGGCACGATCGACGCCGCCCCGGGCGGGGCACCGCACCGGTGGCGGGCGGCCGAGCTGACCACCAGGATCGGCTCGGTCTTCCAGGACCCGGAGCACCAGTTCGTCACCCACCGGGTCGCCGACGAGCTGGCGCTGGGCCCGCGCCGGATCGGGCGCCCGGAGGCCGAGGTCCGCCGGGTCGTCGACGACCTGCTGCAACGGCTGCGGCTGGAGAAGCTGGCGGGCGCCAACCCGTACACGTTGTCCGGTGGCGAAGCCCGGCGCCTGAGCGTGGCGACGGCCCTGGCCACCGCGCCCCGGCTGCTGGTGCTGGACGAGCCGACGTTCGGCCAGGACCGGCGCACCTGGATCGAGCTGGTCGACCTGCTGGCCCGGCTGCGCGACGACGGCCACGGCATCGTCGCGGTCACCCACGACGACGATTTCGTGGCGGCGCTCGCCGGCTCCGTCCACCGCCTGGAACGGGCCGCATGACGCTCACCCTGCCGACCTTCGAGGCCGGCACGGCACCGCTCGCCCGGCGCAACCCGGTCGCCAAGCTCGCCGCCGCCCTGCTGTTCAGCGCGCCGCTGATCGCCACCCTGGACCCGCTGACCCCGACCATCGCCCTGGCCGTCGAGCTGGCGGTGCTGCCGCTGTTCGGGATGCGCTACGGCACCCTGTTCCGGCGGGCCTGGCCGCTGGTGCTCGCCGCCGGCGGCATCGTGATCACCCTGGTGCTGTTCGCGGCCGAGCGCACCGGGGCCACGGTGGCGACGCTCGGACCGTTCGAGGTGACCACCGGAGTCCTGGTCACCGCACTGGGCATGGTGTTGCGGGTCTTCGCGATCGCACTGCCGGGCATCATCGTGTTCGCCACCACCGACCCCACCGACCTCGCCGACGCCCTGGTGCAAAACGTACGGGCGCCGGCCCGGTTCGCGATCGGCGCGCTGGCCGCGTTCCGGCTGGTGCCGCTGCTCGGCGAGGAATGGCAGATGCTGAGCCTGGCCCGCCGGGCCCGCGGCATCGACGCCGGACGCAACCCGGTGGCCAAGCTGCGGCTGTTCGTGTCGACGGCCTTCGCCCTGCTGGTGGGGGCGCTGCGGCGGGGCGGCCGGCTGGCGGTGGCGATGGACGCGCGCGGCTTCGACGCGGGCACGCCGAGGACGTACGCCCGCCGGCAGACCTTCGGCCGCGCCGACGCCATCCTGATGGCCGGCGCGACGCTGGTGTCGGCGGCCGCCCTGACCACCAGCGTCCTACTCGGACTGTTCCGGCCGATCATCGGCTGAGCACTTCGCCGGCGGAGGCCGCCGGTCGCCGAGCTGTGTGTCGGTGTTCCGACTGGTGGTCCCGGACCGGGGCCGATCGAGCCGATCAGGCGACCCCGAAGGGCTGCCTGCGGCCAGCCGCCGGTGCCGGGCAGCCGTCAGACTCGGTCAGGTGAAGGATCCGGACGGCATCTCCGCTCCCGCGTCGGCGTTCTCCCTCGCGGGTGCCACCCGCTCCGCCGTCGAGCGGATCGCCCCGGCGGAACTCGGCTTCCTCGACGACGTGCTGGCGGCGTGGGAGCGGCAGGACCTGGCCCGGCAGCGTGGCCGCCGCCGGGCCGCAGCCGGAGCTGTCGGCCTCGGGGTCGACGTCACGCTGGTCACCGAGGCGGTGATCGCAGTACTGACCGGGGCGGCGACCGAAGTGCTCGGGGCGGTCGCCACCGACGCGTGGGGCCGGCGCCCGCGGTGGCGGCGCGGTGGCCGGACGACACGGGAAGCCGTGGCGCAGCACCAGCTGCCGCTGACCGCTGGGCAGGCCGATCGCCTACGGGACGCCTGCCGCCGGCACGGCCTTGCTCTCGGGCTCACGTCCGAGCAGGCCGGTCTGCTCGCCGACGCCGTGCACGGCGCGATCGAGGACCCGGACCAGCGATGAGGCGGCCCACCGGCCACCTCCGGTCGATGTACGGGCTGCTCTTCGTGCTGCTCGGCGCCATCGGGCTGAACGCGGGCTGGATCGCCACGATGGCGTACGGGATCGGCGAGCACGCTCTCTTCGACGCGTGCATGACCGACGCCGGCACGTTGTGGCCGGCGACCGACCTCGCCGCGGCGGAGGCGACCCGCCGGCAGCTCGGCGCATGCCTGCGCCCGGTGACTCTGCCCTGGGCGCTGATCATGCTTGCCGGCGCGGTGGCCGCGTACGCCCTGACCGTGCTGCTGGCGGTGGTGGGCGCCGGGCGTACACGAAGGCTGGTCCGCGCCGCCGGAGAGGCCACGGGGCCGGCGGTGACCGAAGCGACGGCGTGTTTCGCCGGACTCTGCCGGGAACACGGTGTCGCCGACCGGCACCCGCGGTTGCACGTGCTGCGACCCGGCGCGCGTTTCACCCAGCCGTTCACCACCGGTGGCCGGCGCCCGCTGGTGGTGGTGCCGGCCGCCGTGGCCTGCGCGGGCGCCGGTGTGCTGGAACCGGTGCTCCGGCACGAACTCGCGCACGTCCGGGCCCGCGATGTGCTGCTGGCGGCAGGTGCGTGGTGGTCCGGGTGGGCCGGCGTGCTGCTGTCCGCCGGTGCCGCGGCGCCGTTCCTGGTCCCCGGCCGGGACACTGCGGCGGGGTACGGCACCGGCCTTCTCGTCGCCGTGGTGCTGGGCGGCTTCCTGCTGATGCTGCGGGCGCACGTGCTGCGACTGCGCGAACTGGCCGCCGACCGGGTCGCCGTCGATCGCTGCGGACGGCCCGGTGCTTTCGTTGAGCTGCTGCTCGCCGTACCGGCGGAGGGCCGCCGCCCGTCCAGGAGGCTGCGCTCGCTGCTGTCGGTCCATCCGGACCCGACGGTACGAGTCAGGGCACTGGATACGCCTCGGGTCACCATAGACGGCGGCTTCCTGCCGTCAGCGGTCACCGCACTGGTGCTGCTCATCGCTGTGCAGCCCGTCTACCAGGTGGTCCTGCACTGGGTGGGCTGGGCCGGGCCGTCGAGCCGGCCGTTGTTCGCGATCGCGGGCGGTCTCGTCGCGGTCCTGCTGATGCCGGCCTGGACTCGCCGGTACGCCGCCGACCCGAGAGCGTCGTGGTGGCCACCGGTCTCCGGGGTCGCGGTCGGTGGGGCTGCCGGGTTCTTCCTGCCGGGGCCGGGTCTGCCGGTCAGCCCGGGCACGCTCGCCCTGAGCACCCACTGGATCACGGGACCGCTGCTGATGCTGGCTCTGGCCGGCACCGCGGTCGTCCTGGTGGCACTGGCCCACGGCGTGGACCCCGATCGGCGTCGCACGGTGCTCACGGCGACCGTCGCCGGCGCGGGCGTGGCCGCGGTGACCGTTCCGGCGGCCGTACAGTGGATCGTCACCTGGTCCGGCGGGCTGCATCCCACCTTCCTGCGCCTGGCGGTGTTGTACGACGCCGGTCTGGCGGATGCCGAGCCGGTCGTCGTGTTCGCCACCGTCGCTGCTCTGGCGGTGGTCGCCGCCCGGTCGGCGCCGCGTCCCCGGTCGGCGCCGCGTCCCCGGCCGGCGCCGCGGCCGGCGCTCCGGCTGCTCGCCGTGGTGGCGGTGGTCGCCGCGACCACCGGCTCGGTGCTGACCGTGCTGCGCGAGTCACCGGACGGGGACCGGGTCGCCGACCTGCCCCTGCTCTGGCACCGTTGGTGGGTGTCCGCCCTGGCCGGCGCCGTCGTGCTGGTGGTGCTGGTGGCCCGGGCGCCGGCCGGGCGGTCCACCGCCTCGCGGCTCGCGAGCGCGCTCACCGCGGCCGCCGGAGTCACCCTGACCGCGGCGGTCGCCCAGTTCGCCGTACGCATCGCGGTGACCGGCTGGGATCCCGCCTTTCACCCCTGGCTGCTCGGCCAGTACGTGATCGTGCCGTTGCGGATCCTGCTGTTGCTGGCCGCGGTCGCGGTACCGGCAGCGCTGGCCGCGACACGGTTGCCGGGGCGCGTGGTGCCGGCGCGGTTGCGTACCCCGCTCGTCGCCGTCGCAACGGCTCAGCTGAGCCTGGCTGTGATGCTCGGCGTCGGGGAACGCGTCACCGGTGCCGTGCCAGACTCCCAGCGCATCGCGGCGGGAGCGCAGCAGCCGGTCAGGCGGTGAAGGACTGAGACACGTACACAGTTGCGCAGTCCTCACCTGTTCGCCGGGAAGCCATCCCGTCGCCACCCGCAGTTGCTCCACGGCCGCGAGATTGACCTGGTCATCCCCTTGTCGATCTTCGGGAGCCATGGGACATGGGTCACGGCCATCACCACCACGATCACGACCACTCGCACGATGCCGGCGGTGCTGCCGACGTACCCCCGGCTCTTGATCTGAGCGTCCCGGACAGCGAGCTGTCGCCCTCGGACGTCTCCCGTCGCGGTTTTCTGCGCAGCGCGGGCCTGCTCGGGGCCGGCGCGGCCGCGTCGGTGCTCGCCACGCCGTCGGCTGCCGCGGCCGCCGGGCTGCCGCACTCGCACGGCCCGGCCGGTGGCGGCACCGCCAAGGGCGGTTTCCGCTGGCTCGCGGGTGACCACCACATCCACACGCAGTACAGCTCCGACGCCCAGTACCGGGTCATCGACCAGGCCGGGCACGGCCGCGCGTTCGGGCTCGACTGGCTGGTCATCACCGACCACGGCAGCAACGCCCACGCCAAGATCGGCGTGGAGAAGGTCAACCCGGACATCCTCAGGACCCGCCAGGAACTTCCGGACCTGCTGACCTTCCAGGGCCTGGAGTGGAACATCCCGGCCGCCGAGCACGCCACGGTCTTCGTGCACCCGGGCCGCAACGAGGTCGGCGTGCTCAAGCAGTTCGAGCAGACGTTCGACGGCTCGCAGCTGCCGGCGACCAACACCACCGAGCAGAACGAGGCCGCCGCGATCGCCGGCATCAAGTTCCTCGGCGAACAGGTCCGCGCCCGCAAGGTCGAGGGCGCACTGTTCCTGGCCAACCACCCGTCGCGGCGCGGCATCGACTCGCCGCACGAGATCCGCAACTGGCGCGACGCCGACCCGACCATCGCCATCGGCATGGAGGGCGCCCCCGGTCACCAGGCCGCCGGCATCCCGGCCCCGAACGGCCGGGGCGGCGCGCGCGGCCTCTACGACAACAACCCGACGGCGGCGTCGTACCAGGGCTACCCGCCGGAGACCTACCGGACCTGGGGCGGCTTCGACTGGATGACCGCCACGGTCGGCGGCCTCTGGGACAGCCTGCTGGCCGAGGGCCGGGCCTGGTGGGTGACGGTCAACTCGGACAGTCACGTCAACTACCTGGACCAGTCCGAGCGCGGCCCGGGCAGCGACTTCGAGGCCGACGGCCGCTACAACGACCCGGTCTACACCGGCAAGGTGAACACCACCGCGGGCGACTTCTGGCCCGGCTTCTACGGCCGCACCAACGTCGGTTCGACGTCGTTCTCGTACAAGGCCGTCATGGACGGCCTGCGAGCCGGGCGGGTGTGGGTCGACCACGGCCGCCTGATCAAGGGCCTGGACGCGCGGGTCCGGGTGGCGGGCGACCGCCGGGCCGCCACGGGTACGCCGCTGGGCGGTGTCCTGCACGTCAAGCGGGGCACAGCCACCGAGCTGACCCTCGAGATCGATCTGCAGGACGTGCCGAACTGGGCGCAGTTCGTGCCGGTGCTGTCCCGGGTGGACGTGATCGTCGGCTCGGTCACCGGCCCGGTCGCCGCCCGCGACAGCTTCACCGCGCCGGACACCAAGGTCGTGAAGTCGTACGAGGTGACGCCGGGGGCCCGCAAGCTGTCGGTGACGTACCGGCTGGGCCGCCTGGACAAGCCGTTCTACCTGCGCCTGCGGGGCACGGACGGCAAGCGCACCCAGCCGGGCCTGATGGGCGCGGCGGTGGACCCGGCGGGCCCGAAGCTCGACGTGCTCGGCGACGCCGACCCGTGGGGCGACCTGTGGTTCTACACCAACCCGATCTGGGTCCTGCCCCGGTGATGTCCGACCGGTCCGCGGCCGCCGCCACCACCCCGGCGGCGGCCGCCCCGGCCTGGGAAGAGTTGCCGGTGCTCGGGGTCAGCCTGGGGCATCCCGACACGGTGGCGGCGGAGCACTGGCTGGCGTCGTTGGTCCCGGCGCCGGTGCTGGCTTTCACGCACCTCGTGCATTCGCCGCGGCCACAGGTGGCCCTGACCCTCGTCTTTCCGGGCGCGGTGCCCAGCTTCGCCGGCGCGGCCGCCGCACCTTCCTCCCCCGGCACCGCGCCCGTCGGCCCGGATGCCCTGCCCATCGCCACCGGCACCACACCCACCGGCCCGGGTGCCGCACCCATCGCCACCGGTGCCCCGCCCACCGGCTTCGGTGTCGCGTGCGCGGAGGCTGTTGCCGCGCATGTGGCGCGGACTTCAGGTCGGGCGGTGCTCTATCCGGGCGTGGAGCGGCTGGTCGGCACGCTGAGCGTCGCCGAGGTGCTGGCGCTCAGCGCGATCGAGAGGGTCGAGGTCCTCGGCGGCGGCGCGGCCGACCCGGCCACCCTGATCGACACAGGTGACTACGTTCGTCCACAGTGGCGGACCGGAGCGCTGACCTTGCTCACCAGCCCGGCGGCGGGCGGGCGGCTGGTGCCGTTCGAGACCCGGTATCCGACCCCCTGCTGCGCGGCCCACTGACTCAGCTCCGCGGCGCGCGGGTCGATCGTGGTGGAAGGCGCGCATGCCGCCATGGTCCACCTCAGCTGAGGATGGCGGTCGCCTCGACCTCGACCAGCACGTCCGGCTCGGCCAGCGCGGCGACGCCGATCCCGGTGAGCGGCGCCATCGGGGTGACGCCCAGCTTCGCGGCGGCCCGGGCGACCCCCTCGACGAACAGCGGCATCTTGTCGGGCGTCCAGTCGACGAGGTAGACGGTCAGCTTGACCACGTCGTCGAAGGAGCCACCGACCTCGGCCAGCGCCGTGCCGATGTTGAGGTAGCACTGCTCGACCTGAGCGGCGAAGTCGCCCTCGCCGACGTGGCCACCGTCGGCATCGCGGGCGATCTGGCCGGCGATGAACACCATCCTCGACCCGGTGCCGATCGACACCTGCCGGTAGATGTCGACCTTGGGCAGTCCTTCGGGGTTCACCAGTGTGACGGCCATGCTGCCTCCATCTCTCGGGAGCCCGGAGGCTCGACTGCCGAAACTATAGCAGTGCAATGCTATGTATCCTGAGGCCATGGCGAGGACGAAGGATCCGGCGGTCCGCACTCTGCTCCTCGAACGCGCCGGGCACATGCTGCGCACCCGCGAGCCGATCACCCTGCGCTCCCTGGTGGCCGGGACCGGCGTCTCGACCATGGCGGTCTACACGTGGTTCGGCGGCATGGACGGCATGTGGAAGGCGCTGCGGCAGGAGGGCTTCACCCGGCTGGCGGACCGGCTGGCCGCGGTGACCATGTCCGCCGACCCGGTGCGGGACCTGACCGCGCTGGTCGCGGCGTACCTCGGCAACGCCCTCGACCATCCCGACCTGTACCGGGTCATGTTCGACGCGACCTACGAGCTGGAGGACGCCGAGGCTGCCGACCAGACGCTGGAATACCTGGTCCAGGCGGCCGGCCGGGGCCGGGAGGCCGGGCGCTTCCGGCCCGCGACCGTGCCGCTGGAACTGGCGATCCAGAGCTGGGTGATCGGCCACGGCCTGGTCTCCCTGGTCACCCCCGGACCCCTGCCGCGCGAGACGCTGACCCACGGCGTGCCCCTGCTGACCGCTCTCTTCGTCGGCACCGGCGACGAGCCTGAGCGATGCCGCCGCTCGGTGCAGCACGGCTGGAAGTCCGTGGCCGGCTGACACGTTGAGGGAAGTCGCCGCCGCGCCGCCAAACCCTGCTGGACATGGCGCTGCACGATCCCGGCGAGGTGCAGACCGCCGGCGGCATGGTCGAGGCGTACCGCCAGGTGGACAGCACCGCGGCGCACGCGCTGAAGCAGATCCTGGACCGGCAGGACGGTCTCGACGAGCGCATCCGCGAGGTGGCGTTCGACCTGACGCAGGACGACGACAGCATCGGCAAGCTGCGGGCCGAGGTACGGATCTCGCTGACCCGCAGCCGGGGCGACGATTCGCGGGAACTGACGTGGGATGCCGTTGAGGTGAGCGGCGGAGGCCATGGATAGGCGGAAGCTCTGGGCCGCTTGTCTGCTGGGAGCGGCCGGCGGACCGGGGAGACGACGGCCGGCGTGACGGCGTTCGTCGCGGTGGCGGCGGCCCTCACCCTGGGGGTCGCGGCGATGAGCAGCCGCTGGGCCGGGGCCTAGACCTGTCATCGGGCCGAGAGCCGGCTGGACACCCTATGCTCCCACCATGGCGGCTCGCCGGTACCGGTACAGCGTGGGAAACGAGAGCGACCCCGGCGACCCCTGGGGCCGCAGCGAGTTGAGCATCGAACCGGACGGCCGGGTGTCGCTGCGCCACCACTTCCCCGGGCCGCTCGCCACGCGCGCCTGGACGGGCCGGGTCGAGGCGGCGGCGTTGGAGGCGTTGCAGAGCGCGCTGGAGGAGGCCGGGTTTCCGGACGGGCCGAGCGCGCCGCCGGTCGCGGGGTCCGGGCTGCGCCGGCTGACGGTGGGGACGGCTCATGTCGCTCTGCCCTGGCACCTGCCCGCGGGCCAGGCCGCGTACGCGAAGGCATTCGACCTCCTCGACGGGGTGATCCACGAACTCACCGCCGGAGCGGTGGCCTACCCGACCACGCACACCGGGCTCGTCTCGGAGATCACCCCGGCCGTGGAATCTTGATCTTGATCTAGATTGGGACCATGCTGGTTGCCTTTTCTGTCACGCCGCTCGGCGTGGGTGATTCCGTCGGTGATCTGGTCGCCGAGGCCGTACGGGTGGTCCGGGCCTCCGGGCTCCCCAACCGCACCGATGCCATGTTCACCACCGTCGAGGGCGAATGGGACGAGGTCATGGCCGTCATCAAGCAGGCCGTCGATGCCGTCGCCGCGCACGCGCCGCGGGTCACCGTCTCCCTCAAGGCCGACATCAGGCCCGGGGTCGCCGACGCGTTGCACGGCAAGGTCGAGCACATCGAGCGGCGGCTGGCCGAGCAGTGAAGCGCCTGATCATGTGGGACATCGACTACACGCTGCTGCGCGGCGGCGGGGTGGCCGCACGGGCCTGGAAGGCCGCGTTCACCGAGCTCACCGGGGTGGCGTGGCGGGCCACGCCGACCTTCGGCGGGCGCACCGACCTGGACATCTGCGCCGAGGTCTTCGCCACGCACGGGGTCACCGACTGCACGCCGGAGCGGTTCTTCGCCCGCTATGTCGAGCAGGTGCACGTCTCACGGCATGAGTTCGCCGAGCAGGGTGCGCTGATGCCGGGGGTACGGGCCGTGCTGGACGAGCTGGGCAACCGGCCCGACGTGGTGCAGACGCTGGTCACCGGCAACGTGCCGCAGGTGGCCGCGGCCAAGATCGCGGCGTTCGCGCTGACCGACGCCTTCGACGCGGAGATCGGCGGCTACGGCACCGACGACAGCGTCCGGGCGACGCTGGTGCGGCGCTGCCTGGAACGGGCCGAGGCCAAGTACGGCGAACGCTTCCGGCCGGTGGTCATCGGCGACACGGCCAACGACGTGTCGGCCGCGCTGGCCAACGACGCGCTGGCCGTGGGGGTCGCGACCGGCTCCACCAGCATGGCCGAGCTGGTGCTGGCCGGCGCCCACGCGGTGCTGCCGGACCTGTCCGACGTGGACGCGGCGGTCGCGGTCATCACCGCCTGACCCGCTAGGGCTACCGCACGCGAAGATGCGGCGGAAAGCCCGTCCACCGCAGCTCCGGCGGCAGATGCGCCATGTCGTTGTGCTGCATCAACGCCGGCGGCCGGTCGTCGCTGTAGCGGATCACCGTCAGCGCCGCGTTGCCGGTGTTCAGGCCCATCCATCGCTCCGGCGGCGCACCCAGCGCGTCCCGCACGAACCAGGCGATCAGGAAGCTGTGCGTGATCACCAGCTCGTAGGTCTCCTGCTCGGCCGGCACCGCGAACCGCGCCAGCGCCTGCTCTGCCAGCTTCGGCCCGTCCCGCAGCTCGGCGGCGGTCCAACCCTCGGTGAGCATCACGTACGGCGCGGGCACGTCAGCCGGCACCCACGGCGGGTAGTCCCCCACGACGGCCGACGGTTGCGCCTCCGGCCAGGGCGCGGCTGTCTCGACCGCGCGGGGCAGCGGGCTGTGCGTGACCGAGTCGAACGGCACGTCGGCCAGCCGTGCGCCCAGCAGCTCGGCCTGGCGGCGGCCCAGGTCGCTGAGGCCCGCGTCCTCGCTCACGGCGTCGCCGTGGCGGGCCAGGTAGAGGAAGCGGTGGCTCACTGCGGGGCGACGGGGTTGGGGATCGCGCCGCCGAAGCGGCGGTCGCGCTGGGCGTAGAGCTCGCAGGCGTACCACAGGTGGCGGCGGTCGAAGTCCGGCCAGAGGGTGTCCAGGAAGACCAGCTCCGCGTACGCGGACTGCCAGAGCAGGAAGTTGGACGTGCGTTCCTCGCCGGACGGGCGCAGGAACATGTCCACGTCCGGGATCTCCGGGTGGTACAGGTATTTGCGGAGGGTCTTCTCGTTGACCTTGTCGGCTTTCAGCTTGCCGGCCGCCACGTCCCGGGCGATGGCCGCCGCCGCGTCCGCGATCTCCGCGTGTCCGCCGTAGTTGACGCAGAACTGCAGGGTGAGGGTCTTGTTGTCCTTGGACATCTCCTCCGCGGTCTGCAGCTCGGAGATCACGCTCTTCCACAGCCGGCCCGGCCGCCCGGACCACACCACCCGCACCCCCAGCTCCACGAGCTGGTCGCGGCGGCGCCGGATGACGTCGCGGTTGAAGCCCATCAGGAAGCGGACCTCTTCCGGTGAGCGCTTCCAGTTCTCCGTGGAGAAGGCGTACGCCGACAGATACGGGATGCCGAGCTCGATCGCGCCCTCGATGGTGTCGAAGAGCGAATACTCCCCCTGCTCGTGACCCTTGGTGCGGGACAGGCCGCGCTCCTTGGCCCAGCGGCCGTTGCCGTCCATGACCACTGCCACGTGCTTCGGCACCGCCGCCGCGGGCAGGGCAGGCGGCCGGACGCCGGAGCTGTGCGGTGTGGGCGGACGTGTCACGAAGTGCTCTCCCGTCGGTCGACCAGTGGCAGCGCGCGCAGGTTGCGCTCCATGTGCCACTGCAGATGTGCTGCCACCAGCCCGCTGCACTCACGGCGTACCGGTTGCTCGGTGGCGTCCGCGAGCTGCCAGTCGCCGCTGGTCAGGGCCTGCATCAGGGCGACCGTCGCCGGGGCCGGGTGGGCCGCGCCGGGCGGCCGGCAGTCGGGGCAGACCGCGCCGCCCGCCGGCACCGAGAAGGCGCCGTGCTGCCCCGGGCTGCCGCAGACCGCGCATTCCCCGAGGGCGGGCGCCCAGCCGGCGAAGGACATGCCGCGCAGCAGATAGGCGTCCAGGACCAGGCTGCTGGCGTGCTCCCCGGCGGCCAGGGCCTTGAGCGCGCCGAGGGTGAGCTGGAACAGGCGCAGGGCGGGCTCGCGCTCGACCGGGGAGAGCCGCTCGGCGGTCTCGGCGATGGCGCTGGCCGCGGTGTAGCGGGGGTAGTCGGTGAGGAACTTCTTCCCGTAGAGCGTCAGGGCCTCGACCTGGCTGACCGAGTGCAGGCTGCTGCCGACGCCCTCGGGCGAGCCGGCGAGCTGCAGGTCGATGTGGCCGAACGGCTCCAGCCGGGCGCCGAACTTGGAACTGGTGCGGCGCACCCCGCGGGCGACCGCGCGCAGCCGCCCGTGCCGGCGGGTCAGCAGGGTGATGATCCGGTCGCTCTCGCCCAGTTTCTGCACGCGCAGGACCACCGCGTCGTCGCGGTAGAGATGGCGTCGGTATCCGGCGGGCACGGGGTCATTCTGCCTCCTGGGTACGACAGACCCTGACCCGGATCTCAGGGTCTTCTCGGGGCCGCCTCAGTGGGAGGACTGATGGTGCCCGGGTGCCGGCGCCGCCTAGCGTCACAGGCATGACCCCGACTCTCGCCCGGCGCGCCGGCGCCGTCACCCTGATCGCCGCGACCGCGGCCGCCCTGGCCGGCTGCGGCGGAGGGATCGGCGCCCGGCTGACCTACGACGACACCGAGAAGGTGAAGGTCTCCGAGATCGTCCTGACGGGCGGCAGCGGGGACGTCACGGTGACCACGGCGGCGATCTCCGACACCCGGATCAAGCGCATCGTGCGCAGCGACGGCTCCGACGACCCGCAGGGCTCGTACCAGCTGGCCGGCACGGTGCTGACCCTGGACACCAACTGCGGGCCGAACTGCCAGGTCTCGTACGAGATCCAGGCCCCGGCCGGGGTGGCCGTGCGCGGCAAGCTCGGCTCCGGCGACCTCGCACTCAGCGACATCGGCTCGGCGGACGTCACGGTCGGCTCCGGCGGTGCCGCCATCGACCGGGCGAGCGGCACGGTGTCGCTGAAGTCCGGCTCGGGCGACATCCTGGCCAACGACCTGCAGGGCGAGACGACCCTGGTCACCGGCTCGGGTGACGTCGAGGCCCACGGCCTCGGCGGCGGCCAGGCCGTCCGGGCCCAGACCGGCTCCGGCGACGTCACGGTCGAGGTCACGAAGGTGGCCTCAGTGACCGCACGCACCGGCAGCGGCAACATCGAGCTGATGGTGCCGGACGGCGCCTACCAGGTGAAGACGCGCACCGGCTCGGGCGACGCGGAACTGCTCGGGATCGTCAACGACGCGACGGCCAAGAACGTCATCGAGGTGCAGACCGGCAGCGGGGACGCGACCATCACCGCCATCCCCGGCAGCTAGGGAACGTCGGCCGGATGCCGCTCCCGCCGCGACAGCCAGACGAACGGCAGGGCGAGCGCGGCGACACCCGCCGAGATCACGTACGAGGCCGGGTAGCCCCAGACGTCGGCGGCCCGGCCCAGTGCGGGCTGGGCCACGACCCCGCCGGTCGAGGCCATCAGCGAGTCGAAGGACAGGATGGTCGCGCGCTGCTGCGACGGGATCATTCCATTCAGGTACGCCTGCCGTACGGGCTGCCCCGCCGCCGACAGCAGCCCCCAGGCGACAACCAGGGCCAGCACCACCCAGAAGTTCGGGATCAGGGCGATCAGCAGCACGGCGAGCACGCTCAGGCCCAGGGTGACGAGCAGCATCGAGGTGCGCCGCGCGAAGACCCGCCGCAGCGCCGGCGCGACCAGCCCGCCGACGATCTGCGCGGCGGCCAGCAACGCCGCCGAGAGGCCGACGATCCCGTACGCGGTCTCGTCACCCCACAGCTCCAGCAGGTACGGCTGCAACGCGTAGTGGACGTAGATCATCGCGCCGCCGGTGCAGGGCGCGGCCAGCATGAGCCAGCGCACCGGGCGGACCCGCAGGCCGTACTCGACGGACTGGGCGGCGATCCGGCGTACCTCGGTGCGGTAGTTCCCGCCGCGGGCCGGGGTGAAGCCGAGGTCGTGCATCAGCAGCGCGGCCACCACCAGCACCACCACGAGCACACCGGCCCGCAGCAGGTACGGCGCACCGAGCCCGGCCACCTGGGCGAGATAGCCGCCGCCACCCGCGCCGACGAGCATCCCGATGCCCATGAAGACCTGCCCCCGGGCGAAGACCCGGTCCAGACTGCCCGTGTAACCGGTGGCGGCCAGCGCGTCGACCAGCCAGGCCTCGGTGGCGCCGGAGAAGAACGTGAACCCCAGCCCGATCAGGGCCGACGACACCGCCCAGGCCCAGAACGGCCCGTCGACGCGCCACAGCCAGACGTAGAGCACGGTGGTCGCCGCCAGCGTCACCGTGCCGAGCAGGTACGACGCCCGGCGCCCCCAGGAGTCGGCGACGATGCCGGTGGGCACCTCGAACAGCACCATGCCGGCGGTGAAGAACGCGTTCGCGGCGAACGCCTGGAAGTTGGTCAGCCCGGCGTCCAGCAGGAACAGCGTGTTGACGCCCCAGATCAGCGAGGCCGCCAGGGTGTTGCCGAGACCGAGCGCGTAGTACGTCCGGCGGACGTGCGCGGCCGTGATCGTCATGTGTGCACAGTCTCAGAAATCTGCCCGACAGCGGGGGACACCGGCGCCACGGCCGGCCGGCGGGGACGGCCTCCGGGCAGGAGCACGGGCCGACGTCCGGCGGCGAAGTCCTCGACCCAGCCGAAGAGCGCGACGGCCGACGCGACCAGCGCGACGATCACCACGAGCCGCCAGCTGATCCCGGTCGCGCCACGCACCGGCAGGCCGTGCGTCTCCCCGATGCGGGTCACGGCCACGATGATCGGCACGTGCCAGAGGTAGATCGTCAGGGCCCGCGCGTTGAGCACGGTGACCAGCCGGGACGCCCGGGCCGCCGTGACGGCCGGGGCGAGGCCGAGCGCGACGAGGATGAACGCCGCGGACCAGAGCGCGTTGCCGAGCGGGATGTCGTTGAGGTCGTACCCCCGGGGTCCGGGATGGGTGAGCACCCAGCCGGCGCCGGCCGTCGCCAGCAGCACCGCGAAGCCGGCCAGGCGGCGCCGCGCGAGCCGGCGCAGCATCCCGTCGTGGTGGGCGAAGCCGAGCAGCCACGCGCCGCCGTAGAGGGCCATGTCGCGCATGATCGGGTGCGGGGTGAGGCCGAGCAGGGTGATGACCGCCAGGGCGGTGTAGGGCGTCGCCAGGGACAGTTTCGGGAAGCGGCGGAAGACCGGCAGGGCGAGCGGTGAGAGCAGCACGAACCAGAGGAAGTCCCGCAGGTACCAGGTCGCGCTCAAGGCCATCGAACCCCAGCCGTTGGCCGGCGGGTCCTGCACCGGGAACGCCCAGTAAAGGATCTTCCAGTCCCACGCGAGGCCGGTGAGCAGCATGGCCGGCACGGCGATCACGGACATCGCCCACAGCGACGGCAGCAGACGGCGCAGCCGGCGCTCGACGGCGAGCGGCCCGGACCGGTCGAGCGAGGCCGCCATCAGCGAGCCGGCCAGCGCGAACATCACCGACATGGCCGGGAACGCGATGGTCAGCGCGACCCAGCCGGTGGAGTGGTAGACGACCACCCGGACGATGGCGAGGGCACGCAACAGGTCCAGGTACCGATTCCGCATGACGTAAAGGGCTATCTAAATAAGCCCCCACAAAGCAAACCGAAACCGGCATCCGGTGATAAGCCCCACAAGAGCGACTAAAAGCCCAATCGACGAAGCTGCTTGGGGTCGCGCTGCCATTCCTTGGCGATCCGCACGTGCAGATCCAGATAGATCTTGCGGCCCAGCAACTGCTCGATCTCGGCCCGGGCCTTGGTGCCGACATCCTTGAGCCGGGCACCCTTGGTGCCGATCACGATCGACTTCTGGCTGTCCCGCTCGACGTACAGGTTCGCGTAGATCTTCATCGACCGGCCCTCGACCACCATCTCCTCGACCAGCACGGCGATCGAGTGCGGCAGCTCCTCCCGGACACCCTCCAGCGCGGCCTCGCGGATCAGCTCCCCGATGAGCACCTGCTCGGGCTCCTCGGTGAGCACGTCGTCCGGATACAGCGGCGGCGACTCCGGCAGATGCTTGACGATCACGTCGACCAGGGTCTCCACCTGATGGCCGGAGACGGCACTGACCGGCACGATGTCGGCGAAGTCGTAGAGCTTGCTGACGTCCAGCAGCCGCTGGGCCAGCGTCGCCGGATCGACCAGGTCGACCTTGGTGACCACGGCGATGACGGTGGCCTTGAGCTCGGCCATCTCGGCCGAGATGAACCGGTCGCCGGCGCCGACCGGCTCGTCCGCCGGGAAGCAGATGCCGATCACGTCGACCTCGCTCCAGGTCTCGCGGACCAGGTCGTTGAGGCGCTCGCCGAGCAGCGTCCGGGGCCGGTGCAGGCCAGGGGTGTCGACCAGCACGAGCTGGGCGTGCTCCTGGTGCAGGATGCCGCGGATGATGTGCCGGGTGGTCTGCGGTTTGTTCGACGTGATGGCGATCTTCTGACCGATGATCGCATTCGTCAGCGTGGATTTGCCGGCATTGGGCCGACCGACAAAACACGCAAATCCGGCACGGTAGACATCGTCGGCAACCTTGATCTCCCGGCTGGCCGCTTTGTGCCGATGCTTCTTTCTTCCCGTACGGGCCTCAGCCGCGCCGCCGGAAGCCCGTGGCCCCGAGCTCAGGTCGCCTGACTCAGCCCCGCCGTCCGCGACAACGCCCGCCCCCGCGGCGGCCGCCACGGAAACACCGGCGCCCTCACGCTCAACGGAGGTCTTCGCCCCACGGATGTTCTCGCCGCTCGTGGTGCCCGCGCTGCTGCGCTTCTTGGCTCCGCTTTGCTTTGCACCGCTCGCGGCTCCGCCGCTCACCGCCGCGCCACGCGTGCCCGCAACCGTGCCACCAGCGGCCTCGCCGCGCTTCGCAGCTCCGCCCGCCCCGCCGCGCAGCGCAGCCCCGCCGGCCTCGCCGCGCTTGACCGCACCGACGCCACGCTTCGCCCCGGCGCCCGCCGCACCGCCCTGCTCGCGCCGGGCCGCCCGCCGCTCCTGCCGCCGAAGCTCGTTCCGCTCCCCCGCAGTCAGCCGCCGCTCCTCGCCAGCGCCACTGACGGCACGCTCCGCGCCACCGCCCTCGGCACCAGCCCGGCTCGCACGGCCGCCCGTAGCCCGCCGCTCACCACCGGCGCCCTCCGAACGCCCAGCAGCCGCAGCCGCCTGAGAACGCCCGGTCCCCCCGGCCGCGGTCCGTGGGCTCCACTTGGGCTTCGAACGGGCCGGCCGAAGCTCCCCGGTCTCACTGACAGCATCCGACCGCGTCGGCAGCACCGGCCGCCCCGCACCGGCACCACCCGCTAACCTGCCAGCGCTCCCCCGCGCTCCGCCGGCGCTGCCGCGCGCACCGGACGAGCCACGGGCTTGACCATCGCGCCCAGCAACACTCCCGGCGCGGCCTCCGCCGCCTCGGGAACCGCCCACGCCTCCGGCGCCCCCAGCACCTCCGGCACGAGCCTTCCGCGCGGCACCTCCGGCAGCCGAACTCTCAGCGCCACCACGCCCACCGCCGGCCCCCGACGACGAGCGCCCGGCCTTACCGCGCGCCGCGTCCCCGTCGCGCGCCGAAGCCTCGCCACCGGTCGTCACGCCGTCACCGTGCCCAGCAAGGCCCCGGTCGGCGCGGCCACATGGATCGGGGCGTCCGCCGCCAGATCACGCACAGCCGCATGGCCGGCGCCGTCCAGCGTCGATGCTTCCGTCACCACCGCCGCCGCCTCGAGCTTGGTCGCCCCGGCCGCCACGGCGGAGGCCACCGCGAGCTGCAACGCCGTCACCGCCAGGCTGGGCAGGACCACGGTCGCCGCCGCGTACGTGCGGCCGTCCTGGTCGCGTACCGCTGCTCCTTCGACCGCGCCCACCCGGGCGCGGGCGCCGCGGGCCAGCGTGACCAGTTTGGCGTCCTCGGCGGTGAGCTCGCCCTCGGCGGCGGGGACGGCGGGTCCGGCGGGGCTGGTCTGGTCAGGCATCAGCGTGCTGTCTTTCCTCGGTCTCGGGGATGTTCTCGGTGTCCTCAGCTTCGTCTGAGGCGGTTTCGACCCGGCACACCAGCACCGAGTCGATCCGGTTGCGGCGGCCGGTCGTGCCCTCCGCGATCAGGTGCAGGCCGCCGACGTCGACGGACGCGCCCGGGATCGGCACCCGGCCCAGGGTCTGGGCGAGCAGGCCGCCGACGGTCTCGACCTCGTCGGCCGGCAGCTCGACGTGGAAGATCTCGCCGAGGTCCTCGATCGGCAGCCGGGCGGTGACCCGCACCGAACCGTCGTCGAGGTGTTCCACGGGCGGGCGCTCGACGTCGTACTCGTCGGTGATCTCGCCGACGATCTCCTCGAGGATGTCCTCGATGGTGACCAGGCCGGCCGTGCCGCCGTACTCGTCGACGACGATGACCAGGTGGGTGCGGGCCGCCTGCATCTCCGACAGCAGGTCGTCGACCGGCTTGGACTCCGGCACGAAGGTCGCGCCGCGCATCAGCTCGGCGACCGGCATGGCCGAGGCCGCCGGGTCGCCGTTCTGAGTGCTGCGCACGACGTCCTTGAGGTAGAGCACGCCGAGCACGTCGTCGACGCTCTCGCCGATCACCGGGATGCGGGAGAAGCCGGAGCGCAGGAAGAGGAACAGCGCCTGCTGCAACGTCTTGGGTGCTTCTATCCACACCATCTCGGTGCGCGGCACCATCACCTCACGGGCGATGGTGTCACCGAGCGCGAAGACGGAGTGGATCATCTCGCGTTCGCCGTGCTCGACGACGCCGCGCTGCTCGGCCAGGTCGACCAGCTCGCGCAGCTCGACCTGGCTGCCGAACGGACCCTCGGGGAAGCCCCGGCCCGGCGTGACCGCGTTACCGATCAGGATCAGCAGGGACGCCAGCGGATTCAGCACCCGGCCGAGCCAGCGGACCAGCGGAGCGGCCGCCTTGCCCACCGCGTACGCGTGCTGGCGCCCGACCGTACGCGGGGCGACGCCGACCACGACGAAGCTGACCAGGGTCATCGCACCGGCCGTGACCAGCGCGGCCCGCCAGCCGACCCCCCAGCTGTCCACCGCGACGAGCGCGACCAGCGTGGTCGCGGTCAGCTCGCAGAGCAGCCGGAGCAGCAGCAGAAGGTTGAGGTGGCGGACGACATCGCCGGCGACGGCCTCCAGGGCGGCGGCCCCGCGCTGGCCTTCGCGGGCCATCTCCGCGGCACGCGCCGAGGAGACCGTGGCCAGCGCCGCGTCGGTCATCGAGGCCAGGCCGGCCAGGAAGACCAGGACCGCGGCGTAGACGACCAGTTGCACGTCGGGCAGCCCGCTGGTCGGGGCGGCCGCGAGTAAGGACGGCTCCACGGGGATCAGCCGGCCCGCCGTCCGGAGCGCCAGCTCTGCAGGAGCCGGGCCTGCAACGCGAACATCTCACGCTCCTCCTCGGGCTCGGCGTGGTCGTAGCCGAGCAGGTGCAGCACCCCGTGCACGGTGAGCAGGTGCAGTTCGTCCGCCGGGGTGTGGCCGGCGGCCGCGGCCTGCTTGGCCGCGACCTCGGGGGCCAGCACGATGTCGCCGAGCAGCGCCGGCTCACCGGTGCCGGCCTCGCCGGGACCGTGGTCGACGCTGCCCTCGTCCATGGGGAAGGCGAGCACGTCGGTGGGACCGTCACTGCCCATCCAGCGATGGTTGAGCTCGGTCATGTAGTCGATGTCGACCAGCAGGATCGAGAGCTCGGCGAGGGGGTTGACCCCCATCTCCTCGAGCGCGTGCCGGGCCACCGCCAGGATCGCGTCGGTGTCGACCTCGACTCCCGACTCGTTGGCGATCTCGATGGACATGTAGTGCTTAACCCCTCATCAGCGCCGGCGGTTCGGGCGGCCACTGGCGGCGGCCCGGCCCGGCACGTATTGGACGGACTGCGTGGCCTGCTGTTCCTGCTCGACGTCATAGCGGGCGTAGGCGTCGACGATCTCGGCGACCAGCCGGTGCCGGACGACGTCGGAGCTGGTGAGCTCGGAGAAGTGCACGTCGTCGACGCCCTGCAGGATCTCCCGGACGATACGCAGCCCGCTGGTGGTGCCCCCGGGTAGGTCGACCTGGGTGACGTCACCGGTGACCACGATCTTGGCACCGAAGCCGAGCCGGGTCAGGAACATCTTCATCTGCTCGGGCGTCGTGTTCTGCGCCTCGTCCAGAATGATGAACGCGTCGTTGAGCGTGTTGTGCGTGACGATCATGTCGTCGGTGACATACAGCGAGTCGGCCGCCCCGACCTGGATGCAGACGGTCTCGGTCTCGCCGGCCGGCTCGATCGCGTCGATGAAGCGCATGGGCCGGCCGCTGCCGTACCGGTCGTAGATCTCGCGCTTGCGGGCGAGCCGGAACGGCTGCACGCCTGAGGGCATGCGGATGTCGAGCACGAAAGCGTCGTTGCGGTACGGAACCGGGCGCCCGTCGGCCAGGCCCGGCTTGCGGCCTTCAGCCGGGCGTCGCCGCCAGTACGCCACGCCGCCCAGCGAGCGGACCAGAAAGACGACGTCGTCCCGGAGCTGCTCGGAACAGGTCGTGTACTGGATGCGGCAGGTGCGGGCGCGCTGGCTGACCGGGCCACCGTCGCTGTCGAGCAGACCCTGCAGCAGCGCAAGCCGCACGCCGGCACTGTTGAAGAGGTACTTCGCGGGCACGAACTTGGTGTCGGACCTGGTGCCGGCCAGCTCGAGCTCACGCAGGACCGCGGTGACAGGGTTGGCGGTGATGACGCCACCGCGCCCGCCCCCGCCGGCGCGGCGCAGGACGTAGTCGACCTCGTTCTTACGGAACAGCTCGATACCGGGCAGCGCCGCCTCGAGGGCCTCGGCCAGCTCAGGATCGGCGGTGGTGAAACTCGGCGTCGTCGCGGTCGTCAGGCAGCCGTCGCCCAGCAGCAGGCCCAGGGCGTACGCGTCCATCGGAACGTCCTGCGGCACGAACTGCACCGGGTCGACCAGCGGCAGTTCGTACCGGTGCACGTGGCCCCGGCGCAGGTTGCCGATCATGTCCTGGGTCTGCAGCACCCGGGCAGGACGGTGGTGACTGCGATCGTCCGGGGTCTGCACCGTCCACAGGTGCTCGCCGCAGGCGAGGGTGGAAGCTCCGTCCTGCGTGATGACCCGGTAGACCGGCTTGACGCCCTGCGGGTAGACCCCCAGCACCGGCGTCGGCTGCCCGTCCGAGCCGACCACGAGATCACCGACGGCCAGCTCCCCGATCGGGCGCCACCCGTCCGGCGTCAGCACCTTGGCCGTCAGCGGCTGCGCGCGGCCACGCATGTAGGCCAGCGGCGCGACCTCGATCGTGCCCGCCGCCATCAGGCGGGGGATCGACTCGGGGTCGAGCATGTCGTGCAGCGCGTCGTACAGCGGGCGCAGGTACGGGTCGATCTTCTCGTTGAGCGTGCCGGGCAGGAAGCCCAGCCGCTCGCCCGCCTCGACCGCGGGCCGGGTCAGGATGATCCGGTTGACCTGCTTGGCGGTCAGCGCCTGGACGGCCTTGGCCATCGCCAGGTAGGTCTTGCCGGTGCCGGCCGGGCCGATGCCGAAGACGATCGTGTTCTCGTCGATGGCGTCGACGTAGCGCTTCTGCCCGAGCGTCTTGGGACGGATGGTCTTGCCGCGCCGGGAGAGGATGTTGATGGTCAGCACCTCGGCGGGGCGCTCGGCCGTGTTCTGCTCGAGCATCGCGACGGTGCGGCGGACGGCGTCGACGCTGAGCGTCTCGCCTCTCTCGATCAGCTCGATGAGCTCCGAGAAGAGGCGTTCGGCCGTGGCGTTGTCGGCGGGCACGCCGGTGATGGTGATCTCGTTGCCGCGGACGTGGACGTCGCTGGTGAGGGTCCGCTCGATGTGCCGCAGGATCTCGTCCTTGGCGCCGAGCAGGTTCACCATGATCTTCGGGTCGGAGACCGAGATCCTGGTCTGGGCCCGGGCGGCAGCGTTGCTGGGATCGGTGCCGGTCATAGGGGCGGCCGTGAGGCCTCAGCCACCTGCTCTCATTCTCGTCCCGGTTCGGAGAGGCCCGCCTCTCCGGCGGTCCGCGTAAGGATCGTGCCATCGTATCCGGTCGGCGGCACCCGCGCCGATGCCATTATCGGCGGGTCGGCCGGGCCGGGAACAGCGGGTCAGCCCTCGGAGACCGGCACGCCGTCGAAGGTCTCCTGGACCCGGGTGAACCGGTAGGTGGCCCAGTGCATCCGGACCACCCGGCCGTCGGCGTCGCGGGTCAGCCGGAGCAGCTCGCCGGCCTCGCGCCCGGAGATCGTCCGGAGCACGTCGGGCTGGTCGGGCAGCGGCCGGAAGACCGACGGCGGCCGGTCGGCCGGCGCGTCGGCCCCGCGGGACTGCAGCGCGCCGTCGTGCCAGCTGAAGACGTGCGCGAAGCCCTCGCTCCACCAGGGCCCGAGGACCGAGCGGTACGCCGGCGGGGCGGCCCGGCCCGGTGACCAGGCGCGCACCTCGGCCGGGTCGGTCTCGACGGCCAGGGCGAGCAGCTCGTGGACCAGCTCGTTGATCTCCGTGGCCGTGCCGGAGGAGCCGAGCACCGCGGCGCCCAGCGCCCCCGGGTTGCCCTCGCCGCCACGCCGGCCGTAGACGCCGGCGAGGAAGCCGGGCATGGCGCCGTCGTGCCCGACGTGCATCACCCGGCGGCCCTGCGGCGCGAGGATGAGACCGAGGCCGAAGCCGCCGGACCAGAGGGTCTCGTCGGTCGTGGTCTGCGGCCAGCGCATCTCGTCGAGGGTCTCGGGCGCCAGCACCAGCGCGCCGGGGTCGACGATCTCGGGGGCGGCCAGGAACGCCGCCCAGCGGGCCATGTCGCCCGCGGTGCTCCAGAGCTGCGCGGCCGGGGCAGCCCCGCCCATGTCGAGCTGCGGCTCGGGGCGGGCGGCGTCGGAATACGTGTCCACCAGGTAGCCGACCACGGCGTCGCCGGTCGGCTCGACGGTGGTGGAGGTCAGGCCGAGCGGTTCGAGGATCTGCTCGTGCAGCACCGAGGCCCAGGTGCCGCCGCGCAGCTTGGCCACGAGCTGCCCGAGCACGGCCAGGCCCAGGTTGGAGTAGTGGTAGCGGCGGTTGTTGGGCAGCACCCGCTCGGCCTTGGCGAGGTCGGCGAGCAGGGCGGCGTCGTCGGGCGCGACGAGCAGATCCCACACGTCGCCGTACGGCTCGCGCTGGAAGCCGGCGGTGTGCGAGAGCAGCCGGCGGATGGTGGCGGTGCCGTGCGAGGGCACGTCGAGGTGGGTGGCGATCGGGTCGTCGAGGTCGAGCAGGCCGTCGTCGCGGGCCTGCATGACCAGCACGGCCGTGAAGGTCTTGGTGACCGACCCGATCCGGAAGCGGCTCTGCGCGTCCAGGGCGCGGGCGTTGCCGGAGGTGCCGACGGTGCAGGTCCAGAGGCTGCGGTCGGCGCGGTGCAGGGCGACGGAGAGGGCGGGCACCCGGGCGTCGGCCTGGACCTTGCGGACGGCGCGCTCCAGGCGCTGCTCCGGGGTCACCGGGCCACCATCGGCCCGAGCGGCCGGCCACCGACGACGTGGGCGTGCACGTGGAAGACCTCCTGGCCGCCGTGGCTGCCGGTGTTGAAGATCAGCCGGAAGCCGTCACCGGTGAGCCCCTCGGCCTCGGCCACCGCGGCCGACGCGGCCAGCACGTCGGCGGCCGCGGCCGGGTCGGCGGCGAGCGCGACGACGTCCCGGTGGTGCGCCTTGGGGATCACCAGGACGTGCACCGGGGCCTTCGGGTCGATGTCGCGGAAGGCCAGCGTGGTCGGGGTCTCGTGCACGACGGTCGCGGGGATGTCCCCGGCGACGATGCGGCAGAACAGGCAGTCGTTGTCCACGCCGAAGATCCTAGAGTGAGGCCATGACAGGACGCGCGATCCTCGTGACCGGTTCCTCCCGCGGCATCGGCCGGGCCGTCGCGACCCGGTTCGCCGAGGCCGGCGACCGGGTCGCCATCCATCACCGGGACTCGGCCGCGCTGGCCGGGGACCTGGCCGCGGCGCTGCCCGGCCACGGCCACATCGTGGTCCGGGCGGATCTGGCCGACCCCACAGCGGTACGGGCCATGGTCGACGAGGCGGCGCAACGGCTGGACGGCCTGGACGTGCTGGTCAACAACGCCGGCGTGTTCGGCCCGGCGGACCGCCCGCACCCGATCTTCGGCACCGGCTACGAGCAGTGGCTGGCCAACTGGCGGGCCACCTTCGACGTGAACCTGTTCGGGGCGGCGAACGCGTCCTGGGCGGCGGCCCAGCACATGCGCGAGCGCGGGGGCCGGATCATCAACGTGTCGTCGCGCGGCGCTTTCCGGGGCGAGCCGGACCAGCCCGCGTACGGCGCCAGCAAAGCAGCCATGAACGCGATGGCGCAGTCGCTGGCGGTGGCGCTGGCCCCGTACGGGATCGGGGTGGCCTGTGTGGCCCCGGGTTTCGTGGAGACCGACATGACCAACGAGCACCTGAAGTCGCCGCGCGGGGACGCGATCCGGGCGCAGAGCCCGTTCGGCCGGGTGGCGCGGCCGGCGGAGATCGCGAGCGCGGTGCACTGGCTGGCCTCGGCCGAGGCGGAGTGGGCCTCGGGCACGATCATCGACCTCAACGGGGCGTCGTACCTGCGCACGTAGGATCTTGGGCATTCAACGTGATGGGAGCGCTTCCATGGATGACCTGCTGGCCCGGTTGACCCTCGAGCAGAAGGTGTCGCTGCTGGGCGGCCAGGACTTCTGGTCCCTGCCCGCGATCCCGGAGATCGGGCTGCGCTCGCTGGTGATGTCCGACGGGCCGATCGGCGTCCGCGGCACCGGCTGGGCCCCGGACGACCCGTCGATCGCCCTGCCCAGCCCGACCGCGCTGGCCGCCACCTGGGATCCGGCGCTGGCCCGCAAGGCCGGGCACCTGCTGGGCCAGGAGTCCCGGCGCAAGGGCGTGCACCTGCTGCTGGGCCCGACGGTCAACCTGCAGCGCACCCCGCTGGGCGGCCGGCACTTCGAGTGCTACTCGGAGGATCCGCTGCTCAGCGGCGAGATCGCGGTCGGTTTCGTGGCCGGGGTGCAGGAGCACGGCGTCGGCACCACGGTCAAGCACCTGGTGGGCAACGACTTCGAGACCGACCGGATGACCGTCGACGTGCGGATCGGCGAGCGGGCGCTGCGCGAGGTGTATCTGGCGCCGTTCGAGCGGGTCGTGGCGGCCGGTGGCTGGGGTGTGATGAGCGCCTACAACGGCGTCAACGGCCGGCCGATGGCCTCGAACGGCCGGTTGCAGTCGGACATCCTCAAGGACGAGTGGGGCTTCGACGGCATCGTGGTCTCCGACTGGCGGGCGGCCCGGGAGACGGTCGCCGCCGCACTGGGCGGGCTGGACATCGCCATGCCGGCGCTGGAGAACCCGTGGGGGGCCAAGCTGGTCGCGGCGGTGCGGGCCGGCGAAGTGGCTGAAGAGCTGATCGACGACAAGGTACGGCGGGTGCTGCGCCTGGCCGGCCGGGTGGGCGTGCTCGACGGCGTACCCCCGGCGGTCGGGTCTCTCCCGCCGGACCTGGACGGCGACGCCGTGGCGCACGAGGTCGCGGCCCGGTCCTTCGTGCTGGCCCGCAACGAGCAGTTCACGCTGCCCCTGGAGCCGGCCGCGCTGACCAGGGTCGCCGTGATCGGGGCACTGGCCACGGATGCCCGGGTGCTCGGCGGCGGCAGCGCCCAGGTGGTGCCGCCGCACGTGATCTCCCCGCTGGACGGCCTGAGCCGGGCACTGTCCGGGGTGGACGTCGTGCACGCCGTCGGGGCCGACCCGCGCCCGTTCCTGCCCGCGCTGCCGCAGCCGGCGTCGATCGAACTGCTGGGCGCCGGGCACCGGTTCGACGTCGGCACCGCCGCCGTGCGCTGGATCGGCGACCTGCCCGCGGGCCTGGACCCGGCCGTCGTCACCGGCCTGGAGATGCGCACCACCTTCACGCCCGAGCAGGACGGCGAGCACACCTTCGCGGTGTCCGGCTTCGGCACCTTCGACCTGCGGGTGGGCGCCCAGCAGCTGTACAGCGGGACGCTGCACCCGCCCGGCGCCACCCGCGCCGACCTGCTGCTCTCCCCGCGCGAGCAGCGCGCGGTCGTGAAGCTGACGGCCGGCGAGCCGGTCGAGGTGGTGCTGCGCCAGAGCATCCAGCCGGGCATGGCGCACACGGTCAGCGCGACGCTGGGCCACCTGGCGCCGGGCGTCTCCGCGGACAGCATGATCGAGGAGGCGGTGGCGCTGGCGGCGGCGTCGGACGTCGCGGTGGTCGTCGTGGGCACGACCGAGCAGGTCGAGTCCGAGGGCTTCGACCGCACGTCACTCTCGCTGCCGGGCCGGCAGGACGAGCTGGTGGTACGCGTGGCCGCGGCGAACCCGCGCACCATCGTGGTCGTCAACGCCGGCTCGCCGGTGCTGCTGCCCTGGGCCGATGACGTAGCGGCGGTGCTGCTGACCTGGTTCCCGGGGCAGGAGGCCGGGGCGGCGCTGGCCGACGTGCTGCTCGGCGTCACCGAACCGGGCGGCCGGCTGCCGACCACGTGGCCGCGCCGCGAGCAGGACTGCCCGATCCTCGAGGTGGTCCCCCGCGACGGCCAGGTGGCCTACGACGAGGGCATCTTCATCGGCTACCGGGCCTGGCAGCGGGCCGGCACCACCCCGCTGTACGCCTTCGGCCACGGTCTGGGCTACACCAGCTGGCAGTACGAGACCCTGTCGGTGTCGGCCACCGAGGCAGTGGTGACGCTGACGAACACCGGCGCCCGGTTCGGCCGCGAGGTCGTCCAGGTGTACGCCGGCGCGCAGGGCGAGTCGGCCGCTCCGGAACGGCCGGCGCGCTGGCTGGCCGGTTTCCAGCCGGTCGAGGCGCACCCCGGCGAGACCGTGACGGTCCGTGTCCCCCTGCCGCCGCGCACCTGGCAGGTCTGGGACGAGGGCTGGCAGACCGTCCCGGGCCCGTACGAGGTGACCGCCGCGCACGCCTTCGACGACCCGCGACTGACCGCCACCCTGTCGCTCTAGCAGCCGGCGCACGCGAAGGGGCCACGACCGCCGAGCGGTCGTGGCCCCTTTCGCGTGGTGGTCAGTTGCGGGTGACCGTCAGGTTCAGGCCTTCGTTCTGGTCGTTGGTCCAGGAGACCGAGTAGCCGGGCCAGTCGCCCTGCAACCGCCCGTCGGCCTCGACCGTGCTGTACATCCGGTCGGCCAGCGCGCCGGGCACCTGCAAAGTGTCGAAGACGCAGGTCATGGCGCTTGCGGAGAGGCCGTCCGGGGACTTGTCCCCGGAGCCTTTGACGACCAGTTTGCGGTTGCTGTCAGAGAGCTTCATACCGTTCTTGGCGGGGTCGCACTTCTGCACCGCGACGAGGAGCGGATCCTGCTCCGCGGCCGCTACGGGCTGCGGTCCGTTCTCGGCCTTCCCGTCGTCGAGGAGCTTGGGCACCAGCACGATGCCGGCGACGACGACGAGGACGGCGAAGATCACCCAGGGGATCGGGCTGCGCTTCCGGACGTGCGGTACCGGTGCTGGTGGGAGCTGGCGGGGTTGCGTCATGTGGGTTCCTTCGCGCCAGGGGAGGGGGCGGACGCGCGGACGAAAGTGTGCTCTCCGACACGCGACAAGACAACGATCACACTGCGAACTGACTAATCGGACTAGTCGACTGTGGAAATAAGTCTTACCAGACCCCTCATGATCAGTCACGCAGAGTTATATTTACCACTGTGAGAGAGCAGGGGTTGACGCAGCGCAATGTCGGCCTGCACGGCCGTCAGCGGACCCGGTAGTGGTAGCGGTGGGAATGGGCGAAACCTACCCGGGAGTACAGTTCACGGGCCGCGACGGTGCCCTCTTCGACTTGGAGATACAGCGAGTCGCAGTCGCGGGCGGCCGCCCAGCGCGCACCGGCACCGAGGACGGTCAGCGCGAGGCCGCGACGCCGGTACTCCTGGCGGGTCGCCATGCAGAACACTCCGGCCCGCTCACCGTCGGCCACTAACATGCCGATCGCGGCATCCCGGCCGTCCACCCGGATCAGCACGAAGGCGGCCGGCGACGGCACCCGCGCGAGGACCCGTTCCGCCACGGCGGAGGTATCCGCGGGCCCGTTCAGTTGCTGATGAGCAGCCAGCCACGGGGGACTTGCCGTCGGGTGGATCACCACGTCCACGGATGGCCCGGCGGCGCCCGGGGGCGTCGCCGCAATCACGGCGGCGGTGGCCGCGGTGAGGACCAGGGTGGGGGCTTCGTGGCGGTAGCCGCGGGCGGCGAGCGCCGCGTCCAGCGCAGAGTGCTGCTCGGCCGGACTCACCTGGACTGTCACCGGCAAGCCGGCCGCGCGATAGAAGGCCTCCACCGCGCCCACGGTGTCTTCCGGATGCTGATCCGGTGCCGGCGGCAGGGCCGAGTTGGAGCGCCGGCGGGCCACGCCCGGGGTGTGCCGCAGCAGCCACCCGGCCGCGCTCGCGGTGCGACCGGCCGGCCACGCCGCTGCGGCCGACCGTTCTATCCGGGCCGCCGCGTCACCATGCTGAAGTTCGGGCATCACCCGATCATATGCATGGTTATGCAGTCCGTAAAATGATTATCTGATCAGACGCTGACCAGGGTCGGCGCCGACCGGCGGGTCACCACCGAGTCGAGGATCTCCCCCACCCGGATCGCGGTGTTCGACAGCAGCGCCGACGTGATGCCGTGCGTGTGCTCCGTGCCGCCCTGGAGATAGATGCCCACCCGCAGGCGCGGGTCGGTCGCCGCGCGGTAGTCGCGCTCGACCCGGGGCCGGCCCAGCTCGTCCCGGTGGCACAGCTCGCCGAGCTCGCCGAGGATCGCGTACGGGTCGGCCTGGTGGTAGCCCGTCGCGCAGACCACCACGTCCGCGGCCAGCCGCTGGGTCTCCCCGGTGACCAGCGACCGTACGCTCGCCACCACCTGGTCCGGCCCGTCGGTCACCTCGGTCAGCCGGGACACGTTCAGCATTCGCAGCCGCTGCTTGCCGAGCACCTTCTCCTGGTACGCCCGGCGGTACAGGTCGTCGATGAGGTCCATGTCGACCACGGAGTAGTTCGTGTTGGCGTGGTAGCTCATCAGCTGCCGCTTCACGTCCTCCGGGGCCACGAAGAAGTCGTCGACCGCCGCCGGGTCGAAGATGCGGTTGGCGAAACTGCTGTCGTCGGCCGGCGAGTAGCCGTACCGGGAGAAGACCGCGCAGATCTCGGCCGTGGGGAACTCGCGGTGCAGGGTCGCGACCGCCTCGGCGGCGCTCTGCCCGGCGCCGACCACGACGATCCGGCGCGGCTCGGTGCCGCGCAGCTTCGGCATGTTGTGCAGCAGGTCGCTGGTGTGCCAGATCCGGTCGGACGCCGTCACGCCCTCGGGCAGGCGCGGACGCAGCCCGGTGCCGACCACCAGGTTCCGGGCGCGGTGGGTGCTGAGCTGCCCGCCGTGGCGCGAGAGCACGTCGACCGCGACCACTTCGCCGCCGGAAGCGGCGACCGGGGTCACCGACAGCACCTCGGCGTCGTAGGTGACCTGGTCGTCGACCTGCGCGGCAGCCCAGGCGAAGTAGTCGTGGAACTCGACCCGCAGCGGGAACAGGTTCTTGTGGTTGATGAAGTCGATGAGCCGGCCCTGGCTGTGCAGATAGCGCAGGAAGCTGAACTCACTGGTCGGGTTCCGCAGCGTCACCAGGTCCTTGAGGAACGAGACCTGCATCGTGGCGTCGTCGAGCAGCATGCCGCGGTGCCAGCCGAAGCCGGCCTGCCGTTCCAGGAACCGGGCGCGTACCCGAGCCTCCGGAGCCTGCCCGCTGTTGTGTTCCGACACGGCGATGGCCATGGCCAGATTGGACGGGCCGAAGCCGATCCCCACGACATCGACAGGTTCAGACATGTCCGTCCCCTCCACGGCGGGGCCGACCTGACCCCGGATTTCGGTTAGCCTAACCTAAGCAACGCGGGAGGCGTCCGCAGTGCCGAGTGAGGGAGAAAAATTCATGCGCGTCGTCATGTTCGGCTTCCAGACCTGGGGGCACCGGACCCTGCAGGCGTTGCTGGATTCGGCACACGACGTGGTCATGGTGGTGACCCACCCGGTCGGTGAGGGCGCGTACGAGAAGGTCTGGCCGGACTCGGTCGCCGAGCTCGCCGAGGCCCACGGCGTGCCGGTCATGCTGCGCGAACGCCCCGACGACGAGGAGCTGTACGAGGCGCTCAAGCAGGTCGCGCCGGACGTCATCGTGGCCACCAACTGGCGTACCTGGATCCCGCCGCGCATCTTCAACCTGCCGCCGTTCGGCACCCTCAACGTGCACGACGCGCTGCTGCCGGCGTACGCGGGCTTCTCGCCCTTGATCTGGGCCTTGCTCAACAACGAGCGCGAGGTCGGCGTGACCGCCCACCTGATGGACGACACGCTGGACGCGGGGCCGATCGTGCTGCAGCGCGCCGTCCCGGTCGGCCCGGCCGACACCACGACGGACCTGTTCCACAAGACGCTGGAGCTGTTCGGCCCGATCACCGTCGACGGCCTGGCGGCCATCGCGAGCGGCCGGCGGGACTTCGTGCCGCAGGACCGCTCGCAGGCCAGCTTCTTCCACAAGCGGTCGGAGGAGGACATCCGCATCGACTGGACCTGGTCGGCCGAGGAGCTGGAACGGCTGGTCCGGGCGCAGTCAGCGCCGTACCCCCAGGCCTTCTGTTTCCACAAGGGACGCCGCCTGGAAGTCGTCACGGCCGCGGTCTCGCAGGCGGTCTACGGCGGCACGCCGGGCCGCATCTTCTTCCGCGAGGGCGACGGCGTGGCGATCGTCGCGGGCGCGGAAGCCCGCCGCGGCCGCAGCAAGGCGCTGCTGATCCGCTCGGTCCGCACCGACGAGGGCGTGGAGATGCCGGCCCAGGACTACTTCACGACGATGGGTGGCTACCTGACCAGCCACCCGGACCGCTAACCGAGCACCAGTCCCCCGCCGACCTCGACCACCTGACCGGTCATCGCCCCCGAGCCGTCGGCGACCAGAAACCGTACGGCGGTGAGCAGATCCGCCGGGACCAGCGGGCGCGGCACGGCCTGGGCGGCGACGAGCCCGGGGTGCGGGTCGTCGCCCAGGATCTCCCGCTCGCGCTCGGTCAGGACGGCACCGGGCGAGAGGGCGTTGACCGTGACCCCGGCGGGCCCGAACGACCGCGCGAGCGAGCGGGTGAGACCGACGAGGGCGGCCTTACCGGCCACGTACGAGGGCCCGGACGGCCCGCCGAGCGCCACGGTGGCCGAGGTGACGTTGACGATCCGCCCCCAGCCCCGCTCGGCCATCCCGGCGCCGAGCGCCTGCGCGAGCAGCATCGGCGCGGTGACGTTGACGGCCAAGGTCTCCTGCCACTCGTCGAGGGACAGCGCGTCGAAGGCGACGTTCGACGCGCGGGAGGCGTTGTTGATGAGGATGTCGACCGGGCCGGCCTGCGCGGCGAGGGCGGAGACGGCGGCCGGGTCGGCGAGATCGGCTTCGAGGACCTCGGTGCGGGCGCCGCGGTCCCGGCATTGCTGCGCGACGGCCTCGGCCTCCTCGGCGGCGTCCAAGTGGTGCAGCAGAAGCGTCCAGCCGGGCGCCGCCAGGTCGACGGCGATCGCGGCGCCGATCCCTCGTCGTGCGCCGGTTATCAGCACTCGTCGTCCCATCGCAGCAGCTTAGAGCGTCGTGGTTCAATTCCGGCCGTGATCGACGACTGGCCCCTCCCCCTGCGTACCGCGCTGCGGCGTGGCCGGCTGATCGTCGCCGAAGTTCCCGCGGCGGTCCACGGCCGTCGCGCCTGGGTCGCGGTCTACCCGCTCGCCGGGGGTGCGTTCAACGTGCTGCACCGGGAGTTCGACAACACCTACATCGACAACGACTGGTGCTTCGGACCGGACGACGGCATGACCGAAGCGCGGAGCGCGCAGGCCGGCGACGAGGGCCGGCTGGGCCGGATCCTGGTGGAGTGGGGCGTCGCCCCGGACCAGCTCACCTACGCGCACCGGACCGACTACCCCGTCTGAGGTTCCGCGCCGGCGGGGCGGCGCTGATCGATGGAGATCGCTACGGTTCGGGCGTGCAGAATGTGACTCGTGACCGGCTCACGGACCGTCGCCGGGATCTGGCCGGGTGGTTGCTGACACCGCTGGTCACGCTGGTGCTCGGGCCGGCGGTCGCGGCGGCCGTGGGGATGCTGATGGTGCTCGGGGAGGCCTTCGGCGAGGTCCCCGAGGTGTGCGCGAAGACCTTGGCCGACAACCGGTGTGAGGAGATCACCCTCGGAGTGGTCGGCCGGCACTTCGCCGTCTTCGGGGTGCTGTGGCTGGCGTTGTGGTTGCTGCCCTGGTGGCGGGGGCTCCGCGGGGTGCGTATCGGCATCGCGGTTCTGGCGTGTGTGGTGCTCGTGGCCGCGCCACTACGAATGGGCTGAGCCGCCGGCCGGGGCGTCAGTCGGCGTAGTCGGCCGGGTTGAAGATGCGGGCGGTCAGGGGCTCCGGGACCGTCGCGATGCCCGGGCCGCCCGCGTCCAGCCAGGCGGCCACCGCGCCGACGAGGGTGTCGTCCAGGACGTCGCCCAGGTGGACCAGACGGGCGCCGGCTCGGCGGGCGGCGGGGGTCGGGTGCACCACGACCACGTTCGAGCGTTCGCAGACCCGCAGGCATTCGCTCACGCGTACCCGATGTCTGTCACCCACCGCGCCGCGGATCGCCTCCAGCTGGGCGTCGTGGTCGGTTTCCGGATGCTTGTCGGCGCTGCCGCAGCAGCAGTCCCGGCAGATCGTCAGCGCGCCCATCGCAGTGCCCCCGCCCCCGCCGGCCTCAGTGGACCAGGACCTTCCCGGAGATCTGGTCGCCCGCGCCGGGAACCGGCGCCGACGGGTCCGAGCCGATCTCGATCAGCTGGTTCTGCGCGTCGACATGCGCGACGCGCGGCACGTAGTCGGCGCGCTCGCGCTCGTCGACCTGCTTGAACGACATGATGATGATCAGGTCGCCGACCGAGACGAGCCGGGCGGCCGCGCCGTTGATGCCGATCACGCCGGAGCCCGCCGGACCCTCGATCACGTACGTCACCAGACGCGCGCCGTTGTCGATGTCGACCACCTGGACCTGCTCGCCCTCGACCAGGTCGGCCGCGTCCATCAGGGTCTTGTCGATCGTGATCGAGCCCACGTAGTGCAGGTCAGCCTGGGTCACGGTGGCGCGGTGGATCTTGCCGCCGAGCAGGGTCCGCTGCATGTGTCGTCCTCCTGGGGTGGATGAGGCCCGCGAGGGGGTCGTCGCGGAAGCAAAGTTAGCCTAGCCTAACCTCACTCATGATCCAACGCCCCCTCAGCTAGGAGCTACATAGATGAACCGCCGCCTGGGCGGCTGGCGACGCGCCCTCACCGCCGTCGCCGCCGGTCTGCTCGCCGCCACCACCATCACCGCCTGCGGGTCCGAAGGGGACGGTGCCGCCGCACCCGCCGCGCCGGGCTCGGCCGCCGCCGCTTTCCCGGTCAGCATCGAGCACAAGTTCGGCTCGACCACGATCGAGAAGCAGCCGGAACGGGTCGTCACCGTCGGCTGGAACGACCAGGACCCGGTGCTGGCGCTCGGCGTGGTCCCGGTGAGCACCCGCGAATGGTTCACCGAGTACCCGACGTACCCGTGGGTCAAGGAGGCGCTGGCCGGCAAGCAGCTGACCACGTTCTCCGCCGAGATCAACTTCGAGGCGATCATCAAGCAGCAGCCGGACCTGATCCTGGCCATCTACGAGACGATCAACAAGGAGACGTACGACAAGCTCTCCCAGATCGCCCCGACGGTGATCCAGTCCAAGGACTACGCCGACGAGCAGACCCCGTGGGACGTGCAGACTCTGACGACCGGCAAGGCGCTGGGCAAGCCGGCCGAGGCGCAGGCGCTGGTGGCCAAGGTCAACGCGAAGATCGACGAGGCCAAGGCGGCGAACCCGCAATTCGCGGGCAAGACCCTGGTGGTGGACTTCGGCCCGGAGAAGGGCCAGCACTGGCTGATCCCGGCCAAGGACCCGCGACGGGCCCTGTTCGACGCGCTGGGCTTCGCGGCGCAGAGCGAATCGGAGGACGTCAGCGAGGAGCGGCTCGACCTGCTGGACCGCGACGTGCTCTTCGTGAACGGGGCGACGAAGAAGGACATGCTGGCCTCGCCGGCGTTCAGCCGGTTGAAGGTGGTCGGTGAGGACCGGGCGTTGTACACGTCGTTCTCGACGCCGCTGGGTGGGGCGTTGGCTTACAGCGGGCCCAATGCGTTGCTGTATGCGTTGGAGGTGCTGGTGCCGCAACTGAAGAACGCGACCGACGGCGACAAGGCGACGGCGGTCACGGATCTTTCCAACGCCGCCTGATCCACTACGGCACCAGTGGGGAGCTGCCATTGGCAGCTCCCCACTGTGCAGCACATGGTGCGAGCTGAAGATGCGCTCACCAGGTCGCCCGGAGCCAGAACTGCAGCAGAAGCACTCTGGATTCGTATCTTGATTCTGGTATTTTGCAGTCCGCAATACGCACAGACCTACTAATGATCTCAGCCATACGGATTACAGCTTATTAGCAAGTTGCCACCTGGCAAAGATCGACCGTTACTCATTCACTCATCTCGTAGTGGCTTTCCTTGTTTGCAGGTTGCACTATGAGCGGAGGATAAAAAACAGGGGTGGCCGAGCGGGCACTGGATCGCCGGTCCGACTCGGAGGTCGGCGCCATGACAACGACTGCAGATTCAACAGCCGCTCGTCGGACACCAGCTGCCGCTTCTCTTGCCGCTTGGATGACGGCGGGATGCGTCGTCGTCCTGGTCATGCTCCTGGCCGGCGTAGGTGTTGCCGCCCTACTGGCCAGACGGGGCGCGGCGGCGGAGTGGAACAAGTGGAGCGACGTCGGCCAGACCTTCGGGGCCTTGAGCTCGATCATCAGCGGCTTGGCACTCGCGGCTGTGGTCATCACCGCTCGCATGCAATTCCATGAGATGCGGCAGGGTCGAGCCGAGATGGAACACCAACGCCGCTTCCTGATGAACAATCATGTGGAGCTGCAGCGCACCGCAGCCGCCAACCTGGGTCAGCTGCACTTGGAGATTCTGAAACTAAGTATCGATGATGCGAGCCTCGCCGAGGTATGGCCGCCGCTGGAACCGAACATCACACCAAGCCTCAATCGCCAATACCTCTATGCGAACATCATTTATCAGTTCAGCCTGACGTCGCTGCGCACCGGCGGATACAGCGATGAGGAAGTGATCGCCAACTTGAGGTATCTGTTCTCAAGCCCTCTGATGCGCGGATACTGGAGAGCGGCCGCGAAGGTCCGAAAAACACTTCCCCCGGGCAGCCCCGAGATGGTGGTCGCCCAGACCGCGGACGCAATCTGCCAGGAGTACGAAGCTGTTGTCGCCAACGCCGCAAGAGAGAATCAGTCAGGCCCGACGTCCCTGCATGACCGACACAACCCGCCGCAGGCCGCGTGACCTAAGCCTCCGGGATGTCCTGCTTCGCGCTGACGAGTGTTTCCCGAGTGATCACGACGATCCGCTCGTAGTCAGCGCGCGCCGCTCCGGGCGGCAACAACATCTCGATTTCATCCGTGCGATCGGTGCCGATGACGGCGAACGATCCATCGCTCAACTCGAAGATGTCAGGACAGGTGGCGTTGCTCAAGCTCCCCCGCTGCTGGGGCGAAAGACCCAGACGCCGAACGATTGCCATCCGGACGCTTCCCCCTGAGTCGATACAACGGCCACCATCAACTGTGCGCACATAGCACAACTACTAAAAGTTACAGTGACCGAAGTCGAGAAGGTTGTGAGGTCTTCCGCCGACAATCACCAATTCCGGTGTAAGGGCGCGAAACGCTCCGCAGACAAGCCGGGAGGGAGTACTATCTCACGCCCCGCGCGACCGGATCAAATTGCTCACTCTCCAGGGTTGCGGTCGGCGCTACCCACATCGAAAAACGTGTGTCTTGCGGGCGTATCAGCGCGGCGGATCATTGCGGTGAGCTGCGACGATCATCCCGTGACGGGTGACGCGGTCGTGCAGGAGGTCGGCGGGCGGCCGACAATCTCGTGGTGGCAGGTGCTGCGCGTCATCCTGGTGCTCGGCTGGGTCGCCTGGGCGGCCGTCACCTGGTGGGCCGCCCCGAGGGAGTCCACCGTCGAGCGGGTCCGCGCCGACATAGCCGCGCAGCGCCTCACCGACTACGAGTGGGGCGACGGCTGGCAGAACGACGGTGGCCTCGTCAGTCCCTTCCCCGCCGACCTTCAGGAGTCCGGCGGGCCGGGTCCCATCCTGCTGTGGCACACCACTGACGGCCGCCGCCACCACACCACCGTGGAGGAGCCGAACACCGCCGACGACACCGTCCCTGCGGCGAACGCTCTCGACCAGGAACTGCAGGCTTACGAGGCCCGGCGCCCCGCCGATCCGCCTGTCGGGGCCGTCCAGGCCGGCCTGCTCATCGCCGGCAGTCTGTTGTTTCTCTGGGCGCTGGTCTCCGCGCCGGATCCGGCCACCGGCACGAAGTGGTTCTGGTTCTGGATAGTCTCCGGTGTGCCGCTCGGCCTCGGCCTGCTCTGGTGGCTGGCCCGGGAACGCCCGTGGCGCCCGCAGACGCCGCCTCGCTTCGGGCCGCCCGGCCGGGACAATCGGCTCAAGGGGTGGGCCGGGATCGGGATCTCCATCCTGCTCGGCCTCGCCGTCAGCCTCGCCCTCGCCGGTCTGGGCAGCTTGCTCAGCGATGACCTCATTCCCCTGGCCCGCTGAGGCAGGTCCGTGCCGGGCCCCAACCGCGAGACCGAGCCAGCCAATCCCAGGTCCGGGCCAGCCAACCCTAGGGCCGGGCCAGCCAACCCCAGGACCAGGCACCCAGCCGAGCCAACTCCAGGACCGGGGCAACCAGCCCGGGACCGGGGCAACCAGCCTAGGACCCGGCAGGCACCCCAGCCCGGAACCGCGCCGCGGCAGCCGCGGCAGCCGCGGCAGCGGCGGCAGCGGCGGCAGCGGAGGCAGCGGAGGCAGCGGTGACCTACCCCAGCCGCTCAGCCAGCAACGGCCCAAGGCGCTCCAGCGTCGCCGGATCGAGCAATTCCGAATGGGCCACCGGCAGCGAATGCACCTCCATGCCACCCACCAACGAACCCCAGGACGGCGCCGCCGGGCCGGTGAAGCCCTGCTCAGCCACAGTCGCCTCGACGAAGAACACCGACCCCCGATACGACGGATACTCCGCCGAAGCCATCAGCCGATCCGCAGCCAGATAGTTCTCCAGCACCAACGCGGTCTGCGAGTCCGTCAACGCAGCCACACTCCCCCCGGCCGCCCGCACAAAACCCACCGCCTCACCCAACGACAGCCCCGGATCGCTCACCGCGTACCCCATCTCGGTGAGCAGAGCCGCAACCGTCGACGGCGCCTCGACCGCCTCCCGGCGTGCGTCCAGCATGCCGACGAACTCCACCTCGCGGCCGCGCGCGCTCAGCGCGGCCGCCACGCACAGCGCCAGCGCCCCACCGAACGACCAGCCCAGCAGCCGAACCGGCCCGTCCGGCTGCCGAGCCGTGATCCGCGAAGCGTGCGCCGCCGCCAGCTCGGTCAGTGACGACGGCAGCTCCCCGCCGGACAGTAGCGGACTCTGCAACCCGATCAGCGGGATGTCCGCCGGCAGATACCTCTTCAACCCGGCGAACTGCCAGCTCAACCCACTCGCCGGAGCCAGGCAGAACAGCGGCGGCCGGTCACCGCCCGCGTGCAGCGTCAGCACCGGATCAAGAGCGTCCCCGGCGGGTGCGTCGTCGGCCAGCAGCCGGGCCACACCCGCGACGGTCGGCGCGGTGAAGAGCCGGGCCACCGGTACGTCCACAGCCACCTCCCGGCGCAACGCAGTGGCCAGCCGCACCAGCAGCAGAGAGTGTGCCCCGAGCGCGAAGAAGTCGTCGTGCACGCCGACCTCGGGCACGCCGAGCACCTCCGCCACGATCCGGGCGACGGTTGCCTCGACCCGCGACCGTGGCGACGTACCGGCCGCGGTGACGGCGATGTCCGGCAGAGCGGCCCGGTCCACCTTGCCGTTCGGCGTCAGCGGCAATGCGTCCAGCACATGACACACAGCCGGGATCATGTAGCCCGGCAGCGCGTCGTCCCACAGCCCCGACGGCACCGTGCCGCTGGTCGTCGTCAGGTATGCCACCAGCCGGTCTTCGCGGGCCACCACGACGGCCCGGGTCACGTCCGGGTGGGCCAGCGCGACCGCTTCGATCTCGCCCAGTTCGATCCGGAAGCCGCGCACCTTCACCTGGTGGTCGGTGCGGCCCAGGTAGACGAGCCGGCCACCGCGCAGCACGACCAGGTCGCCGGTGCGGTAGAGCCGCCCGCCGTCCGGTCCGGCGACGAACCGGGACGCGGTCAGCGCCGGCCGACCCAGATAGCCGCGGGTGACCTGGGCCCCGCCGAGATACAGCTCCCCCACCACGCCCGGGGGCACCGGCTGGAGCCGATCGTCGAGCACGTGCACCGACGTTCCCGGCAGCGGGCGCCCGATCGTGCCGTCCCAGCCCGCGTCGACGTCCTCGCGCGTGGCCCAGACGGTGACCTCGGTCGGGCCGTACAGGTTTATCACCGCCGCCGTCCGCGCGACCAGATCCGTCGCCAGCGAGGCCGGCAGGGCCTCGCCGCCGACCAGCGCCCGCACCCCGGACAGGTCCACATCGGACGACTCGAGCAGTGCCGCCCACAGCGACGGGGTCGCCTGCATCGTGGTGACGCGCTGCTCCCGCAGCAGCGCGGCCAGCAGCAGCGGGTCCCGGACCTGAGCCGGCGAGGCCAGCACGACGGTCCCGCCCGCGAGCAGCGGACCCATCAGCTCCAGCACCGAGATGTCGAAGGACAGCGTGGTGACCGCGAGCAGGCGGTCATCACCCCCCAGCGGTACGGCGGCCAGGAACGTCGCCAGGTCCCGATGGGTGACGACAACGCCCTTGGGCCGCCCGGTCGAGCCGGAGGTGTAGATGACGTACGCGGCGTGCTCCGGCCGGATCCGCACCGGCGGCGCCGCGGCGGGCACCGCCTCGGTCAGCTTGACGGTGGGCACCCCGTCGAATTCGGTGTCACCGATGACGGCGGCCGGTCGCGCGTCCTCGACCATGAAGGCGAGCCGGGCCGCTGGGAACGCCGGATCGAGCGGGAGATACGCGGCGCCGGCCTTGGCCACGCCGAGCACGGCGACGACCAGATCAGCCGAGCGGGGCAGATTGATCCCGACGATGCTCTCCGGACCGATCCCCCGCGCCCCCAGCAACGCGGCCACGGCGTCGGACGCCCGGTCCAGCTCCGCATAGCTCCAGCTCACCCCATCGGCCACGAGCGCTTCCCCCTCATGCCGGGAAAGCGCGGCGAACCACGGCCGGTCAGCCGCCGCCGCACCGACCAGACCCGCCGCACCCGGCGAGCGGCCCGCGGAGGCCGGCAACAGGCCGCCGCCCGGCGCCGCCGCGCCCGCGGAAGCCGACAGGAGGCCGCCATCCGGCGCGGCCTGACCTGCGGAAGCCGACAACAGGCCGCCATCCGACGCGGCCGGGCCCGCGAAGGCCGACAGGAGGCCGCCATCCGACGCGGCCGATGCCGCGTCGTCACCGGCTGAGGAATGCAGCGATCGCAGCTCCCGCCGGTCGTCGTCGGTCAGCAGGTCGGCCTCGGCGACCAGCTGCCCCGGATTCTCGGCGAAAACGGCCAGCAGCCGCACCAACCGGTCCAGCAACCGCCGAGCGGTCTCCGGCCGGAACCGCCCCGCGTCGTACTCGCAGGTGACCTCGACCCCGTCCGCCCCGCCGTCGATGAACGTGACGTCCAGGTCCACCTTGGGATCGGCCGTCACCTCCGGGGCCGGCAGCACCGCCAGGCCCAGCACCGGCCCGGCGTCCGCAGGCCGGTGGAAGTAGCCGATCATCGCCTGGAACAACGGATTGCGCCCCGCCGCCCGCGGCGGATTGACCAGCTCCACGACCTGCTGGAACGGCACCCCGGCATGGTCGAACGCGGCCAGGTCGGCCGCGCGTACGCGGCGCAGCAGGTCGGCGAAGGTCGGATCGCCGGTCAGGTCGGTGCGCAGCACGATCGTGTTGACGAAGAAGCCGACCAGGTCCTCCAGCACAGCGTCGCCCCGCCCGGACGTGGGACTGCCGATCGGCACGTCCGTGCCCGCGCCGTGCCGGGACAGCAGCACAGCCAGCGCGGCGTGCAGGGCCATGAACAGGCTGGCCGACTCGGCCCGGGCGATGTCCCGCAGCGGGTCGATCAGCGTGGCGGGCAGGGCGGCACTGACCAGCCCAGCCGTGGTGCGGGCCGGGCTGCGCGGGGCATCGGCGGGCAGGGTGATCTCGTCCGGCAGGCCGCTCAGGGCCGTACGCCAGAAGTCCAGCTCGGCCGGGTCCTCCTGCAGGGACAGTGCGTAGTCGGCGTACTGCACCGGCAGCGGGGTGAAAGCCGGCGCGTGGCCTTCGCGGCGGGCCAGGTACGCCGTGCTCAGGTCGCGCAGCAGCGGGCCGTCGGACCACTCGTCCATGGCGATGTGGTGCAGCACCAGCGCCAGCACCGAGCTGTCGCCCTCCTCGATGACCGCGGCCCGGATCGGCAGGTCGGTGGCCAGGTCGAAGGGCCGGGTGACCACCTCGTCCACCGGCACGCCGACCAGCACCGGAACGGCCGCGGGCGGGTCGGCGACGTGCTGGGCCGAGCCGGAGATCAGCGTGCGCAGCACCTCGTGCCGGGCCACCACGTCGGCCAGGGCCAGCGACAGTGCGGTTCCGTCGATCCGGCCGGCCAGGCGCAGCACCAGCGGATAGTTGTAGGCGCTGGAACCGGGGTCGATCTGGTCGAGCAGCCAGAGCCGCTGCTGCGCCGGCGACAGCGGCAGCACGTCCGGCCGGGTGCGGGCGGCGAGAGCGGCCCGCGCCGGGCCGGCGGTGGCCCGGGCCAGGCGTTCGGGGGTACGGGCATCGAACAGCACCCGCAGCGACAGGTCCCCGCCGAGCTCGGCGCGGACCCGGCCGAGCAGCCGCAGGGCGGTCAGCGAGTGCCCGCCCGCGTCGAAGAAGTCGTCCTCGACCCCGAACGACGGCAGGCCGAGCACCTCGGCGAAGAGTTCACACAGCCGGCGCTCCCGGTCGTCGGCGGGCGGCCGGGACTCGGTGGTGACCGGCGTGGGTGCGGGCAGCGCGGTGGTGTCGAGTTTGCCGTTGACGGTCAGCGGCAGCCCGTCCACGACGGCGTACAGCGACGGGACCATGTAGGACGGCAGGCGCTCGGCCAGGGCGGTCTTCACCTCGGCCGGGGTGGCCGTCCCGACCAGGTAGGCGTGCAGGGCCCCGTCACGGGCCAGCACCGCGGACTGCCGGACGCCGGGCACCGCCGAGACGGCCGTCTCCACCTCACCCAGTTCGATGCGGTAGCCGCGGATCTTCACCTGGTCGTCGGTGCGGCCGAGGAAGTCCAGGTTGCCGTCGGCGCGTTCGCGGACCAGGTCGCCGGTCCGGTAGAGGCGGGTGCCGTCCGGCCCGGCGACGAAGCGGGACGCGGTCAGGCCCGGCTGGTTCAGGTAGCCGCGGGCCAGGCCGGCACCGGCGATGTAGAGCTCGCCCGCGACGCCGGGCGGGACCGGGCGCAGCCAGGCGTCGAGGACGTGGGCGGTGGTGTTCCAGATCGGCTTCCCGACGGTGGCGGTGACGCTGTCGTCCGTACCCCCGCCCAGGGTGTTGATCGTGTATTCGGTCGGGCCGTAGAGGTTGTAGCCCGCCACGCCCCCGGTGTCGCGCAGCACCGTCCAGAGCTTCTCGGAGACGGCCTCGCCGCCGAGCAGCACCAGGCACGGCCGGTGGGCGCCGTCGAGCAGCCCCTCGTCCAGCAGCGCTTGCGCGTACGTCGGGGTCAGGTTGACCACGTCCACCCGGTGCTCGGCGCAGTAGGCGACCAGGGCCCGGCCGTCGCGGCGCAGTTCCTCGTCGGCGACGTGCACGTGATGACCCTCGACCAGCCAGAGCAGTTCCTCCCAGGACATGTCGAAGGAGAAGCTGACCGTGTGCGCGATGGTCAGCACCCGGTCGCCGGCCGCCGCCACGGTCGGCGCGAAGATCGCCTCGCGGTGGTTGAGCTGCATGTTCGTCAGCCCCCGGTACGGCGTCACGACCCCCTTGGGCCGCCCGGTGGACCCCGAGGTGTAGATGACGTACGCGGGCCGGTCCAGCCGTCCGGGCGTACCCGGGGCGAAGTCGGCCAGCCAGGGCTCGCCGACCTCCTCGTACAGTCCGGCCAGCGACTCCAGCACGACCAGCGGCCGGGCGTCGTCGATCATGTCCTGGCGCCGCTCGGCCGGCAGGTCCAGGTCCAGCGGCAGGTACGCCGCCCCGGCACGCAGCACCGCGAACAGCGCCACCACCATCTCGATGCCACGCGGCAGGGCGAGCCCGACGATCGTCTCCGGGCCGGCCCCCAGCGACCGCAGTCCCCGGGCCACGGCACTGACCCGCCCGTCCAGCTCGGCGTAGCTCAGCGTCTCGCCGTCATGGGTCAGCGCGGCCCGGGCCGGGGTGTTCGCGGCCTGCTCGGCGAGCATCTCCGCGATGGTCAGATCGGGTATCCCGGCGACCCGGCCGAGCTGCGGCGGCGGCACCGCCAGGGGCACCGAGGCGACCACGGCCGCGGGGTCCAGGGTGCGCAGCACCCGGCCGAGCCGCGCGAGCAGCGCCCGGGCTTCGACCTCGGGCACCACGTCGGACCGGTACTCCAACCGGATCCGTAGTTCCCGGCCCGGGGTGGCGACCCAGGTCAGCGGGTAGTGGGTGGCATCCACGGCTTCGACGCCGACGATGCCGTGCTCGGTCTCGAGGTCGGTGAAGGTGTCGTCGTCGAGGAAGTTCTGCAGCACGTACAGGCTGTCGAAGAGGTCGCCGCGACCGGCCGCGCGCTGGATCTCGCCCAGGCCGAGATACTCGTGGGCCATCAGCTCGATCCGCTCGGCCTGCACCCGCCGCAGCACGTCGCGCACCGCCTCGGTGGCCGACAGGGTCACCCGCTGCGGGACGGTGTTGAGGAAGACGCCGACCACCTCGTCGATGCCGTCCAGCTCGGTGGGCCGCCCGGCGACGGTGATGCCGAAGGTGGCCTCGGCGCGCCCGGACGCGTGGCTCAGCACCAGTCCCAGGGCGGTGCTCAGCACGGTGTTGAGGGTGACCCCGGCGGACCGGGCCTGCTCGGTGAGCCGGGCCGTCTGTCCCTCGGTGAGCTGCAGGGCCAGGCTGGTGGCCAGGACCGGGCGGGTGCCGGCGGCAGCCGGGTAGAGGACCGTCGGCTCGCCGAGCGTGTCCGTCCACGCGCGCGCCGACGCCTCGGTGTCCTGCCGGGTCAGCCAGTCGAGATAGTCGGTGAAGCTCGCCCGCTCCGGCGCGATCGGGCGGCCGGCATAGGCCCCGAAGAGGTCCCGCAGCACCAGCTCGCGCGACCAGCCGTCCCAGAGCAGCAGGTGGTAGGTGAACAGCAGCCGGTCACGACCGCCGGGCCGCCGCACCACGGTGAGCCGGGCCAGCGGTGGCTTCGCGAGGTCGAACGGGCGGGCCCGGTCGGCCGCCATGACCTCGTCGAGCCCGGCCTCGTCGGTCTCGACGACGGCGACGACGGCGGGCACCTCGGTGCCGAGGACCGCCACCGCGTGGTCGCGGCCCTCGTCGGTGAAGGCCAGCCGGGTCGCCGGGTGCGCCGCCAGGACCGCCGCGAAGGCCCGTTCGAGCGCGGGCACGTCGAGGCGGTAGCCGACGTCGAAGGCGTTCTGCGCGATGTAGACGTCCGCGTCGCCGGCCAGCTTGGCCTGGAAGAACAGCCCGTCCTGCAGCGGCGAGAGCGGCCACTGCTCGGCCGGGGCCAGGGCGGCCGCCCAGCCGTCCGCGATGGCCCGGGTGGCGTCCAGCCCCAGCCCCTCGTCGGCGTAGGTCAGCACCGCGTGCAGCTCCCGGCCGCGGATCCAGACGTTCACTTCCAACAGGTACGGCGTGCCGTCGTCGAGCCGTACCTTGATGTCCTCGTCCGCGGGCGACCAGTCCGTGGTGTCCTCGGTGAAGCGACCCAGGTAGTTGAAGAGCACCTGCGGGGGGCCGAGCCGGGCCAGCGCCGCCGCCGACCGCGGGTTGACGTAGCGCAGCAGGCCGAAGCCCAGCCCGTCGCCGGTCGGCAGCGCGGGCAGACGGACCGGGGAGACGGAGGTGAACCAGCCGACCGTGCGGGACAGGTCCGCGTCGCCGACCGGTTCCCGGCCGTGCCGTTCCAGATCGACCACCAGGTCGTCCTGGGTGCCCCGCCACCGGTTGACCGCGGTGTGCAGGGTGGTGAGCAGCGTCGCGGTGACGTCGCCGGTGAGGTGCTCCGCCGGGACGCGGAGCTCGTGGTCGCGGGTCGGCCCGCCGGCGAGCGCACCCGGCACGAGTTCCCCGCCCGGAGCCAGTGCCGCCTGCCAGGCCGGGAACTCGGCCAGCCGGGACGCGCTGCCGGCCTCCTCGGTGAGCAGCCGGGCGAAGGTCCGCAGCGAGGTACCGACCGGCTCGAGGGCGCGTCCCTCGTAGGCCTGGCGGAGGTCCTCGGTGAGGATGTGCCACGAGACGCCGTCCACGACCAGGTGGTGGGCGACGAGCAGCAGGCGGCCCTGCCGGTCCGGCCCGGCATCGAAGAAGACGGCTTCCAGCACGCGGCCGGCGTCCGGGTCGAGCCGGGCGACGGCGGCTTCGGTCTCCCGCTGGATGGTGTCGAGACCCTCCACGGTGGTCAGCACGACCCCGCTGGTGGCGGTGACCTCCTGGGACCAGAGCATCGGTGCCGGGCGGCTCAGCCGCAGGCGCAGTGCGTCGTGCCGGGCCACCACGGCATCCAGCGCCTGCTGCAGGCGGGCCGCGGTCGCGCCGGGCGGGGTGCGCAGCAGGTCGGACTGGTGCACGCGGCTGACGTCGCCACCCAGCTCGGCGAGCCGGTGGACGATCGGCAGCAACGCCACCTCACCGACGCCGTCGCTCGGCGCGGCCACCGGGGCCGGCGGCGCGGCGGTGGCGGCGAGCGCGGCGGGGGTGCGCTTGACGAAGACGTCGCGCGGGGAGATCCGTACGCCGCTGCGCTTGGCCCGGTTGACCAGCTGGATGGCCACGATGCTGTCGCCGCCCAGGGCGAAGAAGTCACCGTCGGCCGGCACCGGGACGCCGAGCACCTCCGCGAAGAGCTCGCGCAGCGTCGTGACCGCGGGCGGCTCGTCCCGCTTCTCCTCGACGGCGGTGACCACGGTGGGGGCCGGCAGCGCGTCCCGGTCGAGCTTGCCGTTGACGGTCAGCGGCAACGCGTCCAGCGTCACGAACGCTGCGGGGACCATGTAGTCGGGCAGGGTCGTGGCGAGGTGCGCGCGGATCGCATCGGCGTCGGGCCGGGTGCCGGCCCGGGCGACCAGGTAGGCGACCAGCCGGCCGTCCCGCACGATCACGGTCGCGTCGGAGACGCCGCCCAGCGCCAGCAGCGCCGAGATGATCTCGCCCAGCTCGATCCGGTAACCGCGGATCTTCACCTGGTGGTCGGAGCGGCCCAGGTAGACCAGCTCGCCGTCGTCCCACCGGGCCAGGTCACCGGAGCGGTAGAGCCGGCCCGGCCCGAACGGGTTGGCCACGAACCGGGACGCGGTCAGCGCCGGCCGGTCCAGGTAGCCGCGGGCGAGCTGGTCACCGGCCACGTACATCTCGCCGGTCACGCCCTCGGGCACCGGCTGCAGGTAGGCGTCCAGGACGTGCACGGTCAGGCCGGGCAGGGCGGTGCCGATGACGCTGGGCCGGCTCACGTCGTCCGGGTGCAGGGCGCGGAACGAGACGTGCACGGTGGTCTCGGTGATGCCGTACATGTTGATCAGCCTGGGGGTGGTGTTGCGGGCGTACCAGGCGGTGAGCCGGGACAGGTCCAGCGCCTCGCCGCCGAAGACGACGTAGCGCAGCGGCAGCCGGTCCGGTTCGGCCGCGTCTGCCTCGATCAGCGGGTAGAACGCGGACGGTGTCTGGTTGAGGACGGTGACACCCTCGGCGCGCAGCAGGGCCCGGAAGCGCTGCGGATCGCGGGCCACGTCGTGCGGGACGACGACCAGCCGGCCGCCGTACAGCAGCGGGCCCCACAGCTCCCAGACCGAGAAGTCGAAGGCGTACGAGTGGAACATCGTCCACACGTCGTCCGGGCCGAAGCTGAAGTGCCGTTCGGCGGCGGCGAACAATGCCAGCACGTCGCGGTGGGTCACCACGACACCCTTCGGCCTGCCGGTCGAGCCGGAGGTGTAGATGACGTACGCCGCGTTCGCGCCGCTCACAGCCACCGGCGGGCGGGTGTCCGGGCGGCCCGGCGCGTCGACCGGCACACCGCCGTCGCCGATCAGGCAGACCGGTGCGGCGTCGCCGAGGATGTACTCCTGCCGGGCGGCCGGGGCGCCCAGGTCCACCGGCACATAGCAGCCGCCGGCCTTGATCACGGCGAGCAGCGCCACGATCAGGTCGGCGCCGCGGGGCAGGGCGACGGCGACCCGGGACTCCGGGCCCACGCCGCGGGCGATCAGCTCGTGGGCCAGCCGGTTCGAGCGGGCCTCCAGGCCGGCGTAGGTCAGGGTGCTGTCGCCGGCGGTCACCGCGACGGCGTCCGGGCGGTCGAGCCACAGGTCGAGCGTGGTGTCGCGGACCTCGAGGGTCTCGCCACCGGTCGCCGTCGCTCCCAGGTCCAGGGTGGACACCGGGCGGTCGAGCCCGTCGGCGAACTGGTCCAGGACGCGGTGCACCAGACCGGCGAGCCGCTCGGCCGCCGCCGCCCCGATCGCGGCGTCGTACTTGATCTCCAGCGTCAGGTCGTCGCCGGGGAAGGCGACCAGCGACACCGGGTAGTGCGGTGAGTCCGTACCCGTGAAGCCCCGCACGCCGAGGCCCTCGGCGTCACCACCCTCGACGGCCGGGAAGTTCTCCACCACCACCATCGAGTCGAACAGCTCCCGCACCCCGGCCAGCCGGTTCAGCTCGGCCAGCCCGACCTGCTGCACGTCCAGCACGTCGGTCTGCTGCTCCTGGAGCCGGCGCAGCACGTCACCGAGCGGCTCGTCCGGACGCCAGGCCATCGGCACCGGCACGGTGTTGATGAGCAGCCCGACGATGGTCTCCACGCCGCTGAGGTCGCCGCCGCGGCCGGAGACCGTGGAGCCGAACACCACGCGGTCGCGGCCGAGCAGCCGGCCGAGCAGCAGGCCCCACGCGCCGTGCACGAGCGTGCTGACGGTGACGCCGTCGGCCCGGGCGACCTCGGCCAGCTCGTTGCTGCGGGCGAAGACGGCAAAGGCGCTGTCGTGGTGCGACACCGTGGTGATGTCCGGGTACAGGGCGGTCGGTTCCACGCCGGCCAGCGCGGTGGCCCAGGCGGCACGGGCGGCCTCACGGTCGCGGGTGACGACGGACTCCACGTGGTCGCGGAAGGTCGCGGCCGGGGCCGGCAGCTCCCGCCCGTGGTACGCCGCCACCACGTCCGAGAACACCAGCGGGTACGACCAGCCGTCGGCCAGGATGTGGTGCATCGTCTCGATCAGCCGGTGCTCGGTGGCGCTGAGTGAGACCAGCGCGTACCGCAGCACCGGGGGCTGGGCCAGGTCGAACGGCTGGGCCAGCTCGGCCGCCGCGATCTCGGACAGGCGCTCGGGGCTGTCGGCCGCGTACTCACGCCACGGCACCTGCACGTCGGCGGCGATCACCTGCACGATGCGCCCGTCGCGCAGCTCACGGAACGCGGCCCGCAGCGCGTCGTGGCGACGCACGGCAGCTTCGACCGCGCGGCGCAGGCGGGCCGGGTCGACCTCCCCGGTCAGCTCGGCGATCTGCTGCACCGCGTACGTGTCGACCTCGGAAGTCACCGAATGGAAGTACATGCCCTCCTGCAACGGCAGCAGCGGCAGCACGTCGGTGGCGCCGGCGAACGCGTCCACGTCGTCCTGGGTCAGCGTGACCAGCGGGAAGTCCGACGGCGTGTGCCCGGCGACGTCGGCGGCGGCCAGCTCGCGCAGAGCGGCCATCCACTGTTCGCCCAGGGCGATGACCCGGTCCGCACCGAGGATGCCGGCCGGCCAGGACAGCGTCGCGGTGAACACGTCGCCGGTGGCGTGCGCGTTGATCTCCAGCGGCATCGCCGGGTTGGCCGGGTCGACGCCCTCGCGCAGCGGCCCGGCGGGACTCCAGTCGCCACTGCCCTCGGCGCCGAAGCGGCCCAGGTAGTTGAAGAGGATCTGCGGCGCCGGGCCGAGGTTCTCGTCGTGCAGCCAGCGCAGGTGGCCGTACCCGATGCCGTCGGCCGGCACCGCCCGCAGCTGCTCCTTGATCGCGCGGGCCGCGGCGGCGATGTCGCCGTCCGGGCCGGGGTCGAGCCGCACCGGGTGGATGGCGGTGAACCAGCCGACCGTGCGGGACAGGTCGAGGTCGCCGGTCCGGCCGTGGCCCTCCAGGCTGACCAGCACCGGCGCGTTGCGGCCCCGCCAGCGGTTGACCGCGACGGCCAGGCCGGTGAGCAGCACGTCGTTGACGCCGCCGGACATGGCGGCCGGGACGGTCGACAACAGCGGGACGGTCACGTCGGCGGGCAGGCTCACGGTGATCGAGCGGACCGTGGCGGCGGTGTCGACGGCCGGATCCACGGGCCGGTCACCCAGGTCGGGGCCCGGGTCGGCCAGGGTCGCCCGCCAGAAGCCGGCCTGACCGGAGCAGTCCGCCCCGGTGGCCGCGAAGGTGCGGAACGACGCGCCGACCTCGTCCAGCGCGACCGGGCGGCCGGCGCGGACATCGGCCCAGGCACGGGCCAGGTCGCCGGCGATGATCCGCCAGGAGACGCCGTCGATCACCAGGTGGTGGATCACCAGGGTCAGCTTGCGGCCGGTCCAGACCGCTTGCAGCATGATCCCGCGGGCGGGGTCCAGCCGGCGGATCGCCTCGTCCTCGTCGAGGGCGAAGAGGTCGCCGGCCCGCAGGCCGGGCGGCGGCACGTGCAGGGTGCCGTCGAAAGTGGCCCGGAGCAGGTCGTGCCGGTCCAGCAGCGCCTGCAGAATGGTCTCCAGCTGCGCGCGGGTCAGCGCGGCGGGCGTGTGCCAGGCCATCGACTGGTAGAAGTGGCCCAGCGGCGTCGCCGACTTCACCGTCTCGGCCAGCATCGGGGTCAGCGCGATGTCGCCCAGACCACTGTCGGTGCCGACCTGGACGGTCGCTGCGGGCAGTGCGGCGGCGAGCGCCTGCACGGTACGGCGGCGGAACACGTCCCGCGGCGTGACGTGCAGCCCGGCCTTACGGGCCCGGCCGGCCACCGCGATCGAGGAGATGCTGTCCCCGCCGACGGCGAAGAAGTCGTCGTCGATGCCGACCTGCGGCAGGCCGAGCACGTCCGCGTAGATGCCGCAGAGCAGGCTCTCCCGCTCGTCACGCGGGCCCCGGGCGGCCGACATGACCGGGGCGCCCGGGGGCAGCGCGGCCGTGTCGAGCTTGCCGTTGACGGTCAGCGGCAGGGCGGCCACGACGGCGTACAGCGACGGGACCATGTAGGACGGCAGGCGTTCGGTGAGCGCCGCCCGGACCTCGGCCGGTTCGACCGGGCCGACCAGGTAGGCGACCAGCTTGCCGTCACGGGCCAGCACGGCGGCCTGACGGACGCCCGGCACGGCGGCGACCGCGCTCTCCACGTCACCCAGCTCGATCCGGTAGCCGCGGATCTTCACCTGGTCGTCGCTGCGGCCGAGGAAGTCCAGGTTGCCGTCCGGGCGTTCGCGGACCAGGTCACCGGTGCGGTAGAGGCGGGTGCCGTCCGGCCCGGCGACGAAGCGGGACGCGGTCAGGCCGGGCGCGTGCAGGTAGCCTCGGGCCAGGCCGGCCCCGGCGATGTACAGCTCGCCGACCACGCCGGGCGGGACGGGACGGAGCCAGTTGTCCAGCACGTGGCCGCGGGTGTTGAAGATGGGCTTGCCGACTGTGGGGGTGGCGCTGTCGGCCGTACCCGCGCCCAGGGTGTTGATCGTGTACTCGGTGGGGCCGTACAGGTTGTAGCCGGTCGGGCCGTCCGGGTCGCTGAGCCGGGACCAGACCGCCTCGGTGACGGCCTCGCCGCCCAGCAGCACCAGCCACATCCGGTGCCCGTCGAGCAGGCCCTCGGCGAACAGGTGGTGCGCGTACGTCGGGGTCACGTTGATGACGTCGATCCCGCGCGAGTGGCAGTACGCGACCAGCGCCGTCGCGTCCCGCCGCAGCTCCTCGTCGCAGACGTGCACCTCGTGTCCCTCGACCAGCCAGAGCAGCTCCTCCCAGGACATGTCGAAGGAGAAGCTGACCGTGTGCGCGATCCGCAGCCGCTCGACGCCGGCCGCCCGGGCCCGCGCCACGGTCGGGTCGAAGATCTCGGCCCGGTGGTTGAGCTGCATGTTCGTCAGCCCCCGGTACGGCGTGACGACTCCCTTGGGCCTGCCGGTGGAACCGGAGGTGTAGATGACGTACGCCGGCCGGTCGAGCCGGTCCCCGGTGAAGCCGGGGTGGGTCACCGGTCCCTCGTCGCGGGCCAGGCCGTCCAGCGAGGTCAGCACCAGCAGCGGCCGGGCGTCGTCGATCATCTGCTGCCGCCGTTCGGCCGGCAGGTCCAGGTCCAGCGGCAGGTACGCCGCCCCGGCCCGGAGCACGGCGAACAGCGCGACGACCATGTCCACGCCGCGCGGCAGGGCCAGCGCGATGATCTGCTCCGGACCGGCACCCCGGGCGACCAGCCCGCGGGCGACGGCGTCGATCCGGGCGTCCAGCTCGGCGTAGGTGAGCTGCTGCTCGCCCGCGACCAGGGCGACCGCCTCGGGGGTCCGCCGGGCTTGCGCCGCCAGCATCTCCGCAATGGTGATGTCCGGGATGTCGGCGTCTCTCCCCCGCGACGGAGAGGCCGTCAACGGGATCGCGCCGGCCGCCACGTCGAGGCCGTCGGCCAGGGTCCGCAGCACGGTGACCAGGTCGTCCACCATGGACCGGGCGGTGGCTTCGGTGACGACGCCGGGGCGGTACTCGAGCTTGATCCGCAGGTTCGCGCCCGGGGTGAGCACCCAGGTCAGCGGATAGTGGGTGGTGTCGGTGTACTCGACGTCGACGATGCCCTGGGCGGCCTCCAGGTCGGCGAAGGTGTCGTCGGCCAGGAAGTTCTGCAGCACGTACAGGGTGTCGAAGAGCTGGTCGTGGCCGGCCGCGCGCTGGATGTCGCCGAGGCCGAGGTACTCGTGCGGGGCCAGGTCGAGCCGGTCCTGCTGGGCTCGGCGGGCCAGCTCGACCACCGGCGTGCCACCGGTGGCGGTGACCCGGGCGGGCACGGTGTTGAGGAACAGCCCGATGACGTTCTCGATGCCGGGCAGGTCGGTCGGGCGTCCGGCGACGGTGGTGCCGAAGGTGACGTCGCCGCGGCCGGTGCGGTGGCCCAGCACCAGGCCCAGGGCGGCGGTGAGCACCGAGTTCAGGGTGACGCCGGCCCGGCGGGCCTGCTCGTTGAGCCGGGTGGTGACCCCGGTGGGCAGCGCGGCGAGAACGCGGTCGGACAGCACCGGTTCCCGGCCGACGGCCTCCGGCACGACGATCGTGGGCTCCCCCAGCGCCGACTTCCAGGCGGCGGCCGAGGCGGTGGTGTCCTGGGCGGCGATCCAGGCCAGGTAGTCGGTGAAACCGGGGCCGTCGAGCGGCAGGGCCCCGCGGGCGCCGCGCGAGTCGTACAGGGCGAACAGCTCGCGCAGCACCAGCTCGCGCGACCAGCCGTCCCAGAGCAGGAAGTGGCAGGTCAGCAGCAGCCGGTCGGTGCCGTCGGGCTTGCGGACGACGGTGAGGCGGACCAGCGGGGGCGCGGTCAGGTCGAACGGGCGTTCACGGTCCTCGGCGGCGATCAGCTCAGGGTCACCGTCGAGCACCGTGACGACCGCGGGCACGCTCGGGCTGACGGTCTGCAGTGGACGCGGGTCACCGGTGAAGGCGACCCGCAGCGTCGGGTGCCGGTCGAGCAGCGCGGCGAAGGCCAGCTGCAGGGCCGGCACGTCGATGCGCCGGTCCAGGTCGAACACGTTCTGCGCGATGTAGGTGCTGGCGCCGTCGGAGAAGGTGGCCTGGTAGTAGACGCCCTGCTGCAGTGGCGAGAGCTCCCAGACCTCGGCAGCCGGCGCGCTGTCCGGCTCGGCGGCCGGTTCCGCGCCGGTGGCGGCGATCGCGGCGGCGGTCCGGGTGCGGAAGACGTCCTGGGTGGTGAGCACGATCCCGTCCCGGGCGAGCAGGTTGACCAGGCGGATGGCCGAGATGCTGTCCCCGCCGGCGGCGAAGAAGTCGTCGTGCACGCCGACGGAGTCGACGCCGAGCACGCCGGCCAAGCGCTCGCACACCAGGGCCTCGCGCGGCGTGCGCGGTGGGGCGGCCACGGCGGCGGCCGGGTCGGGCAGCGCGCGCCTGTCCCGCTTGCCGTTGGGCAGCAGCGGTACGGCGTCCAGCACGGTCACCGTCGCCGGCACGAGATACGCCGGCAGCTCCTCCCGCAGAGTCGCGAGCAGGCCCTGCGGGTCGAGGTCCTCGCCGGCCACATACGCGTGCAGGCTCTGGCGACGCGCGACCGCTACCGCCTCGCGAACCCCGAGACGCCGCAGCAGGGCCGCCTCCACCTCGGCCAGCTCCACCCGGTGCCCGTTGACCTTGACCTGGTCGTCGTTGCGGCCCAGGAACTCCACCGTGTCGCCGAGCCAGCGGCCCAGGTCGCCGGTGCGATAGAGCCGCTCGCCCGGGGTGAACGGGTCGGCCACGAACCGGGCCGCCGTCGCACCGCCCTGGCCACGGTAGCCACGGGCGAGCTGGACACCACCGACGTACAGCTCGCCGACGGCACCCGGGGCGACCGGTTCGAGGGCGGCGTCGAGCAGGTGGATCCGTACCCCGGGCACGGGCCGGCCCAGGGTGACCGGCTCCCCCGGGGTGACCACCCCGGCCAGCACGTCGCCGGTGTTCTCCGAGGCGCCGTAGGAGTTGACGACGGTGGCGGCCGGCGAGGCCGCCACCAGCGCGGCGACGGTGTCCGCGTCCAGGGCCTCACCGCTGGTGATCCACCGGCGCAGGCCGCGGACCTGGTCCGGGGCGGTCTCGGCCAGCGCGGCGGCCAGGCTCGGCACGGCGAGCAGCTGGGTCGCGCCGGACTCGGCGACGAGCCGGGCCAGGGTCGCGCCGTCGGCCGCCGCGGTCTCGTCCGCGACGACGACAGTGGCCCCGGCGACCAGCCCGCCGAGCAGTTCGGTGGTGCCGTCGATGAAGCTCATCGAGCTCTTGGCCACCCGCACCTCGCCGTCCCAGGCGTCGCGGGCCCAGGCCAGCCGGTTGGCCAGGGCGGCGTGGGTGCCGACGACGGCCTTGGGCCGCCCGGTCGAGCCCGAGGTGTAGACCACGGAAGCGGCGTCGAGTCCGTGCAGCGCCACCGCGGGCGCGGCGCCACGAGCGGTCCGGACCCGGACGGTCGGCCGCTCGTGCGGGGGCAGCGTTCGCGCGCTCGGGTCGTCGGCGAGCACGCAGACGGGTGCCGCGTCCTCGAGCATGAACTCGATGCGGGCGGCCGGATAGCCGGGGTCCACCGGCAGGTACGCGGCTCCGGCGCGCAGCACGCCGAGCAGCGCGACCGGCAACTCGACCGTACGCCGGGTGGCGACCGCAACGACGTCGCCGCGGCGCACTCCGGCCGCGTGCAGTGCACCCGCCACCTCGCCCGCGCGGGACCACAGCTCGGCGTAGGTGTGCTCCACCGCGCCGGCCCGTACGGCGGTCCGGGTGGGCTCGACGGCCGCGATCAGGTCCGGCACGGTTGCCGTGGCCGGCGCGGAAGCGCCCGTCCCGAGAGCCAGCGCGGCAGCCCGCTGCTCGGCCGACAGCAGATCGAGGGTGGCGACCGGGCGGGAGGCGTCGGCGGCGATCGCGGCCAGCACGCGGACGTACTGCTCCAGCAGCAGCTCGGCGGTCTCCGGGGCGAGCCGGTGGGTCAGGTCGACGGCGATGGTGTCGCCCGGCTTGACCATCAGCGTCACCGGGTAGTGCGGCGCCTCGATCACCCGCATACCGGCGATCCGCAGGTCACCGCCGGCGGGCGCGGCGGCGGCCGGGTAGTTCTCGACCACGACCAGGGTGTCGAACAACTCGGACAGGCCCAGACGGCGCTGGATCTCGGCCAGCGCGGTCTGCTCGTGCTCGACCACCTCACGCTGGCTCGCCGCGAAGCCGCGCAGCACGTCGGCCAGGCTGTCGGCGCCGGTCCAGCGGACCCGGGCGGGCACGGTGTTGATGAGCAGGCCGGCGATCCCGTCGATGCCGGGCAGCTCGACGCCGCGACCGGACACCGTCGAGCCGAACACCACATCGTCGCGGCCGGTCACCCGGCCGACGAGCACACCCCAGGCGGCGGCGAGCACGTTGCTGACGGTGATCCCGTACGCGCGGGCGACCGCCTGCACACCGGCACCGTCGACGGTCGCGGAGAGGCGGGCGGCGGGGGCGTCGGCGCCGGGGGCCAGCAGGGTCGGCTCGTCCACGCCGTCGAGCAGGCGAGCGAAAGCGTCGGGGTCGCCGGTGCCGCGGTGGGCCAGGAAGTCGCGGTAGGCCGGAGCGGGCGGCAGGGGCTGGCCGGCGTAGAGAGCGAGCAGGTCGTTGAGGATCAGCGGGACGGACCAGCCGTCGGCGACGATGTGATGCACGGTCTGCACCAGCACGTGCCGGTCGGCGGCCAGCCGGACCAGGGCGTAGCGCATGCCGGGCGGGCGGGCCAGGTCGAAGGGCTGCGCGCGCTCGGCGGCGGCCACGGCGTCGAGGTCATCGGTGACGACCAGCCGCCAGGGCAGCTCGGGGCGGGGTCCGACGACCGCCACCACGTCGCCGTCGCCGACCGGGCGGAACGCGGCGCCCAGGTTCGGGTACCGGTCGAAGAGCTCCCCGGCGGCGCGGCGCAACCGTTCCCCGTCCAGCGGCCCGTCCAGCTCGATGAGCTGCTGCACCACGTACGGGTCGGCGCCCGGCGAGTAGGTGGCGTGGAAGTACAGGCCGGCCTGCAGAGGGGTCAGCGGCAGCACGTCGGTGACCTCGGCGCCCAGCGCGTCCACATCGGCCTGCGTCAAGCTCACCAGTGGGAAGTCCGACGGCGTGTGCCCGCTGATGCCGGGGTCAGCGGCGATCGCGGTGAGCAGCTCGACCCAGCGGGCGGCGAGCTCCTCGGCCCGCGCCCGGGAGAGCACGCCGCCGGCCCAGCTGAAGGTGGCCGACAGTCCGCCCTCGACGGCCACGGCGTTGATTTCCAGCGCCCGGGGCAGGGGCATGCGTGGATCGCGGCGTTCGATGACGTCGTGGTCGAACCGGCCCAGGTAGTTGAAGAGCACCTGCGGCTGCACGGCGAGCTCCGGCCGGGGCGCCAGATACCGCAGAGCGCCGTAGGACAGGCCGTTCGCCGGCACCGCACGCAGCTGCTCCTTGACCGCCTTCACCGCGGCCGCGAGGGAGAGCCCGGTGACGTCCAGCCGGACCGGGAAGAGCGTGGTGAACCAGCCGACGGTGCGGGACAGGTCGAGGTCGACCACGTCCTCCTCGCGGCCGTGCCCCTCCAGCTCCAGCAGCAGCGGCGCGTCCGGGGAGAGCGCCAGCGCCAGGGCGGCCACGAGCGCGTCGTTGACGCCGCCGTGGATGGCCGCGGGCACGGTGCTGAGCAGCCGCTCGGTGACGCCGGGCGGCAGCGTGACGGTCAGCGTCTCCTCGGTGGCCACGGTGTCCCGGGCCGGGTCCAGCGCCCGGCTGCCGAGCAGCGGCACCGGCTCGGCCGCGACCGCCGCCCAGTGCGCCTCGTCGGCACTGAAGTCCACTGCGGACAGAGCCGTGGCCCACTGCCGGTACGAGGTCGGCGCGGGCGCGATCGGCAGCCCGGTGCGCAGATCCTCGGCCAGCACGCGCAGCGAGACCCCGTCCACGACGACGTGATGCACAGCCACGATCAGCTGCCGGTCCTGCTCGTGGAAGGAGAAGGCCACCATCCGGTCGGTGCTCAGGCGCGCGGCGGTCGCGTCCAGGTCCTCGCCGACCCGGACGACGTCACGGGCGGTGACCGACCCGATCGGGGCCACGGTCAGCACCGCGCCGTCGAGCGAGGCGCGCAGCACGTCGTGCGCGGCGAGCAGCCCGTCCACCAGCTCGTGCAGCTCCGGCAGGGTCAGGCCCTCCGGGGTGCGCAGGGTGACGGCCTGGAGGAAGCCGTCGGTCGCCGACCCCACCTCGTCCAGCCAGGCGACGATCGGGGTCGGCGGGACCGGCCCGGCCGGGTCGACCGCGGTGGTCCCGGGCTCGGCGGCCGGGGCGACGACCAGGGCGAGCGCGGCGGGCGTGGGGCTGGCGAACAGGTCCCGGGCGCGCAGCGTCAAGCCGGCCCGGCGGGCCGCGCGGACAGCCCCGATGGCGACGATGCTGTCCCCGCCGAGCGCGAAGAAGTCGTCCTCGGCGCCGACGGTGTCCACGCCCAGCACGGTGGCGAAGACCTCACAGAGAGCGGCCTCGGTGGGCGTGCGCGGTGCCCGGGAGGCCGGTCCGGCCAGGACGGGTGCCGGCAGTGCGCGGCGGTCGACCTTGCCGTTGGGCGTCAACGGGAACGCGTCCAGCAGCACGAACGCGGACGGGACCATGTACTCCGGGAGCCGGTCCGCGCACCAGCCGCGCAGCTCGTCCGGGCTGACGGCGGTGGTCGTGACGGCGTACCCGATCAGGTGCCGGTCGGGCACGACCACGACGGCCTGGCGCACCGCCGGGTGGGTCGCGACGACCGCCTCGACCTCCTCCAGCTCGAGCCGCATGCCGCGGATCTTGACCTGGTTGTCGGCCCGGCCGACGAACTCCAGGGTGCCGTCGGCGTGCCAGCGGGCCAGGTCGCCGGTGCGGTACATCCGCTCGCCGGCCGCGCCGAAGGGGTTGGCGACGAACCGGGCGCCGGTCAGCGCGGGCGCGTTGACATAGCCGCGGCCCAGCAGGAAGCCGGCCGCGTAGAGCTCGCCGGTGACGCCGACGCCGACCGGATCGAGCTCGTCGTCGAGGACGTAGAGCTGGGTGTGCGGGTTGGGCCGGCCGATCGAGGTGGCGATCCGCTCGGCCGAGTCGCGGTAGATGACGTGCGAGACGCCGATGGTCGCCTCGGCGGGCCCGTAACCGTGGTAGAGCGTGGTGCTGAGCTGGGCGCGGAACCGGTCGAACAGCTCCGGGGTGAGCACCTCGCCGCCGCACCAGACGTGCTTGAGGCCGTCCAGCAGGTGCGTGCCGCGGGCCAGCTGCAACAGCACGTCCAGCATGGACGAGACCAGATAGACGAAGGTGACACCCTCGGTGGCGATCAGGTCGAGCAGGTACTGCGGGTCCCGTTCGCCGCCGGGCTCGGCCACCACCACGTAACCGCCGGAGACCAGCGGCAGCAGGATCTCGTTGACGCTGATGTCGAAGGACAGCGGCGCCTTGAACAGCGAGGCGTCGCCCGGGCCGAAGTGCAGCACGTGCTCGACCTGCCAGCGCAGCCGCTCGGCGATGGCCTCGTGCCGGATCATCGCGCCCTTCGGCGTGCCGGTCGAGCCGGAGGTGAAGATGACGTAGGCGAGCTGTCCCGGCGACACCGGGATCTCCGGGTCCTCGGCCAGGCCCGGGGGCAGCTCGGTCAGCACGAGCCCGGCCCGGGCCTCGGCCAGCACCTGCTCGCGGCGCTGGGCGGGCCAGGCCGGATCGACGGGGACGAACGCGCCGCCGGCCACCATGACACCGAGGACGGCGACGACCATGTCGGCCGAACGCGGCATCCCGATGCCGACCACGTCCTCGGCCTGGATGCCCTGCTCGCGCAGGTGCCGGGCCACCGCATGGACCCGGCCGCTCAGCTCCCGGTAGGTGAGCCGGGTCTCCCCGGCCACCAGGGCCAGGGCATCGGGGGTACGCCGGGCCTGCGCGGCGAAGTCGGCGACCGCGGTCGAAGTCGTCTCCGGCCGGGTGTGGTTGTTCCACCGCGCGAGAAGCTCCTCGACACTCTGCAGCCCTGCCGTCATCTGATCTCGCCCTCCGATGTGGACGCCCTGCCGGACGCGCGTCACCGACGCGAGCTTAGGTTAGCCTAACCTCTGGCTCTGGTGGTCCGGGGCCGGGTCACGCCGGCGACCAGCAGGTCCAGCAGGGTGGCGAAGGGGATGCCGGCCCGCTGCCAGATCTGCGGGAACTGCGACTCGGCCGTCATCCCCGGGAACGTGTTGACCTCGTTGACCACCGGCTCGCCGGATCCGCCGACCGGCAGCTCGCCAAATTCGCCGGCGGGCAGCTCGCCAGGTTCGCCGGCGGGCAGGAAGAAGTCGACGCGGAGCAGGCCGCGGCAGCCGAGCGCCCGGAAAGCCTGGACAGCGCGTGCCTGCAGCACCTTCGTGGTCGCGGCGTCCAGGGCAGCGGGGATCTCGAACGCGGCGCCGCCGTGGTACTTGGCGTCGTAGTCGAAGAAGGTCCGTTCCGTCACCGTGATCTCCAGCGGCGGGCCGGCCTCGACCCGCCCGTCGGGGTGCTCCAGGACGGCCACGTCGATCTCCCGCCCGATGATCGCCCGCTCGACCAGGACCTTGTCGTCGAAGCCGCGGGCCAGCCGCACGGCGGCCGGAAGGTGGTCCCAGTCGCGGACCTTCGTGACGCCGAGGCTGGAACCGGCCCGCGCCGGCTTGACGAAGACCGGCAGCCCGAGGCGGCGCCGCTCGGCCGGCGGGAGGTCGTCACCGTCGATCGTCACGCTCTCGGCGACGCGCATCCCGTCCGCCGCGAGCAGCTTCTTCGTCACGATCTTGTCCATGCCCGCGGCGCCGGCGAGGACCCCGTTGCCGACGTACGGCACGCCCAGGAACTCCAGCAGGGCCTGGAGCCGGCCGTCCTCGCCGTACGCGCCGTGCAGGGCCGGGAAGACCACGTCCTGATCGCGCATGACCCGCAGCGCCTCGGGCAGAGCCACCAGCCGGCCGCCGACACGCCATCGCCCGTCCTGCTCGATGAGGACCTCGGTGACCTCGTACCGGCCGGGGTCGAGGTGGGCCAGGATGCTCGCCGCCGAGCCGCGGTACACCGCGTGTTCGCCGTTGCGGCCGCCGTAGACCAGTGCCATCCGGGTTCTCACAGTGCTGCTGCCTCTCCGTACCCATAGGTCCGTCTCACCCGGGCGCCGATGCCCGTCAAGATCTCGTGGGGGCTGGTGCCGGCCCAGCGGGCCCAGTCCGCGACCGTCGGCGCGGCGCCGGCGGGGTGGCCCCCGGGGCCGAAGACGGTCACCGGGTCACCGATCGCGACGGGCAGGTCTCCGGCGTCGATCACGCACTGGTCCATGGCGATGCGTCCGACGACCGGGCACCGGCAGCCGTGCAGCCACACCTCGGCCCGGCCCTGCGCCGCGCGGGGCAGGCCGTCCGCGAAGCCGAGCGGGAGCAGGGCGAGGGTCGTCGGGCGGCTGGTGACGTGGTCCGGGCCGTAGGAGACGCCCGTGCCGGAGCCGGCCCGCTTCACGTTGACCACCCGGGTCCGCACCGTCATCGCCGGGCGCAGGCCGGCGGGGCCGGTGCCGAGCGGGTCGATCCCGTAGAGAGCGATGCCGATCCGGCAGAGGTCGTAGCGGGCCGCCGGCGCGGTGAGCGCCGCCGCCGAGTTGGCCAGGTGGGCCAGCGCCGGGTCGAGGCCGGCGGCGCGGGCGAGCCGCAGCGCTTCCTCGAAGGCCGTGACCTGCCGGGCGACGCTCGCCGAGCCCGGCGATTCGGCGTCGGCCAGATGCGACCACACGCCGCGGACCCACAGGCTGCCCTCCCGCTCGTACTTGCGGGCCCAGCCGGTCAGCTCGGGCCAGTCGGGGCCGGCGGCCCCGTTGCGGGAGAGCCCGGTGTCGGCCTTGAGCTGGACCGCCGCCCGGGTGCCGAGCCGGCGCCCGGCCGCGGCCACCGCATGCAGGTGCGGCACGGTGGAGACGCCGAGGTCGACCCCGGCGGCGATCAGCCGGCCGAAGTTCTCGTCCGGGGTGTGCAGCCAGCTCAGGATCGGCGCGGTGAGCCCGGCGGATCTCAACGACAGCGCTTCTGCCGAGGAGGTCACGCCGAGCCAGGCGGCACCCGCGGCGGTCGCGGCGCGCGCGACCGCGACCGCGCCGTGCCCGAAGCCGTCGGCCTTCACCACGGCCATCAGGTCCGTGCCGGCAACCGCCGCCACCGTACGGACATTGGCCGCCACCGCCGCCAGGTCGACGACAGCCTCACCGAGGGAACTCATCGCCGGCGCCACCGCACCGCGAGAACGACCAGCACGACGCCCACCAGCGCGGCGAGAGCACTCAGGCCGTAACCGACGAGGTGGCGGTCGCCCCCGCCGGTCGTCTCGGCTATCCAGCCGGCGAGGTTGTCGGTCCGCGCGCTGAAGTCCGGCCCCGGATGAGGACACCGGGGGCCGCCGCTGACCACGGCCACCAGGACCGCGGTCCCGTCCCGCCGCTGCCGGAAGTACGGTCCGCCGGAGTCGTGCGGGCACGGGCTGGTGTCCGCGCGCGGCGCCTTGCCGGAGGTCTCGATCAGCGAGTCGTTCGTCCGGCCGACGACGAACTGCCCGGTCTGGAGCCGTCGCGCCGGCTCCGAGCCGTCACCGGCGGTCAGGCCGTACCCGGTGAGCCGGACGACCTCGCCCGCCGTGGGCGGCGTGGTGCCGACCGGCAGCGGGGTGATGTCGGTGACCGCCGGGTCGATCTCGGCCAGGGCCACATCGGCGCCTTCGGCCTGGCGTACGGCGACGACCTCGGCCTCGTGCCCCTGGCCACTGCTCAGATCCGCGCGCCCGATCGTGGCGGTGGTGCGGTCGGCCACGGTCCGGCTCACGCGCCGCCCGTCGGCCGTACGGAAGCAGTGCCCCGCCGTGATCACCCAGCGAGGCGCGACGAGAGCGCCGGAGCAGGAGCTGTCCCGGGTGCCGGGGCCGTCGGTGGGCAGTCCGGTCATGGTCAGCAACACCGTGAACGGATAGGCGCCGGCGTCCACGTCCTCTCCGTGCGCGATGGCGGACGCCGGCGCGGCGCTCACCGGTGCGGCGGTCAGCGCCCCGGCCATCAGGACAGCGGTGAGACATCGACGGACAGATCTCATGGGATGCCATGCTGCGGACGCGCCCGTCCGGAGGACGTCAGGACGGTCCTTATGAAATCTTTATCCCCGCTGTGCCAGCCTGGCGGGCGGTCACGGACGGCAGGAGGCGCGGCGTTGCGGGTGCTGGTGGCGGACGACGAGCGGGTGCTCGCCGACATGGTGGCCGAAGGGCTGCGCCGGCTGTCCATGGCTGTCGACGTGGTCTACGACGGCGTCACCGCCTGGGAGAAGCTCGGCGTCAACCGCTACGACGTGGCCGTCCTGGACCGGGACATGCCCGGCAGCACCGGCGACGAGGTGTGCCGGCGGATCGCCGGGGCCGGGCTGGGCACGCGCGTGCTGCTGCTGACCGCGGCCGCCGGGATCCGCGACCGGGTCGAGGGCCTCGGGCTGGGCGCCGACGACTACCTGACCAAGCCGTTCGCGTTCGCCGAGCTGGTCGCACGGCTGCAGGCCCTGTCCCGGCGCTCGGCCCCGGCGCTGCCCCCGGTGCTGGAGCAGGCCGGCATCGTGCTGGACGTGACCCGGCACACGGCGGCCCGCGACGGCCTGACCCTGTCGCTCTCGCCGAAGGAGTACGCCGTCCTGCACGTGCTCATGCGCGCGGGCGGTCGCGTGGTCAGCGCCGAGGACCTGCTCGAGCAGGCGTGGGACGAGAACGCCGACCCGTTCACCAACACCGTCCGTACCACGGTCATGACCTTGCGCCGCAAGCTCGGCGACCCGCCGGTGATCCACACGGTGCCCAAGGTCGGCTACCGGCTCGCCCCATGAGGTCGCCCTCCGCGGCCCGCCGCATCCTCCTGGTCTGCGGGATCGCTCTGGTCGCGGCGCAGTTCGCCCCGACGGTCGCCGACCAGGTGCTCACCCTGTCGCGGGAGTTCGGGGTGTCCTGGTGCGGGATGGGCGGACTGCGGGCCCCGGACGCCGACGCCTCGTTCCTCTGCGAGCAGATCTTCCGGCGGCCCAGCGTCGTGACCGGACCCGTCCTGTTCCTGGTCCTCGCCGGCCTGCTGGCCCTGTGTGTCCCGGCGGTCCGGTGGTGCCTGCGCCCGGTCCGGGACCTGGTGCCGGTGATCGCGAACGTCGGCCCGCAGAACCTGGGCCACCGGCTGCGCCCCGGCCCCGGCCGGGACGAAGTGGCGCTGCTCGGCCGCACGATCGACGACATGATGGACCGCATCGCCGTCGGGTACGAGGCCCAGCGCCGGTTCGCCGCCGACGCCTCGCACGAGCTGCGCACCCCGCTCGCGGTGCAGCGGACGCTGATCGAGGTCGGCCTGGCCCGGGCCCGCACCGAGGACCAGCTCGAACTGCTCGCCGCCCAGCTGCTGGAGACCAACGAACGCAACGAGCAGCTGATCGAGGGCCTGCTGGTCCTGGCCGAGAGCGACCGCGGCCTGCTGTCCCGTACCCCGCTGCGGCTCGACCTGATCGCCGCGGAGGTGATCGACGCCCACCGCGCCCGGGCCGCCGAGGCCGGCATCACGATCACCAGCACCTTGCGCCCGCGCCTGGTCCTGGGCGAGCAGGTGCTGCTGGAACGCCTGGTCAGCAACCTGGTCCAGAACGCCGTGAACTACAACCGCCCGGACGGCACCATCGACGTCCAGGTCGGCGACGACCCGGCGCTGATCGTCACCAACACCGGTGACGACGTCCCGGCCGAGGCGGTGCCGGCCCTGTTCGAGCCGTTCCGCCGGCTGTCCGCCACCCGCATCCACCAGGGCGGCGGGGCCGGCCTCGGACTGTCGATCGCCCGCTCGATCACCCGGGCCCACGACGGCGTCATCGCGGCCTCGTCCACCGGCCACGACGGCCTGCGCGTCGAGGTCTCCTTCCCCTAGACCGCCGGTCCCGCCTAGCCCTGCCGTTCAGCGAGGCGCCGGAGCCGAGCTGCGCGTCTCCCAGGCCGACCACAGCTGCGCGTAGCGTCCGCCGGCAGCGACCAGCTCAGCGTGCGGCCCCGACTCCACGATCTCGCCGTGCTCCAGCACGATGACCCGGTCCGCCGACGCCGCCTGGGTGAGCCGGTGCGCCACGATCAGCACCGTCCGGCCCCGCGTCGCTGCCGCGGCGGCTTCCTCCAGCGCCCGGGCTCCCGCGCTTCCCGCCTCGGCCGTCGCCTCGTCCAGCACCGCGACCGCGGGGTCCAGCAGCACCAGCCGGGCCAGCGCGAGCTGTTGCGCCTGCGCGGCGGTCAGCTCGTGGCTGCCGTCACCGACGAGCGTGTCCAAGCCCTCGGGCAACGCAAGCGCCCAGTGCAGGGCGCCCACGGTGTCCAGTGCGGCGGAGACCTCCTCGATGCTGGCCGAAGGGCGGGCCAGCCGCAGGTCCTCGATGAGCGGTCCGGCGAAGACGTGCGTCTCCTGGCTGATGATCGCCACGGTCTCGCCCGGCAGCTCCGCGACCGGCACCCCGCCGACCCGTGCCACCCCTTCGTCGGGGCGCAGCACCCCGGCCGCGATGGAGGCCACCGTGGTCTTGCCGGCCCCGGTCGAGCCGACCAGCGCCACCCGCTCTCCCGGCTCGAGCCGCAGGCTGACCTTTTTCAGCACCGGCGTGCGGCCGTCGTAGCTGAAGCTGACGTCGTCCAGGGTCAGCGCCGCGTCTGCCGGCGGCCGGCCCGCGCCCCGCTGCTCGACCGGCATCGTCTCGACGCCGACCAGCCGGGACAGGCTCGCGCCGGCCGCCTGGATCTCGTCGAAGGTGAACAGCAGTGTGGACACCGGGTTGAACAGCCGGTGGAACAGCAGCGCGGCGGCCGAGGCCTGGCCGACGGTCACCGAGCCGTCGCGGACCAGCCAGAAGCCGACCGTCAGGATCGCCGCCAGGCCGAAGAACTCGGCCCGGTTGACCCGGCCGACGAAGCGGGTGAACAGCGTGAAGACGCCGACGTCGATGTCGCGGGCCTTGGCCGACGCGGCGTCGATGTCCGCCAGGTGCCGCTGCTCCAGCCGGTACGCGTGCACGGTCCGCAACCCCTGCATGCTCTCCACCAGCAGCTGCGACCGCTCGGCGACCGCCTTGCGCTCCGCGGCGTACCGGGGGGCCGAGCGGGGCAGGTACCAGCGCAGCGCGATCACGTAGAACGGCACGGCCACGGCACCGGCCAGGCCCAGCCGCCAGTCGATGCCGGCCATGGCCACCAGGCTCAGCACGCCCAGCAGCAGCGCCGAGATCACGTTCGGCAGCACGTCGGAGACGGCCTTGCCGATCGCGGCGATGTCCGCACCGACCCGGGAGAGCAGGTCGCCGCGCCCGGCCCGGTCCAGCACCAGGGCCGGCAGGCGCAACGCGGTCGCGACGGTGCTCTCGCGCAGGTCGGCGAGCATCCGGGCACCGAGCCGGCCGATCAGGTACGAGGACAGCCCGATCGCACCCCCGCCGATCAGCGCGGCGGTGACGATGACGACGGAGATCGACACGATCGCCCCCGTACCGGCGCCGTCGCGGACCCGGTCGACGAGCATGCCCAGGGCGTACACGGGGACGATCGAGGCCGCGGCCGCGAGCAGGCCGACCAGCAGCGTCCCGGTCACCTCGGCCCGGCGCCCGCGCAGCTCGGCCCCCAGCCAGCCGCGGGTCTGCCGGGTGGTCGCGATGGGCAGGATCTGGGTCATCGCAGCACCAACTGCCGGTAGGTCTCGTCGCTCGCGCCCAGCTCCTCGTGCCCGCCCTCGGCCGTCACCACGCCGTCGCCGAGGACGACGATGCGGTCGGTGGCGGCGAGCAGGGCCGGGCTGCTGGTGATGACGACGGTGGCGAAGCCGGACGCCGGGCCGTGCCGCAGCGCGCGGATGCCCTGCGCGATGGCGTGCTCGGTGACCGCGTCGACGGCGGTGGTCGGGTCGTGCAGCACCAGCACCGGCGGCCGGGCGAGCAGCGCGCGGGCCAGGGCGATCCGCTGGCGCTGGCCGCCGGAGAGGCTGGCGCCGCGTTCGGCGACGAGCGCGTCGAGCCGCTCCGGCTGGGTGTCGAGCACCTCGTCGGCGGCGGCGGCGCTGAGCACGTCGGCCGGGATCTCGCCCTGGGCGTGCACGGCGACGTTGGCGGCGATCGTGCCGGTGAACAGGTCGGTGTGGTGCGGCTCGACAAGCAGCAGCCGGCGCGCGTGGGCGCGGTCGACCTGCTCCAGCGGTGAGCCGCCGAGCAGCACGCGGCCCTGGTAGCCGGCGGGGACGCTGAGCAGCTTGACCAACGCCTCGGCGTCGCCGGGGCGGCGGGCCACCACGCCGACGAACTCCCCCGGCCGCACGTGCAGGTCGAGGCCGTCGAGCGGGCCGTGCCGCACGCCGGACAGGCGCAGGTCGCACGGGTGCTCGGCGGGCCGGTCGGCGCCCTCCGGCAGCACCAGCCCGGCGTCGGTGACCAGGGCGACCCGGTCCGCGGACGCGCGCGCCTCGGCGATCCAGCTCGGCACCACCGCGAGGGTCCCGAACGGCTCGATGAGGAACTGGGCGAGGCCGATCACGGTGATGAACTGTCCGGCCGTGATCCGGCCGGTGAGCGCGAACCAGCCCGCCAGGATGGCGATGCCGCAGGCCAGCAGCGTGCTCAGCACGGTCGAGGCGGCCAGGTAGCCGCCCTGGGTGCGCGACGCGCGCAGCGTCGCCGCCAGCGAGCGGCGGCTGACCGCCCGGTAGTTCCCGGCGGCGGCGTCCTGCGCGCCGATGCCGCGCAGTGGCCGCAGCCCGGTGACCAGGTCGGTGGCCAGCGAGGTGGCCCGGCCGGCCTGCTCCTGCTGGTCGGCGACCCGCCGGGTGATCAGCGGCGAGCTGATCTGCAGCAGCACCAGCACCAGCGGGGTGGCGACCAGGACGACCAGACCCAGCGGTACGGAGATCAGCAGCAGCACCACCGCACTGATCACCGTGGCGACGACGGCACCGACGATCCGCGGCACGTAGTCCAGCAGGTACGACGTGTTGTCGGCGTCGCTCGTGGACACCGTCAGCAGATCCCCGGCCCGCAGGTCGGTACGCACCCCGCGCGGGTGCAGGATCTTGGCCGACACCTCCAGGCGCAGCTGGTGCCCCTCCTCGGCGATGGCGGCCATGAGCTGCCGCGCGCCGAAGCGGTACGCCGTGGTCAGCACCGTGAACTGCACGGCGAGCACACCCACCCAGAGCAGCAGCTGACCGAGGTCGCCCGGCGTGACGGCCCGGTCGATGACCACGCCGATCAGGACCGGGACGAACGTCTCGCAGGCCTGGTGCACCGCGATGAGGCCGGTACCGAGCCACAGCCGCTTGGCGTTCCGAGTGGTGGTGCGACGCAGAATCCGAGCGCCGGCCCTGCTCACTGGGCCATGCTGTCGCGCAGCGACTTGGGGCGCAGGTCGGTCCAGTTGGCGTCCACGTAGTCGATGGCCTGCTGCCGCGGCGCGGGCCCGAAGACGCTGCGCCAGCCCGACGGGATCTCCTTGAAGGACGGCCAGAGCGAGTGCTGCTCCTCGTCGTTCACGAGGACGTGGAAGGTGCCGTTCTCGTCGTCGAACGGGTTGCTGGACACGACGTCTCCCCACAGGTCGGCCGAAAGTAAGGACAGCCTAACCTACGCGCTGGGTCACCTTCGAGCGCGGGATCACCAGCGGCGTACCGGTTTCCGGGTCGTCGATGATCCGGCAGCCCAGCGCGAAGACGTCCTCGACCAGCCCGGCCGTCATGACCTCGCGCGGGTCGCCCTGGGCCACGATCACCCCGGCCTTCATCACCACCAGGTGGTCGGCGTACCGGGCGGCCTGGTTGAGGTCGTGCAGCACCGCGACCATCGTCGTGCCCTGCTCGCGGTTGAGCCGCACGCACAGCTCCAGCAGCTCGATCTGGTGGGCGATGTCCAGGAACGTGGTCGGCTCGTCGAGCAGCACGATCGGCGTCTGCTGGGCCAGCACCATGGCCACCCAGACCCGCTGCCGCTGCCCGCCGGACAGCGTGTCGACGAGCTCACCGGAGAGGTCGGTCACCCCGGTGGCGGCCATCGCGGCGACCACCGCGGCCTCGTCCTCGGCCGTCCACTGCCGGATCAGCTTCTGGTGCGGGAACCGGCCGCGGGCGACCAGCTCGGCGACCGTGATCCCGTCCGGGGCGATCGACGACTGCGGCAGCAAGCCGAGCCGGCGGGCCACCTCCTTGGCCGGCCGCGAGTGGATGTCCCGGCCGTCCAGCAGCACCTCGCCGGCGCTGGGCCGGAGCAGCCGGGCCAGCGCACGGAGCAACGTGGACTTGCCGCAGGCGTTGGGGCCGATGATCGCGGTGAACCGGCTCTCCGGCACCTCGAGGTCGAGGTGCTCGCTGATCGTCCGGCGGTCGTACCCGATGGTGATGTCGCGGGCGGCGATGCTCATTCAGGACCCCTGTCCTCGCGCCTGGCGGACCAGCAGCCAGATGAAGTAGATGCCGCCCACCGAGACGGTCACGACACCGACCGGCAGCTGGGTCGGGGCGAACGCCCGCTGGGCGAGGAAGTCGCTGACCATCAGCAGGAAGGCGCCCATCGCGGCCGAGGGCAGCAGCGCGATGCCGGGCGTGCGGGCGACGCGCTGGGCGAGCTGCGGGGCGGCCAGCGCGACGAAGGAGATCGGACCGGCGGCCGCTGTCGCGACCGCGGTGAGGGCAACCCCGATGACCAGGTACGCGAGCCGGGCCGGTTCCACCCGTACGCCCAGCGCGGCGGCCGCGTCCTCACCCATCTCCAGCAGGGACAGGCGGGGGCCGTACCCGATCAGGAGCAGGCAGAGCACACCGACGGTGACCGCCACCGGGGTGACCTGCGCCCAGCCCAGGCCGTTGAGGCTGCCCTGCCCCCACATCATGGCGGCGAAGGCCGCCTGCAGGTCGACCTTGATGATGAACCACTGGTTGACCGAGGCCAGCATGGCGCTGATCGCGATGCCCACGATGATCAGCCGGAAGCCCTGCACGCCGCGCTTGAAGGCGAACAGGTAGACCGCGACGGCGGTGGCCAGCCCACCGGCCAACGCACCGGCCGCCACCACGTAGTAGCCGTTGCCGATCAGGACGGTCACGATCAGCACCCCGGTGTACGCGCCCGTGCTGAAGCCGATGACGTCCGGGCTGCCCAGCGGGTTGCGGGTCAGCGCCTGGAAGACGGCCCCGGCCAGCCCCAGCGCGGCGCCGATGATCAGCGCCAGCAGCACCCGCGGCAGCCGCCACTCGACGACCACCAGCCGGGCGGCCCGGGTGCCCTCGCCGGACAGCGCCCGCAGCACCTCGGACGGCGTGAGGGTGAACTCACCGGTGCCCAGGGTCAGCACCCCGACGGCCAGCGCGGCCAGCACGAGCACCGCACAGACCAGCGCCGGACGCAGCGGGACCCGGGCGGACGCCTTGCGGTGCGGGCGCAGCACCACGACCTTGCGGCCGAAGTCGACGCTCACAGCCCACTCACCCGGGCCCGGCGGACCCACCAGATGAGCACGGGCGCGCCGATGAAGGCGGTGACCACGCCGACGCGCAACTCCCCCGGGCGCACCACGAGCCGGCCCACGATGTCGGCCAGCAACAGCAGCACCGGACCGCAGACCACGGTGTAGACGAAGATCCAGCGCTGGTCCGGGCCCACGATCCAGCGCACCACGTGCGGCACCATCAGCCCGACGAACCCGATCGGCCCGACCGCGGCGGTCGCCGCGCCGGCCAGGAGCATGACCGAGACGGTGGCCAGGACCCGGGTGCGACCGATCCGGGCGCCGAGGGTACGGGCGAGATCGTCACCGAGCGCCACGGCGTTCAGCGAGCGCGCGACGATCAGCGCGAGCACCGTCCCGGCCAGCACGAACGGCAGGATCGTGGCGGCCACGTCCAGCGGCCGCCCGGCCAGCGAGCCGACATCCCAGAACCGCAGGTAGTCGAAGGCCCGGGGCCGCACGAGCCGGATACCGCCGGAGATGCCGTCCATGACCGCGCCCAGGGCGACCCCGGCCAGGGTCAGCCGGATCGGGGTGGCCCCGCCACGCCCGGTGGACCCGAGCAGGTAGACCAGGGTGAGCGCGAACGCGACCCCGGCGAACCCGAACCACATGTACTGCCTGAGGCTGGTCAGGCCGAGCACCCCGACCGCGAACACCACGAACAGCCCGGCCCCGGCGTTGATGCCGAGGATCTGGGTGTCGGCCAGCGGGTTGCGGGTGACGGCCTGGATGACCGCGCCGGACAGTCCGAAGGCGACGCCGGCCAGCAGCCCGAGGAGCGTGCGGGGCACCCGCAGGTCCCGCACGATCGACTGGTCGTCGGTGTCGGTGAAGTGGAAGAACGCGTCCCAGACGGCGCCCGGGGAGATGGTGCGCGTGCCGAGGGCGATGCTGAGCAGGCCGACCAGGGCCAGCACGCCGAGACAGATCAGCAGGCCGACGGTGCGGCGGGCCTGGGTCGCGGCGAGCCCGGCGGCGGCCGGTGCGGCCTTCGGTCCCGGTCGCGTCGCAGCGGCCGTCCGCGTCAGCACCATGCCGCGAAGCTTAGGCTAACCTTCCTTACCCGTCACCATCCGGTCGTTGCCCGGCCGCGCCGGGCGGGCCTCCACCGCGCGCCTTCCGCTGCGGTCACCAGCGTTCCAGGCGAGCGGAGAGCACCGCGAGCGCGGCCATCCCGGCGGTGGAGGTGCGCAGCACGGACTCCCCGAGCCGCACCGGCTGCGCGCCGGCCGCGACGAACGAGCCCAGCTCCTGATCGCTGATGCCGCCCTCGGGCCCGACGACCAGCACGATCTCACCGGCCTCGGGCAGCTTCGCCCGGCTGAGCCGATCGGTGGCCTCCTCGTGCAGCACAAACGAGGCGGCGGCCGCCGAGAGCAGCCCGGAGACCTTCTTGGTGGAGACGTCAGGGCTGCCCGAGACCACCGGGAGCCACGGACGCCGGGCCTGCTTGGCGGCCTCCCGGGTGGTGGTGACCCACTTCTCCCGGGCTTTGACGCCCCGGTCACCGCGCCACTGGGCGACCGACCGGGAAGCGGCCCACGGCACGATCTCGTCGACGCCGATCTCGGTCATGGCCTGCACCGCCAGCTCACCGCGGTCACCCTTGGCGATGCCCTGCACCACCACCAGCCGCGGATCGGGCGCGGCGGCGAAATCCCGGCCGGTGACCTCGACGTCGATGCTGCCCCGGCCGACCCCGGTCACCTCGGCGGCGGCCGTCCCGCCCCGCCCGTCCCCGAGCAGCAGCGCCTCACCGACCCGGAGCCGCTGCACGGTGGCGGCATGATGCCCCTCCGCGCCGGCGAGCGTGAACCGCTTACCACCGGGCAGGTCGTCAACGAGAAAAAGAGGCGCAGACACCCGCTCACGCTAGCCGAACGCCGCCGGTCCCTCAGTGCCCGTTGAAGGCGTCACGCATGCGGGAGAAGAAACCGCCCTGCTTGCTCAGCTCGGCGATGTCCTCACCCCGGGTCTTGGCGAAGTCGCGCAGCATCCGCTCCTGGTCGGCGGTCAGCTTGGTCGGCGTCTTGACGTCGAGGTGCACGAACAGCTCACCACGGCCCTGCCCGCGCAGGTGCGGCACGCCCTTGCCCCGGATGCGCAAGGTCGAGGCCGGCTGGGTGCCCGGCTTGACCTCGATGTTCTCCTCGCTGTCCAGCGTCTTGATGGTCAGCCGGGTGCCGAGCGCGGCGGCCGTCATCGGCAGCGTCACCCGGCAGTGCAGGTCGTCGCCCTTGCGGGAGTAGACGTCGTGGGGGCGTTCGTGGATCTCCACGTACAGGTCGCCGGCCGTGCCGCCGCCCGGGCCGACCTCGCCCTGCTGGGCCAGGCGGATGCGCATGCCGTCCTCGACGCCGGCCGGGATCTTCACGGTCAGCGAGCGGCGGGTGCGGATCCGGCCGTCGCCGGCGCAGGTCGGGCAGGGCTGCGGGATGACCGTGCCGTGGCCCTGGCAGACCTGGCACGGGCGGGACGAGACGACCTGGCCCAGGAACGTGCGCTGCACGGACTGGACCTCACCGCGGCCGCCACAGGTCTCACAGGTGGCCAGGTGGGTGCCGGGTGCGGTGCCCGCGCCGGAGCACTGGGTGCACAGGACCGCGGTGTCGACCGTGATCGGCGCCTCGACGCCGAACGCCGTCTCGACCAGGTCGAGCTCCAGGCGCAGGATCGCGTCGGCGCCCGGCCGGGTGCGCGGCCGTGGCCCTCGGGAGCCACCGCCGGCGGCCGTGCCGAAGAAGGCGTCCATGATGTCCTGGAACCCGACGAACGGGCCCGCCCCGCCGGGGCCACCCGGTCCGCCCGCGCCGCCGCCGCCCGGAGCCAGCGGGTCACCGCCGAGGTCGACGATCTGCCGCTTCTGGTCGTCCGAGAGCACCTCGTACGCCGCGTTGATGTCCTTGAACTTCTCGTGCGCCTCGGGGTCGGGATTGACGTCCGGGTGGTATTGACGGGCCAGCTTGCGGTAAGCGCGCTTGATCTCGTCGTCGGTGGCTTCCCGGCTGATCCCGAGAATTCCGTAATAGTCCTTGGCCACAGGGGTTCGAGTCCTCATGTCTGCCCAGCGCTGAGCGGTTCCGTCAGTTTTGTGCCAGCAAATCGCCAACGTAGCGTGCCACGGCTCGTACCGTGGCGATGGTGCCGGGGTAATCCATCCGGGTCGGCCCCAGCACGCCGAGCCCACCGACGATGGTCGCGCCCGGGCCGTAGCCCGTGCTGACCACCGAGGCCGCCCGCAGGTTGTCGATCTCGTTCTCGTCGCCGATGCGGACCCGGGTGGTGCTCGGCTCCACCTCACCGATGAGCTTGAGGAGGATGACCTCCTCCTCCAGCGCCTCCAGGACCGGCCGCAGCGAACCCTGGAAGTCCAGCACGCCGCCGCGGGTGAGGTTGGCCGTGCCCGCCAGAGCGAGGCGTTCCTCACTGCGCTCCACCAGAGTCTCCAGCAGGACCGAGGCGACGCAGGCCATCGTGGTGCGCTTCTCCGGGGCGCACTCGTCGACCAGCGTCTGCACCAGCGGCGGGGTGTCGGCCAGCTTCTGCCCGGTGAGCTTGGCGTTGATCACGCGGCGCATGTCGAGCACGTCGTCGCCGGGGGTCGGACCGGGCAGCTCCACCAGGCGCTGCTCGACCCGGCCGGTGTCGGCGATCATCACCAGCATGATCCGGGTGGTGGAGATCGGCACCAGCTCCAGATGGCGCACCGCGGAGCGGGCCAGGCTCGGATACTGCACGACGGCGACCTGGCGGGTGAGCTGCGCGAGCAGGCGCACCGTGCGGTGCACCACGTCGTCGAGGTCGACCGCGCCGACCAGGAAGCGCTCGATGGCCCGGCGCTCGGCCGGGCTCAGGGCCTTGACCCGGGAGAGCCGGTCGACGAAGAGCCGGTAGCCGGCGTCGGTGGGCACCCGGCCGGCACTGGTGTGCGGCTGCCGGATGTAGCCTTCCTCCTCCAGCACGGCCATGTCGTTGCGGACCGTGGCCGGTGAGACGCCCAGCTGATGCCGCTCGACCAGGGCTTTGCTGCCCACCGGCTCCTGAGTGGCGACGTAGTCCTCGACGATGGCGCGGAGTACTTCGAGTTTGCGGTCGTCGAGACTCATGTCGTACCCCTCCACCTCTCAGCTGGCACTCCGCGAAGTCGAGTGCCAGTCTACGTCGCCCGCGCCCGCCGCGCGATGATCAGCCGTGCGGGCCTGGGCCACTTAGCCGACTGTCTATTCTCCGACGTCACCCGGGTGTTGCTCTCGCCACGTTCGACGTGCGGTCCTACCGTGTGCGCATGACTGAACCGCCGCGTCCGCCCGGTGAGGGCAATCCCTCGGATCCCACCGCGCCGCTCAACCCATATCCGGGTAACGATCCGACCCCCGGATCGGCCCCGCCGCCGCCCCCGGCGTACGGCTCCCCGCAGCCGCCGACCTACGGCACCCCGCAGCAGCCGCCGACCTACGGCACCCCACCGCCCACCTCGGGTGCCGGCGGTTACGGCCCGCCGCCCAGCTCGGGCGCGGGTGGCTACGGCCCGCCGCCGAGCTCCGGTGCGGGTGGCTACGGCCCGCCGCCCGGCTCGGGTGCCGGTGGCTACGGCCCGCCGCCCGGCGGCACCCCGTACGGCGCTCCCGGCGCCTACGGCCAGCAGCCCGGTGGTTACCCGCCGGGCGGCTACGCCCCGGGCAACGACGACAAGACCTGGATCCTTGTCGCCCACTTCGGTGGCGCGGCGGGCGCGTTCCTCGGCGGCGGCTGCTCCGGCTGGATCGCCCCGCTGGTGGCGCTGCTGGCCAAGGGCAACCAGTCCCCGGTCGTGCGGGCCGAGGCGGTCAAGGCGCTGAACTTCCAGATCCTCTGGTCGATCATCGCCATCGTCGGCTGGGTGCTGACCTGCATCGTGATCGGCTTCTTCGTCGGTATCGCGGCCTGGGCGATCGCCACGATCTTCGGCATCGTGGCCGGCGTGAAGGCCAACAACAACGAGCCGTACAACTACCCGATGACGGTCTCGCTCATCAAGTAGCGCTTCGATGGCGCCGGGCTCCGGCCCGGCGCCATCGGCGTCACGGCAGCAGGTCGCGGATCACGGCGTCGGCCAGCAGCCGGCCGCGCAGGGTGAGGACCACCCGGCCGGCCTCGTACGCCGCCGGGTCCAGCAGGCCGTCGGCCAGCGCCCCGGCCGCGCCGGTCAGCCCGGTCGCGTCCAGCGCGGTCAGCGGCAGGCCGTCGCGCAGCCGTACGCGCAACATCACGTCCTCGACGTGGCGGTCCGCATCGGTCAGGATCTCCCGGCCCTGCCCGGGCGACAGGCCCGCTTCCACCCGCTTCGCGTACGCGGCCGGGTGCTTGACGTTCCACCAGCGCACCCCGCCGACATGGCTGTGCGCGCCCGGCCCGAGCCCCCACCAGTCCCCACCGGTCCAGTACAAGAGGTTGTGCCGGCAGCGGGCGTCCGGCGTCGTCGCCCAGTTCGACACCTCGTACCAGGAGAAACCCGCCCCGCCCAGCGCCGCCTCCGCGGCCAGGTAGCGGTCCGCGGCCACGTCGTCCTCCGGGTACGGCAGCTCGCCGCGGCGCATCCGGGCCGCCATCCGCGTCCCGTCCTCCACGATCAGCGAGTACGCGCTGACGTGGTCCACCCCGGCGTCGAGCACCGCGGCCAGCGAACGGGCGAAGTCCTCGGGCGTCTCCCCCGGCGTCCCGTAGATCAGGTCCAGGTTGACGTGGTCGAAGCCGGCCTCCCGGGCCTCGATCGCGGCCTGCGGTGCCCGCCCGGCGGTGTGCCGGCGTTCCAGGGTGCGCAGCACGACCGGGGCGGCGGACTGCATGCCCAGTGAGATCCGGGTGTATCCGGCCTTGCGCAGCGCCTGCAGCGACTGCGGGGTCACCGACTCGGGATTGGCCTCGGTGGTGATCTCCGCGTCGGCCGCCAGCCCCCAGGTGCGGTCGATGCCCTCGAGGATCCGGCCCAGGTCGCCCGGGTCGAGCAGGGTCGGCGTGCCGCCGCCGACGAAGACGGTGTCGACGCGCGCGCCGGTGACCGAGGCGGCCAGCTTGAGCTCGGCCAGGACCGCGTCGGCGTAGCCCTCCCGGCTGGCGCCCCCGCCCAGCTCGCTGGCCGTGTACGTGTTGAAGTCGCAGTACCCGCACCGGCTGGCGCAGAAGGGGACGTGGACGTAGACCCCGAAACCGCGTCCGCCGACATCGCGCAGGGCACTGTCGGGCAGCGAGCCGTCACTCGGTACGGGCTCGCCCTCGGGCGCGGGACCAGGCATCCGTCAAGTGTGCACGTACACCGTTAGGGTTCCGGCATGGAGTTGGTCCGTACCGTCACCGCAGCCGGGGTGACCACCGTGACGCTGGACAGCCCGGCGAACCGTAATGCGCTCTCCTCGCTGCTCATGAGCGAGTTGCTGGCGGCGCTCGGCGCCGCGCTGACCGACCCGGCGGTCCGGGCGGTGGTGATCTCGCACACCGGCCCGGTCTTCTGCTCGGGGGCCGACCTGAAGGAGACCGCCGAGGCCCGCGAGACCGGCCGGATCCCGGCCGAGCTGCTGGCCGACGTGCTCGCCGCGATCTGGGAGTTCCCGAAGCCGGTGCTGGCCCGGATCGCCGGTCCGGCCCGCGCGGGCGGACTGGGCCTGATCGCTGCGGCGGACATCGCGGTGTGCGCCCGGACGGCGACGTTCGCGTTCTCCGAGGTACGGCTGGGCGTGATCCCGGCAGTGATCAGCGCCACCGTGCTGCCCCGGCTGGCGCCCCGGGCCGCGGCCGAGCTCTATCTCACCGGCGACGTCTTCGACGGGACGCGCGCGGCCGAGATCGGGCTGGTCACGGCGGCTGTCGAGGCGGAGGAGCTGGACGCGGCCGTCACCGCGTACACGCAGTCTCTGGTCCGGGGTGGCCCGCTGGCCCTGGCCGGCACCAAGCAGTTGCTGCGCCGCCGGCCGGCCGAGACCGTGCGCGCCGACCTGGCCGAGCTGTCGGAGCGCTCGGCCGGCTATTTCCGATCGGCCGAGGGCCGCGAGGGCGTCGCGGCCTTCCGCGAGAAGCGCCCGGCCTCCTGGGTGCCGGCGACGCAGGAGACGGGCACTCGTTGATTACCCTTGTCCCCCGACGGAGGGAGTGTGCGTGCGGAGAAAGCCAGTAGTCGTGGTCGTTCTGCTCGCGCTCCTCGGCGCCCTCGGCGTGGTCGTGGCCGTCAACTCCGTCGGCGGCAAGATCAAGCTGCCGCAGCTCGGCCCGGAATGCATCGTCCGGGCCGACGGCGAGGTCGCGCTGGACCTCGTGCAGATGGCCAACGCGGCCACGATCACCGCGGTCGGCCTGCGGCGCAAGATGCCCGAGCGGGCCGTGATCATCGCGCTGGCGACCGCGTTCCAGGAGTCCAAGCTGGAGAATCTCGACACCGGCGACCGCGACTCGGTCGGGCTGTTCCAGCAGCGTCCCAGCCAGGGCTGGGGCACGCCGGAGAAGATCCAGGACCCGAGGTACGCGGCGGGCAAGTTCTACTCGGCCCTCAAGAAGGTCAAGGGCTGGCAGAAGATGCGGATCACCGACGCGGCGCAGAAGGTGCAGCGGTCGGCCTACCCGAACGCGTACGAGAAGTGGGCCGACGAGTCCACCGTGCTCGCCAAGGCCCTGACCGGCCGGGCCACCGGTGCGGTCGAGTGCACGGTGAGCGGCGAGCCAGCCCTGCGCGGAGCCACCGCCGCGGCTGCGCTGGCCGAGGGCATGCGCCTCGACTGGGGCAAGGGCCTCAACACCATCGAGGCGACCCAGAGCGGCGGCCTGACCGTCGCGGTCAAGGACGTCAACGCCGGCTGGCGGTACGCCCACTGGCTCGTCTCGCACGCCAGCAGCACCGGCGTGGAACGCGTCCGCTTCGCCGACCGGGAGTGGAGCGCACCCGAGGGTAAGTGGCAGCCCGTAACCGGCGGCCAGGGCGCGGGCAACGACACCGTGATCGCCGAGGTCTTCAGCTAGGCGATCAGCCTTCATATTCACGTTTATTCATGCCCCGGAGAGTCACGATCACGATGTTGCCTGGTCATAGCGCTGCGTATACATCGACGTGGACAGACAGCGACCGGACTGGTACTAGTTAGTCGTGCTCCAAGCCATCGAGTGGATCCATCTGGGAGCCGTCGGCGTCGCCGCGATCATCGTCGGAATCTGCCGGCACAAGCCTGCCCGGATCGGGCCCTGGCTGCTGCTGGCGGCTTCGGTCGTCGCCGTGGCCATCGGCGACATCCTGCACGCCCTGCACGAGTACGCTGCCGCCGACATCGCCTACCTGGCCATGTTCGCCCTGGTGGCGTTGTCGCTGCTGCAGCTGACCCGGGCCGGCGCGATCCTGATGGACCGGGCCCGGGTGATCGACCTGGTGGCTTTCGCCTGCGCGGTGCTGCTGGTGATCTGGGTGTTCCTGATCAGTGGCAGCAGCTGGCTGGGCGGGATAGCACCGGAGGACATGCTCGGCGCCCTGCTGCTGGTCGGCATCTGCACCCGGCTGGTCGTGGCGGTGTGGTTCAACTGGTCGGCGGTGCTGCTGGGCGTCGGCGCGCTGGGCATCCTGGCCAGCGACATCGCGTACTCGCTGGCCCCGAGTCACTGGTCCGAGGCCGGCTACATGCTCCTCTACCTGGCCTGGGGCGGCGCGGCGCTGCACCCGTCGATGGTCCAGCTGACGACGCCGCTGCCGTTGCGGCCGAAGCCGTGGCAGGGCCGCTGGGCGACTCTGCTGGGCGTGTCCGTGGTCACCCCGCCGTTGGTGCTGCTCATCCAGGCGCTGCAGGGCGAGATCCGTGACGGTGTGGTGATCGCGGTGGCGGGAGCGCTGACGGTGGTGCTGGCCTTCACCCGGCTGGCCGACTCCGTGACCCAGAACAGCCAGGCCCTGACCCGCGAACGCGTGCTGCGGGAGGCGAGCGCGGCGCTGGTCGCGGCGGCCGACGACGCCGCGGTCGACGAGGCGGTCCGCACGGCGGTGACCCAGCTGCTGCCACCGCACGACGTGCAGCGCATCGTCTTCGCCACCGACGACCGCCAGCTCACCCTGCAGGCTCTGCCGGCGGCGGCGACGAATCCCCGCCCGCGCAGCTGGTGGCTGGACGACGAGAAGACGCCGGGAACGAACCCGGCCGACGGGACGCTGGTCTGTCCGCTGTGGCTGGAGCCGCTGGCGGTGGCCCGCCCGAGCGGCGGCGCGCTGGTGCTGGCCGGCCGCAAGGACATGCTGACGGTGAGCCGCGACGCCCTGGAGGTCCTGGCCGGCCAGGCGGCGCTGGCCCTGGACCGGATCTCCCTGGTGGAGGCGGTGGGCCGCCGCGACAGCGACCTCTATCTCAGGGCGGTGATCCGCAACACCGCGGACATCATGCTGGTGATCGACGAGGACCAGCAGATCCGGTACGCGAGCCCGGCCCTGCACGAACTGATCGGTGAGAAGGAGCTCCCCCCGTTCGCGAAGCTGCCGGACCTGGTGCACCCGGACGACCGGGGCCAGATCCGCCGAGCCCTCCGCGACGAGGGCGACGGGGTGGTCTACTGCGCTCTGCAACGGGCGGACGAGACCCAGGTGATGGTCGAGGCGACGTACCGGGATCTGCGGGAGGACCGCCTGGTCCAGGGCTACGTGGTGACGATGCGCAAGGTGACGAAGCCGCAGGACCCGGTGGAGCAGGTGCCGCACCTGGAAAACGTGGACGAACTCCCGGCCTGGGTGAACCGCCGCAGCGCGCAACACAAGTTCCGCTACTGAAGCAGCTCGCGCAGTGAGGCGATCCACCGCGTGCCGGGCAGTTCGGCCTCGTCAGGATCCCGAACCATCGTGACCTCTTGATAGCCGAGCCGGACGGCCGCGCCGACAAGCTCATGCGTCACTGCCGGCGCGGTACATCCGCGGATCGGGCTTGCGGCACCCCACAAGGCCGGCTGAAACCGCGGGGCAGCTGGATGGTGAACCTAGGTGGAGGCGACCTGGACTTGGGGACGAGCCCGAGGTTGAGGGCGAAGCCTGAGTGCGCGCGCAACGCGCGGAGGGTGACCAAGCACGGACATGGCAGGGAGCGAAGCGACCGGTCTCGGCGTGAGCGACGGTCAGCACCACGCACGGACCTACGACCGGACCTTGCCCTTGATCTTGTGCGTTGTGATCTGCGCCTCTCCGGCCCGCACCGCTCCAGCTCGCCGGTGGCCGAGCGTCGGCAACCCTGAGCGGCTGCGGAGGGAACGGAAATGCAGGAACGCCGGACCTCGCGGTCCGGCGTTCCTGGGGAGCTGTTCGGTTCAGCCTCAGCTGATCCGCATTCAGCGGGTGACGCCGCGGCGGCCGAGGATGCCGACGACCAGCGCCACACCGATGGCGGCGAGCAGGACCTGGAACAGCAGCTCGATCCAGTCGATGCCGCCGGTGTTGTCCACGCCGAAGGCCCGGGCGATGACCGTACCCAGCAGGGCGGCCACGACACCGATGACCATGGTCAGCCAGATCGGGATGTTCTGCTTGCCGGGTACGACCAGGCGGCCGAGGGCGCCGATGATCAGGCCGACGATGAGCGCGGTGATGATGCCGGTGACGGTCATTGAAGGTCTCCTTGGGGGGTAGAACAGTTTGTTGCGTTCGTCTGACCCCACAGTTCCCGACCGGCCGGAAAACCAAACCGCCCTATTTTTTGTTTGTTTTGCTGTCGACCGAGTCGGAGGTCGACAGCGCGGCGATGAAGGCCTCCTGGGGGACCTCGACGCGGCCGACCATCTTCATCCGCTTCTTGCCTTCCTTCTGCTTCTCGAGCAGCTTGCGCTTGCGGCTGATGTCACCGCCGTAGCACTTGGCGAGCACGTCCTTGCGGATGGCGCGGATGGTCTCGCGGGCGATGATGCGGCTGCCGATGGCGGCCTGGATCGGCACCTCGAACTGCTGCCGCGGGATGAGTTTCTGCAGCTTGGCCGCGATCGTGACGCCGTAGTTGTACGCCTTGTCCTTGTGCACGATCGCGCTGAACGCGTCCACCGGCTCGCCGTGCAGCAGGATGTCGACCTTGACCAGCTCCGCCGCCTGCTCGCCCGAGGGCTCGTAGTCCAGCGACGCGTAACCCTTGGTCTTGGACTTCAGCTGGTCGAAGAAGTCGAAGATGATCTCGCCCAGCGGCAGGGTGTAGCGCAGCTCGACCCGTTCGGTGGACAGGTACTCCATGCCGAGCAGCTGGCCGCGGCGGCTCTGGCACAGCTCCATGACGGCGCCGACGTAGTCGTTGGGGACCAGGACGGTGGCCCGGACCACCGGCTCGTGGATCTCGGCGATCTTGCCGTCCGGGAACTCGCTCGGGTTCGTGACGACGAACTCGGCGGCGTCCTCGGTGAAGACGCGGTAGACCACGTTCGGCGCGGTGGAGATCAGGTCGAGGTTGAACTCGCGTTCGAGCCGCTCGCCGATGATCTCCAGGTGCAGCAGACCGAGGAAGCCGCACCGGAAGCCGAACCCGAGCGCGGTGCTCGTCTCCGGCTCGTAGGTCAGCGAGGCGTCGTTGAGCTGCAGCTTGTCGAGGGCGTCGCGCAGCGCCGGGTAGTCCGAGCCGTCGATGGGATACAGGCCGGAGTAGACCATCGGCTTGGGGTCGGAGTAGCCGCCGAGCGGCTCGGTGGCCGGCCGTTGGTTGTTGGTGACGGTGTCGCCGACACGGGACTGGCGGACATCCTTCACGCCGGTGATCATGTAGCCGACCTCGCCCACGCCGAGCGCGCCGGCCTTCTCCATCTCGGGCGAGACGACCCCGATCTCCAGGAGCTCGTGCACGGTGCCGGTGGACATCATCTTGATCTTGTCCCGGGCCTCGATACGCCCGTCGATGACCCGGACGTAGGTGACCACGCCGCGGTAGACGTCGTAGACCGAGTCGAAGATCATCGCGCGGGCCGGGGCGTCGGCGTCGCCGACCGGCGGCTGGAACTGGCGGACGACCTCGTCGAGCAGGTGCGGGACGCCGACGCCGGTCTTGCCGGAGACCCGCAGCACGTCGTCGGGCTCGCAGCCGATGAGTTTGGCCAGCTCCTCGGCGTACTTCTCCGGCTGCGCGGCCGGCAGGTCGATCTTGTTGAGCACCGGGATGATGTGCAGGTCGTTCTCCATCGCCAGGTACAGGTTGGCGAGGGTCTGCGCCTCGATGCCCTGAGCGGCGTCGACCAGCAGGACCGCGCCCTCACAGGCGGCAAGGCTGCGGGAGACCTCATAGGTGAAGTCGACGTGGCCCGGCGTGTCGATCATGTTGAGCACGGCGGTGTCGCCGGTGCGGTCGCCCTCGCGGACGACCCACGGCATGCGCACGGCCTGGCTCTTGATCGTGATGCCGCGCTCGCGCTCGATGTCCATCCGGTCGAGATACTGGGCGCGCATCTGCCGCGGGTCGACCACGCCGGTGATCTGCAGCATCCGGTCGGCCAGCGTCGACTTCCCGTGGTCGATGTGCGCGATGATGCAGAAGTTGCGGATCCGACCGGGATCGGTCGCTCCGATGATGTTCACGCCGGGGTCGAGCGGTCCAGGCACGATCGTCCGTTCTCTTCAAGCGGGCTGGCTGCCGATGAACGCACCGGCAACGTCTATCGTCCCACGCCGCGCGGGACGCCCGGCTCACACCCGGTCGAGCGGCCGGTGCGGCTCCGGCGGAAGCTCGACGTGGATCTCGGCGCCGGGCCGGACCGGGCCGCCCCGCAGGACCACGGCCATGACGCCCGCCCGCCGGCTCAACGAGCCGTCCGGCTCCCGCCCGAGTACGCGTTTGAGCAGGCCGGGACGGTAGTTGTTGATCTGCTGGCAGGGGTTGCGCAGTCCGGTGATGACGATCGCCGGACGCGGGTCGGGTGTGCCTTCGGCTCCGGTGTGCCCGTTGTCGCGGGCGGCCGGATCGTGCTCGGTGATCGGCCCGGCGGGCGGCTCGGCCTGGATGCGGGCAGCGAGAGCGGCTACGGCCTCGGCGGTGGACGCGTCGAGGGTGGCGTGCGCGGCGGCAGCCACCACAGCGGCGGCACCGTCCGGCGGACCAGCGAGGTCGGCCTCCGCGGCCGGTGAGCGTTCCGCTCCGCCGGCCGGTGGGAGAGCCGCGGCGGCAGGCGAGCCCTCCGCTCCGGAACTCGGTGCGGGAGCGACATCGGCCGCCGGTGAGCGTTCTGCGCCCGGAGCGGGGGCCGGGCCGAAGCGCAGCACCGTGCCCACCGGGAGCGCGAGCAGGTCGATGCCGGTCGTGGTGACGTTCTCCCCCAGGCTACCGGCCGGGACGTCGTAGCCGTCCTCGTTCACCTCGTCGTGCAGCTCGGCGCGGATCAGATGCACCTGGCGAAGGTTCGGCTGGTCCGGGTCCACCGCCACCCGGCTGCGGTGCCGGACCGTCAGCCCGGCATGTACATCACCCGCCACACCCAGCCCGGCGATCAGCACGATCTCGTCGCGGACCGGCTTGCTGAACGAGTAGACGTCGTTGCAGCTCACCGACGCGACCGTGCCGCGCATCGACCGTTGCTCCCCCACCGGGGCCGTCTCCTGCTGATGAACATCCATGCGCCCGATCCTGCCCGACCCCGACCACCCCGTTCGACCTCGTTTCCCGCCCCCTGGGCAGCGGGCGGATCAGTCCGGCGGCTCGAGGAACAGGGCCGACAACCGGGGGAGCCGCTTCTGCATCTCCTCCTCGTTGTCGAAGTCCCACAGCATCGCCGGATCCGGCCGGGTCCTGGCCGTCTCGCTCGGCGGCAGCTCGTCGCCGGTGGCCTCCCGGTGGGCTGCCTCGGCGATGCCCAGCACCTCCTCGGCCTCGAACACCGCCCCCGTCGAAGCCGCCGCCCGCACCGCCGGCAGATCAGCCAGCGAATCGGGCTCACGCACCGCCCGGGCGACGACATCCCGCCCGTTCGCGATCAGCCAGCCGCGGAAGTTGTCGAAGCCGTCCTCGGAGCACCCACCGTTGATCAGGTAGGCCGCCGCCCAGAGGTCTTCCTTGCCCGAGGCGTTCATCACCTTGTCGAGGTGGCGCCCCCACGCCACGATCTCGGCCGGGTCGCGCCCCACCAGCTCGGCGGTGGCCCGCTTGGCCACCTCGTCGGGCGAGCCCGGCCGGTCGGCGGTAGCCCGGTCGATGACCGCCCAGAAGTCGTCCGTTCTCATGGGCACAGCCTGCCAGCCGGGTACGACAAAACCGGGGAGGCAGGATGGGGGCATGCGCGCCGTCACATTGCCCGAGGTCGCTTACGGCGCTACTGCCGTACGTCCGGATTGGGAGGATCTTCCGGCGGCCTTGCGGGAAGCGATCAGCTTGCGGCTCGGTTCGCCGGTCGTGGCCGCGGCCGCCGCGGGCGGAGGTTTCACCAGGGCTTTCGCGGCCGTGCTGACGACGGCGGCCGGGGATCGGGTCTTCGTCAAGGCCGCGCCGGCGACGGAGCCGATCGCCGATTGGTACGCGCGTGAGGCGGCCGTCACAGCCGCGCTGCCGGCGGAGGTGCCGGCCGCCCGCCCGCGGTGGACGCTCGTGGCCGAGGGGCATTTCGTGCTGTGCCTGGAGGCGATCGCAGGGCACGTGCCGGAGCTGCCGTGGGCGCCTGGTGACCTGAGCGCGGCGCTGGCGGCCTGGCAGGCGTCGGCGGTGGCGTTGAGCCGGCCCGGCCCGGGGCTGCTCGCGCTGGGCCTGCCACGGCTCGGCGACATCGTGCGTGACGAGTTGTCGTGGTGGTCCGAGATCGCGGCGGGCCGGGCGCCGCTGCCGCCCGCGCCGGACTGGGTGCCCGGCCGGCTGGGCGAGCTGGCCGCGCTGGAGCGCGGGCTGCCGGAGCTGGTCGCGGGCCCCGGCATGCTGCACGGCGACCTGCGGGTGGACAACGTTCTGGTGGACGCGTACGGCGCAGCGTGGCTCTGCGACTGGACCTGGCCCTGCCTCGGCGCACCGTGGTTCGACACGGTGACGTTGCTGGTCACGGCGTACGCGAGCGCCCTCGACGTGGATGCCGCCCTGGAGCCGTGGCAGCCACCGGCGGAGGGCGTCGACGGTGCCCTGGCCGCGCTCGGCGGATACTGGCTGACCAGCGCGGCCCGTGGTCCCAGCAGCGCCTCGCCGCACAGCCGGCAGCACCAGCGGTTCAGCGGCGAGCAGGCCCTGGCCTGGTTGGCCGAGCGCCGCGGCTGGGTGCCACCGGAGTGAGCCGTGGGCCGGCCGGGCAGCCGAGCGATTTGGGCGGCGCGAAGCGGGCCTGATACATTAGTTCGTCGCGTGTGGTGACGTTGCTGTTTGCTGCGTCGCCACCGTCCGAGTACATCATCCGAACTAGTCAGGACAAGGCTGTCGCGTGGCGAACATCAAGTCCCAGATCAAGCGCAACCGGCAGAACGAGAAGGCCAGGCTGCGCAACAAGTCGGTCAAGTCGTCGCTGAAGACCGTGATCCGCAAGCTGAACGAGGCGAGCGTGGCCGGCAACACCGAGACGGCTACCGCGCTGCTGCGTGACGCCTCGCGTCAGCTCGACAAGGCCGCGAGCAAGGGCGTCATTCACAAGAACCAGGCGGCGAACCGCAAGTCGGCCATCGCCAAGCGGATCGCCTCGCTGTCTGCCTGACCGCAGGCCGGTTTCAGCGTCACACACCTCTGGGCACCGCCGAACCTCCGGGTTCAGCGGTGCCTGAGTTGTATCCGCGACCAGCTGGAAGCGGTCGGACCGCCTACTCGTAGCGGCGGGCGGCCGACTGTCGGGCACGCTGCTGGCTGTCGTCCAGGTCTTCGGTCCACTGCCGGGTGACCGGCGGGCCGTTCAGGGCGCTCGCGTCCATCGCCGCCGGGGCCCAGCGGTCCTCGCCGATCATCCCCCGGTCCTCGTCGGGCATCCTGGCGGCCGCGTCGGGAATACCGGCGACCCTGCCGGGCATCCCGGAAACCGCGTCGGCGGTGGCGCTCCGGATGATGGCCGGACGCAGCGCCGGCGGACCGCTCACCGGCGTGGCCGAGCTGACCTGAGCAATGACCGCGGGCGACAAGCGCACTGTCGCCGCTCCCGGTGAGGCCGCGGAAGCACGAACCACGGCAACCGGCGGGCGGATGGTTGCGGGACGGATCAGCGCGCCGGCGACCACGTCGTTGAGCTTGACCATGGCCGCGACGGTCAGCGGCAGCGCCAGCACGCCCCACCAGCTGACCAGCTCGGCGAGCGCCAGCAGGATGCCCAGCGCGACGGCGCCCTCCAGGAACACGAAGCAGAGGAAGCCGCCGGGCGCGAGATATTGCAGGCCGAGCATGCGGGCGTAGAGCGGCTGCTGGCGGGCCTCGTCGCGGGACAGCCCGGCCCGGCGCGACCGGGTCATCGGGCGCCACCGGAGTTGCGAGCGGCGGCGACGGCGAAGACGGCACACTCCAGCGCGTACCCCCGGTCCTCGGCCCCGCCCTTGACCGCAGCGTTGCAATCGGCCGCGGCGCGCATCGCGTCGACCAGGCCCTCCGGGGTCCAGCCGCGGCTACGCTCCTGGGCCTTCTGGATCTTCCACGCGGGCATGCCGAGCGAGCTGGCCATCTGGTACGGGTTGCCGCGACCGGCCGAAGCGACCCGGGCGACCGTGCGCACACCGTCGGCGATCGCGTCGGCGATCGGCACCGGGTCGACACCCACGTGCAGGGCCCAGCGCAGCGCCTCGAGCGCACCCGGGACGTCTCCGACCATGGCGGCGTCGGCGACCGCGAAGCCGCTGACCTCGGCCCGGCCCTTGTAGTAGCGGGAGACGACGGCCGCGGTGATCTTGCCGTCGGTGTCGGCGAGCAGTTGCGAGCAGGCTGCGGCGATCTCCCGCAGGTCGGTGCCGACCGCCGCCAGCAGCGCGGACGCGGCGGCCTCGTCGCACCGGCCACCGTTGCGCCGGAACTCGTCGCGCACGAACGCGATCCGCTCGCGCTCCCCCTTGAGCTTGGCGACGGCGACGACGGTCGCGCCGGCGGCCCGCAACCCGTCGGCGAACGCCTTGCCCTTGGCCCCGCCCACGTGGGAGACGATCAGTGAGACGTCGGGGTCCGGATTCTTGGCGTAGGCCAGCAGCGCGGTGACGAGGTCTTTGCGCGCGTCCTGCCCGCTGCGGACGACCAGGACACGGCGCCCGCCGAACAGCGACGGGCTGAGCATCTCGGCGACCTCACCGGCGCTGAGGGCACCGGCCTCGTATTCGCGGACGTCGGCGCCGGGCTCGTCGGCCCGCGCGGCGGCGACCGCGGCGGCGATCGCCCGGGCGGCGAGCAACTCCTCGTCGCCTTGGACGAGCAGCAACGGTGCCGGGGACGCGGTGTTCACGTCGGAAATCTTCGCACGAAGGTCTGACGCTTCCGCACGACTCACTCCTGCGCGCAGCCCGGTGACCGATGAACGCGAAACCCGACATATCGGTGATCCGCCATGCGGTCGCGGCCGTAATGGTTCTCGATCAGGCTGAATGTCTGGCTCGCCGGTCGAAGGTGATCCCACCCACATCCGAACCGATCGCCCGGGGTCGAAGGGAACGCTCGGCTTAATCCGGGCGTGTCGTTGTGATGATCGACGGCCGGGCCGGCCGTCAGTGGTCCCGCGGGAGGTCGGCGGACGCGGTTGCCCAGGTCTTGTCCGGAGTGGTCGCCAGCGTGAAGGTCACCGTGCCGCCGGTCTGGACGAACGATTCCGGGAGCCAGGAGCGGCACAGCGTCGAGCCGTTCAGCTCGGCTCCCAGGACGTACGGGTCCGCGGAGTTCGCGTTGACCGTGAGGCGGACGCCGTTACTGCGCTCGATCACGACGCGGGTGAACACCGGGCTGCCCAGGAGCATCTCCGCCCGGCCGGGAACCTGCGGGAACATGCCGATCGCGGCGAACGCGTACCAGGCGCTCATCGTGCCCAGGTCGTCGTTGCCGGGCAGGCCCGCCGGACCCGTCCCGTACGCGGTGTCGACGATCTGCCGCACCGTCTCCTGGGTCTTCCACGGCTGGCCGAGCCCGTTGTACATCCACGGCACATGGATGCCCGGCTCGTTGGTCGGGTCGTAGCGCAACGCGTTGCCGCCGAGCACCGCCCAGTTGCCGTTCTCGTCGTGGAAGAGCCCGTCCAGCCGGGTCGCCGCCGCCGTACGCCCACCCATCAGCGCCGCCAGCCCGGACACGTCCTGCGGCACCATCCACGTGTACGTGGCACTGGACCCCTGCGCGAAGCCCACATCCGTCGACGGCGTGAAGCCGCTCTGCCAGCTGCCGTCGGCCCGCCGCGCCGCCTGATACCCGACGGCCGGGTTGTACGTGTTCTTCCAGTAGTCGCCGCGCGGCAGCAGCTGCCGGTACAGGTCGTTACGCCCGGCCCGTCGCGCCCACATCGCCAGGGAGAAGTCGGCCAGCGAGTTCTCCAGGGTCTCCGCGGCGCCACCCCAGCAGTGGCAGATGTCGTTGGCCGCGTACTTCAGCGCCAGGTACGTGTTGAGCGTCGGCCGCTGCCCCAGGCACTGACCGGGGCAACCGGCATCGGAGAGGGCGTCCGGATTCTGCACGGTCGCCTGCCGGACGAGCGAGTCGAGCGCCGCCCGGGCATCGAAGTTGCGGACGCCCATGGCGTAGTACGTGGCCAGCGTCGGCGCGGCCGGATCGCCGGTCATGACGTGCGTCGGCGCGCCGAGATGCAGCCAGCGGTCCCAGATGCCGTTGTTCTGGGCGGCGAAGTCCAGCATCGACTGGGCCATGTCCCCGGCCACGTCGGGCCGCAGCAGGGCGAGGAACTGGATCTGCGCCCGGTACTGGTCCCAGCCGGAGAACGTGCCGTACGCCGCCCGCTGGCCGGCCCGGATGCTGTGGATCTGCCGGTCGGCGCCGAGGTAGCGGCCGTCCAGGTCGTTCATCGTCTGCGGTTGCATCAGCGAGTGGTAGACCGCGGTGTAGAAGGCCTTCGTCCTCGCCTCGGTGCCGCCACCGACCCGGATGCGTCTGAGCTCGGTGTTCCAGGCGTCGCGGGTAGCCGCGGCCACGGAGTCGACGGTCGCGGTGGCGGGGACCTCGGCCTCCCGGTTGGCGGCGGCGCCGGCCAGGCTCACGTACGAGATGCCGACCCGCATCCGCACCGCCCCGCCGGCGGCCGTGTCGAAGCCCACCCAGCCGCCGGAGCCCTTGCCGGCCCGGTCCGCGCCGGTGAGGTAGCCCTCTCCCCCGGTGGCCGTGGTGCCGCCCGGGGTGACGGTCGCGTTCTGCCAGGTCCCGGTGCGGGCGAAGTCACGGTCGAAGACCGCGCTGAAGTAGAGCCGGTAGTACGACCGGCGGTTCGGGTTGGTCGCCCCGCCGCCGTTGCCCCGGCGGCCGCAGAAGCCGCCGGTGAGCACCGACCCGGTGACCGTACGGCGGCCGGCGTCGATGGTGATCTCGGCGTCCTCGCTGCCGTTGAGCGAGTTGGACGTGCGGAACAGCAGGTTGGCGGCCGAGCCGGTGGGGAAGGTGAAGTCGCCGACGCCGCCCCGGGTGCTGACGGCGAGGTCGGTCCGTACGCCGTTGTCGAGCCCGACGGTGTACCGGCCGGGGCCGGCGGACTCGTTGGCATGCGCGAACGTCGAGACGTACTGCTGGTCACGGGTGTCCGCGGTGGGTGAGGTGGTGACGTCGCCCACGTACGGCATGATCGGCACGTCCCCGGCGGCCCCCGGGTTGCAGCCCGCGCCGTTGACGTGGGTCAGGCTGAAGCCACGCACCTTGGTGACGTTGTACTCGTAGCCGTTGGCCGCGCCGGTGCTGGTCTGGTCGCCGTTGGTGCTGGTCGGGCTCCAGGCGATCATGCCGAACGGCCGGGTCGCGCCGGGCCACGTGTTACCGCCGCGGGTGGTCCCGATGAACGGATCCACGTAGCTCGCCGGATCGTCGACCAGCGGCACCACGGCGGGCGTGGCGGCGGCCGCCACGACTGGCGTCAGCGTCACGACCAGGACCGCTCTCACGACCCCGGCGAGCACTGCACGAACACGAGACGTCGACATACGGGGACCTTACGACGAAGTTGATGATCACCGATGTTCCTGGGTCCGGCCGCGGGGTGAACGCCGCGCGAACCGTCACCCACGACGCTCGGCCAGCCACTGCTCGAAGGTCTGGGTGCCCCGCGGGCCGGGACCGGTGGGCAGCAGCCCTCCGCGTGCCATGGGCCCGGGCAGCCACAGCGGCACCACGGCACGCCGGCGGACGACGCCGGCCCGGACCAGCCGCCGCGCCATGTCGGCCAGTGACTCCACCCGCGGCCCGGCCAGATCGGGCGCGGCCTGCTGCGGTGCGCCGCCGACCAGGTCGACGAGGGCCTCGGCAACCTCCCGTACGGCGATGGGCTGCACGGTCAGGCGGGGCACCAGGGCGACGGGTCCGGGCATCCGCTCGAGGATCTGCTCGGCGAACTCGTGGAACTGGGTCGCCCGGAGCACGGTCCATGGCACCGAGCCACCCCTGATGATCTCCTCCTGGCGCAGTTTGCCCTGGTAGTAGCCCGTGTGCACACGATCGATGCCGACGATGGACAGGGCGACGTGATGCCGTACCCCGGCCCGCGCGGCTGCGTCGAGCAGGTGACGCCCGGCTTGCTCGAAGAAGCCGACCGCCTCGGCGCGCTTCAGCGTCGTCACGTTGCTCACGTCGATGGTGGCGTCGGCCCCGGCAAGCGCCGCGTCGAGCCCGGCACCGGTGACGAGGTCAACGCCGGCCGACCGGGCCAGCACCATCGGCTCGTGATCGGCGTCCTTGAGCGCCTGGACGACGTGGCGGCCGGTCAGACCCGTGCCGCCGGCCACTGCGACCTTCATGCTCGTACTCCCTACGTTCGTCGTTGTCATGAGGACGAAGGCGCGCCACCGGACGTGACAGGTCATTGCGGCGGGTCGCCGCGAGCCACGACCGCGAGGCCCGAGCCGGTGTTGACGGCGGCGAGGTCACCGCCCTGATCGGTACGCAGGATCCGCGTCCCGCCCCGGCTCAGCCGTGCGAGCAGGGAGGGGTTCGGGTGTCCGTAGACGTTGCCGGCCCCGACCGACACGAGACCCACGGCGGGGTCGACAGCGTCGAGGAACTCCGGCAACTGGTACGCCGAGCCGTGGTGTGCCACCTTGAGCACGTCCGCGCGTACCGCCGCCGGTCCGAGATGGTTGAGCAGAACCTGCTGCTCCTCGGTCTCGGCGTCACCGGGCAGCAGCACTGTGCGGCCGTCGAGCCGGGCGCGCAGCACCAGGGAGTTGTTGTTCGGGTCCGAGTTGGTGCCGTGCAACGGCTCGTACGGCCCGAGCACGGTCAGCGCGAGCCCACCCACCGCGTACGACCAGCGCGGCCCCACCGCGGCCATCGGTGCACGGGCACCGGCGGCCTGCGCGGCGACGACGGCACGGCCGCCCAGTGGCTCCGGCCAGTCCGGCGTGATCACGCCCAGGACGGAACGGTTGCGGAAGACGCCGGCGACCCCGCCGATGTGATCGACGTGGAAGTGACTGACGACGAAGAGCACAACCTGCCGTACGCCGAGCCGCCGCAGGCAGTGGTCGACGGAGGTCGGCTCCGGCCCGGCGTCCACCACGACTGCGCGGCCGGCGCCGGCCGGCAGCACGATCGCGTCACCCTGGCCGACCGCGCAGGCGACGATCAGCCAGCGTGGGGGCGGCCACCCCGACGCGATCAGCCGTACGGGCAGAGCCCCGAGCATCGCCCCGAGCGAGACAACCGCCACCAACCGCCGCACGAGCGGCCGCCGTACGGCGATGAGCAGCGCCACCGTGACCAGGGCCAGCAGGAGTGCGCCGAGCACGCCCCCGGGCCACGGCAGCGCACCGGCGGGCACCCGGGCGCCGTACGTCGCGACCAGCACCAGCCACCGGGCGGGCCACTGCCCCAGCCAGGCGGCGAACTCAGCACCGACCGGCCAGACGGGCGACAGCACAGCGGCGGAGACACCGAACAGAGTGGCGGGCGCGATCGCGGGCACCACAAGCAGGTTGGCGGGTACGGCGACCAGGCTCACGGAGCTCGAGATCCCGGCGACGACCGGCCCACACGCGACCTGGGCGGCGGCTGGCACGGCCAGCGCCTCGGCGGCCAGCAGCGGCCAGCCCCGGCGCCGGAGAGCGTCCCGCCACTTCGGCGCGAGCAGCAGCAGCCCGCTGGTCGCCAGCACGGACAGCGCGAAGCCGATGTCGCCCGCGAGCTCCGGGTCGACGACGATCAGCACTGCCACCCCGGCGGCCAGGGCGGGCAAGGCGGCGCGCGGACGCCCGGCAGCCAGTCCGATCAGCCCGATCGCTCCCATCGCGGCGGCCCGCACGACGCTGGGGGACGGCCGCGCGAGGATGACGAAGCCGACCAGCGCGACAGCACAGATCAGGGCCGTGAGCAGCGGCCCGGCCCGGGTCCACCGCACCGCGAACAGCACCACCCCGAGGATGATCGCCACATTGGCGCCGCTCACGGCGTTCAGATGCGTCATGCCGGTCGTGCGGAAGTCCTCCTCCAGCGCGTCGTCGAGCCGGCTCGTGTCCCCGACGACCAGGCCGGGCAGCAGACCGCCGACATCGTCCGGCAGCGGCGCACAGGCACGTTGCAGACCGGCACGCAGTGTGCCCGCGGCGCGCTGCGTCCACGACGAACGCCCACGCAGCAGCGGCGGTTCTTTCACCGACAGGACCGCAGCCCGTAAATCACCCCCACGAGGTGCCATCAGGCGGCCTTTGACCGAGGCCCGCTGGCCGGGCAGCAGCGATCGCCAGGCCGGATCCGAGCCCAGCACGAGCGCCCGCACCGAGAGCCGCAGACGCGATCCGTCCTCGGGAAACACCGAGGTCAGGTCGACCGCGACCAGGTAGGTGGCTGGCAGCCCGGGCGACCCGCGCAAGGCCCGCGGATCATCCCGCACCACCAGATCCACTCGTACGGTGGCACCGGCATCCACAAGCGCAGCAACCGGCCCGGCATCCCGAACACTGACCCGCGCGGCGGTGGCCACGGCCCCGCACCCAGCGCCGAGCAGGGCAGCGGCAACCAGCCAGCGCACCGCCCCGCCTCCGAACGCCGCCACTGCTCCTGGACCGCGTCGTGAGCCATCGGATTGTTCCCGGATCAGGGCAGTGCCTCCGGCCGCCGCCAGGGTCCCGGCGCCGAGGATGAGGCCCCAGCGGGCGGACAGGTAGAGCGAAGCCAGCGCCGCGAGCCACAGGGCGACCGCGAAGCTCGTCAGCCGGAGATCCGGTGCGCGATCCTCTGGCGGGTGGTTGCCGGCCGCCGCACGCCCGGCGGTGGCGCCGTCCTCGCGGCTCACACGGTCACCAGTTCTTTGAGTTGTTCGTAGCGGGCTGCGCCGATGCCACTCACCTGGCGGAGGTCACTGACCGCTTTGAAGCCGCCCTGGGCCTCGCGGGCTTGCAGGATGCGCTGGGCCAGGACCGGTCCCACACCGGGGAGCGTGTCCAGGTCGGCGAGGGTGGCGGTGTTGAGGTTGACCGGCCCGGCGCCAGGTTGCCCCGGTGCCGCAGGACCGGCGGCGGCTGTCGGCGCAGCGCCCGGCGGGGGCGTGACGCCGACCATGATGAGCTCGCCGTCGGCGACCTTGCGGGCCAGGTTGAGCGGTGCCACGTCGACGCCCGGGCTGGCGCCGCCGGCCGCTCGCAGGGCGTCTGCCACGCGGGCGCCCGGCGGAAGTTCGACCAGTCCGGGTTTGCGGACCTTGCCACCGACAGCCACGATCACCGCGGCCGGCGCGGACGCCTTGATGCCTGGTCCGGCCGGGGCGCCGGTCGCTGGCCCGGCTGCATCCGAGTCGTCCGGGAGGGAGGCGTCCGCGGCGGCGGGGTCGATGCCGGGCGGAGCTACCGGATCGACCCGCGGACGGGCTCGCCACGCCAGCAGAGCCGCGATCACAACCACGAGGATCGCCACAGCGGCCAGCGCCTTCACACCGCGACGGCCCGGGTCGAAGGCGCCGAGACGCGAACGCGGAGCACTGTCGAACGCGCCGACGGCGGTCAGGGGTTCTTCTCCGGGGTATTCGTCGTCGGCATCGGGCCCGAACAGGGCAGGCGGACGCATTGCTTCGGCGGGAGCCCACGGCGGCCGACTCGCCAGATCTTCGGGTGCGGGGACGGGCGGCGGCGCAGGCGGTGCAGCGGCGGCGACGGCAGGGCCCGGGTCCTCAGGCTGCAGCGTCACGTCGTCCGGCCAGCCCGGCAACAGATCGTTCCAGGTGAGCGGTGGCCCACCGGGCACCGGCCAAGCACCGTCGCCTTCTCCGACGTCGTCGGGCAACGCGGCCCTCTGGGGAGGCGACGAGGAGACGGCCTGGTGATCCAAGCCGGGGCCCGGCTCAAGAGACGCGTCGTCCGAGCCTCCTCCCAAGGCGGGAACCGAGGGAGATGGCGAGTCGCCGGGGTGGGGAGGAACAGGGGCGGCGCGATGAAGCGGTTGGTCTTCCCCGGCAAGCACCGGAACCTCCGGAGTCAAAGCGATCGCAAGCTCGCCGGACAACCGCCTCGGCGGCGTGGCCCACGGCGATCCGGGAGGCCGGCTCGGCGGTGCAGCCGACGGCGATCCGGAAAGCTGCCCCGGCAGCGCGGCCAACGGCGACCCGGAAGGCCGCGAAGAGCCCACCGACCGCGACGCCGGCCGGACGTGCACCGGCGCCAAAACCATCCGCAGCCTGGCACTCACTTCCTCGGGATTCCTCGCCTCACGCACCGGCCGAAATTAGGCCGCAGCGCCCCTCCACCGCCCCGCCCCCTGTGGATAAAAACGGACTGTGGATAACCTCCGGCCCGCTCCCCCGCTTTGCTAGACATGGCGCTGTGACAGTTACCGACCTGACCGAGGCCACCGTCCGGCTGCGGGCCGCCGGCTGCGTCTTCGCCGAGGATGAGGCCGCCGTGCTCGGCAGCGCCGCCACCGATCCCGCCCATCTCAGCGAGCTCGTCGATCGCCGGGCGCTGGGCGAGCCCTTGGAGCAGGTCGTCGGTTTCGCCGACTTCTGCGGCGTACGGGTCCGGCTGCGTCCCGGCGTCTTCGTGCCCCGCGTCCGCAGCGAGCTGCTCGTGCACACCGCCCTGGCTGAGCTCGAGACGCCCGGCAAGACAGTGGTCGACCTCTGCTGCGGTTCCGGTGCACTCGGCCTCGCCGTACGCGAAAGGGCACCGACCATCCGCCTGTTCGCCGCCGACAGCGACCCCGTCGCCGTGGCCTGCGCTCTGGACAACCTCGGCGGGGGTGTCTTCCAGGGCGACCTCTTCGCAGCCCTGCCCGAGGAGCTGCGCGGTCACGTCGACGTCCTGCTGGCCAACGTTCCGTATGTCGCCACCGAGCATCTCGCCCTGCTTCCCGCCGAGGCCCGCCTGCACGAGCCCCGCACCGCCCTGGACGGAGGCGCCGACGGGCTCGATGTCTTCCGTGCTGTCGTCGCCGGTGCCGCCGACTGGCTCGCCCCCGATGGGCTGCTCTTGTCCGAGATCACCGAGGCGCAGACCGAGGCCGCCGTCGCAGCTGTACGGGCCGCGGGGCTCAGTGCCGGCATCGTTGACGACGACGATCTGGAGGCGCGGGCTGTCACCGGTCGGTGGTCGGAACTTCCAGCGGTAACGGGCCTGCGATAAGGTCAGCGGCCGATGCCGGGGGGCAGAGCAAGGAGGCACTGCGCGTGGGGTTCTTCCGCAGGGTCGCCCGGGCTCGGCTGGCCAGCCAGGTCATCAGAAGGCTGCGCCGCGCCGGGTTCGCCGACGCCCGGTACCACTCGGCGACCTTTTCGGTAAGTTTCACTCCGGACGGTGACGACGTCCCGAGTGTGCTGCAGCTCGAGGGCCTGCTGGCCCATCGGTCGCGCGGGCGCCGGCGCCGGGTCGACCGGTTCGTCGCCGGGTTCCTGCGCAATCCCGGCCTCCCCGTGGACTGGCATGCGGCCCGGCCGCTGCTGCGGCCGGTGCTCCGGGGGGTGACCACGCCTTCGGACGTCAGCGCGCCGCTGAGGCGACCCGCGCTGCCGTTCCTGGCCGAGTTCGTCGTGGTGGACCACCCCGAGACGATGACATACGTGTCCGTCGACAACGGCTGGGGTGTCGACGCCGACGAGGTGTTCGCGGCCGCGCGGGCCAATCTGACCGCGGCGACGCTGCTGGGCAAGGCCACCGAACCGGTCGTGGTGCAGTTCATCGACGACGGGGACTCCTACTGGACCTCGCATCTGCTGCTCGACGGGTGGCTGGCCGGGCTCGCCGGGCAGGTCGGCGGGGAGCCGGTCGCCTTCGCACCCGACCGGGGCACGCTGCTGGTCACGGCCGACAACAGCGACCACCTGCCGGGGTTGTTCGCGCAGGCGGAGGCGATCTACCTGGCGTCGCCGCGGGCGATCACCCCGATGGCGTACGTGAGCGACGCCGACGGGCGCACGGTGCCTTACGGGGCGGCGCCGGGGTCACCGTACGAGATTTGCGTGCGTCGGGCGCAGGCGGTGCTCGCCGCGCGGGAGTACGCCCGCCAGGCGGAGCAGTTGCCACTGGCGGCGGAGTTGCTGATCGCGGACAACGGGCGCACCCGAGCGTTGTGGCCGCAGGACGGGCCGGCGCTGCTGCCGGTGGCCGACGAGGTGCAGGTCGGCGAGACCGTCCGGCCGTGGCGGGAGGTTGTGCCGCATCTGACCGAGGAGCAGCTCACACCCCCACGCTGGCGCGGCGAGAGCTGGCCCAAGGAGAAGGACCAGGACTGACCATCAGACGCGCCGATGCACGACAACCCCGGCAACCCCCGGCCCCACATGAGCCGCGACCACCGCCCCGATCTCGGTGATGTAGCAGTCCCGGAGCCGGTCACCCAGCCGCATGGTCACCGCGTCAGCCAATGCCGCCGCCCGGTCCGCCGCCCCAAGATGGTGCACCGCGATGTCCACCTCCCCGTCACCGGAGGCCTCCACCGTCAGATCCACCAGCCGGGCCAGCGCCCGGCCCGCAGTACGCACCTTGTCCCGCACGACGATCGACCCGTCCACCACGTGCAGGATCGGCTTGACCGCCAGCGCCGTCCCCAGCAGCGCCGACGCCGCGCCGATCCGGCCGCCGCGGCGCAGGAATTCCAGCGTGTCCACGTAGAAGAGGGTGCTGACCTGGGCGGAGTGGTCGACCGCGGCCTGGCGTACCGCTTCCAGGGTGGCGCCGGTGCCGGCCACCGTGCTGGCGCCCAGGGCGGCGAAGCCCAGGCCCATCGCCGTGGTGCCGCTGTCCACCACCTGGACCAACGGTCCGACCTCACCGGCCGCGAGCACGGCGGCGTCGTAGGTGCCGGAGAGCTGCGACGACAGGTGCACGGAGACGATCCCGTCCGCGCCGGCCTCGAGCAGCCGGCGGTACGCGGCCACGAACTGCTCCGGCGCCGGCCGTGAGGTGCTCACCGTGACCCGCCGCTGGCCCAGTGCACGGGCCACGTCGGCCGGGGAGATCTCGGAGCCATCGAGGCCCTCCTCGCCGTTGATCACGACGGTGAGCGGGACGACGGTGAGGTCGTACGTCCCGCTCAACTCGGACGGCAGGTACGCGGTGGAGTCGGTGACGACCGCGACGGGCATGCGGGCACCGTAGCCGATGGTGGCCTAGTTCGCGCGGAGGGTGGTGACGATGAACGGCGTGCCCTGCTGGCAGGTGGTCATCATGCCCTGCTCGACGCGGCCGGTGACGGTGACCGAGGCGCCGGGCTTGGCGGCGGCGCGCTGCGCCGGATCGTTGATGATCAGCAGGTGTTCGTCGAGGAGCAGGCAGTTCGGCTCGACCCCGGCGGCGATCGTGCCGTTGAGCGTGGTGGTGGCGCCGTTCGAGGGCTTCACGGGGGCTGACTCCTCACTCGGAGCGGACGGCGCGGACGAGGCCGGCAACGCGGACGGTGCCGGGGCCGGCGCACCGGCGGAGTCGCCGTTGGCGCAGCCCGCGAGGGCCAGGGCGACGAGCAGAGGCAGACTGATGCGTCGGATAATCATGGTGCTTGGACGCTACCCGCTGCCCCGCCCGTTCCCGGCTGCGGAGATCAAACCGGCGGCGGGACCGGCCGGTCGCCGAACGGGCCGACGTTGTAGCTGCCCAGCTGCCAGCCGCGTTCGTCGTCGTGGGTGAGCTCCGCCCAGTGGCAATTCTGCAGGGCGCGCAGGGTGCGCAGCTGCTCGCGGGGCCAGCCGAGCAGGTGCCCGATGCCCGAGCGCGCGGCCGCGCCGTGGGTGGCGACGACGATCGTGCTGTCCGGCGGCACCAGGTCGGCCGCGGCCTGCAGCGCGTCGGCTACGCGCTTGCCGAGGTCGTCCAGGGTCTCCACGTCGCCGCCGATGACGTCGGCGCCGGCCCGCCAGCGGGCGAACTCCACCGGGCGGGTCAGCGCGACCTTGGTCATGGTGAGGCCCTGCCACTGGCCGAACGAGCGCTCACGCAGCCGCTCGTCATAGCTCACCGAGAGGCCGGTCAGGGCGGCCAGCGCCGCCGCCGTGTCGGCAGCCCGGCTCAGGTCGCTGGCGACCAGGGCCGTGGGACGCAGCCGGGCCAGCAGCTCGGCGGCGTCGACAGCCTGTTGCCGGCCCAGCTCGTTGAGCGGCACGTCAGTCTGGCCCTGGACGCGGCCGCCCGCGTTCCAGTCCGTGTTGCCGTGCCGCCAGACGATGAGGCGAGTGGTCATGCCGCGCCGGAGGAGGCGTCCGCCTCGGCGAGGTCACGATCCACGAACTCGATGGTCGGGCAGTCCTTCCACAGCTTGTCCAGGGCGTAGAACTCCCGCTCCTCGGCATGCTGGATGTGGATCACGACATCGATGTAGTCGAGCAGAACCCAGCGGCCCTGTCGCTCACCCTCGCGACGGACGGGCTTGGCCTTCTCGGGCAGGTTGAGCAGGGCTTCCTCGATGGCGTCGACGATCGAGCCGACCTGGCGCTCGTTGGCCGCCGAGGCGATGACGAACGCGTCGGTGATGTAGAGCTGGTCGGCGACATCGATCAGGACGATGTCCTGGGCCTTCTTGTCGGCCGCGGCCTGCGCGGCGGTCAGCGCGAGCTCGCGGGCGCGTTCGGTGACGGGCACCGGTCTCCCCTCGTTCGGTTTCAGAGTTACCAGCCTCTCATACCGGTATGACATCTCTACCCGGATGAATGGCCCTAAACCGGACCTTCGTCCCGATAAAGTCCACGCTTTGCGATGTACTGCACCACACCATCGGGTACCAGGTACCAGACCGGCTCACCGTCGGCCACGCGCTGGCGGCAGGCGCTGGACGAGATGGCCATCGCCGGGACCTCGACGAGTGTCACCGTGTCGGCCGGCAGATGGGCGTCGGAGAGCTCGAAGCCCGGCCGGGTGACCCCGATGAAGTGCGCCAGCGAGAGCATCTCGAGGGCGTCCTTCCAAGAGAGGATCTTGGCGAGCGCGTCCGCGCCGGTGATGAAGAACAGGTCCGCCGTGGCGCCGAAGACCGCGTTCAGGTCGCGCAGCGTGTCGACGGTGTACGTCGGCCCGTCGCGGTCCACGTCGGCCCGGCTGACCTGAAAGCGCGGGTTGGAGGCGGTGGCGATGACCGTCATCAGATACCGGTCCTCGGCCGGGCTGACCGTGCCCTTCTGCCAGGGCTGCCCGGTCGGGACGAACACCACCTCGTCGAGGTCGAAGCGGCTCTGCACCTCGCTCGCCGCCACCAGGTGACCGTGGTGGATCGGGTCGAACGTGCCGCCCATGATCCCGATTCGTCGCCGCTCCCGCATCCGGCGAATCCTAGATCAGCCGTCGAGGCGCCGCCGAACGGCGGTGAGCAGTGCCGCGGCGGTGAACGGCTTCTCCAGCAGGGCCACCCCCGGCTCCAGCGTGCCCTGCGAGGCCAGCACCGGCTGGGCGTATCCGGACATGTAGAGCACCCGGGTGTCGGGCCGTACGCAGACCAGCCGCTCGGCCAGCTCCTTGCCCAGCATGCCGGGCATCACCACGTCGCTGACCAGCAGATCGATGGTGCCCTCGTGCACGGCGGCCAGCTCCAGGGCCTGCGCCCCGCCGTCGGCGGTCAGCACGTGATAGCCCGCCCCGGACAGGATCCGGCCCGCCACGTCGCGCAGGGCGTCCTCGTCCTCGACCACGAGCAGCGTCTCGCCGTGCCCGGCGGTGCCGACGGGTTCCGGCGCGGGCGCGACCGATTCCTCCTCGGGTGCGCCGGCCGGCAGCAGGATGGTCACCGTCGTCCCGAGGCCGGGCTCGGAGGTCAGGCTGACGCTGCCGCCGGCCTGGGTGACGATGCCGTAGACGGTCGCCAGGCCCAGCCCGGTGCCCTCGCCGCTGGCCTTGGTGGTGAAGAACGGCTCGAAGGCCCGCTCGATGACCTCGGGGGCCATGCCCTGACCGGAGTCGGAGATCCGCAGGCGTACGTAGTCACCGGGCGTGAGGTCGGGATGGTCGCCCACCCCCAGGCGCGAGCCGGCAGTGTCGATCACCAGGTTGCCGCCGGCCGGCATCGCGTCGCGGGCGTTCACCGCCAGGTTGACCAGGAGCTGCTCGATCTGGCCGGGATCGCAGGTGACCGGGCGCAGTCCCGGGGCCGGCCGGACGATGAGGGTGATGTGCTCGCCGATCGAGGTGCGCAGCATGTCCTCGGTGTCCGCGATGACCGCGTTGAGGTCGAGCACCCGGGGGCGTACGACCTCGCGGCGGGCGAACTTGAGCAGCTGGTGGGTCAGGTCCGTGCCCCGCTGGCCGGCCCGGATGACCTGCCGGGCGTCGTCGGCGATGGCCTTCAGGTCCGGCGCCGGCGCCTCGGCCTCCTCGATCACGAAGTTGGCGTAGTTCACGATCACGCCGAGCATGTTGTTGAAGTCGTGCGCGATGCCGCCGGCCAGCTGGCCGAGCGCCTCCAGCCGCTGGTTGCGGTGTTCCTGCACTTCACTGCGTTGACGTTCGGCCTCAGCCTGCAACCGCTGGCGCTCGCTCATGTCCCGGATCACCGCGACCGTGAGGCGGCCCTGCGGCGTCTGCACGCGCGACAGCGACGCCTCGGCGGGGAAGATCGTGCCGTTGCGCCGGCGCACCTTGAGCGCCAGCGTGCCCATCAGGCTGGTGCCGGGACCGCGGTCGTCAGCCTCGCGGCGCAGCCCGGCCAGCTCCGGCACGCGCTCGGCGTCCGGCAGCAAGCTCTCCGCGCGCCGGCCGACCATCTCGCCGCGGGGCCAGCCGAAGACATCCTCGGCCCGGTCGTTGACCAGGACGATGAGCCCATCGTCCATCACCAGGATCGCGTCCGGCGCGGCCTGCAGCAGACCACTGGACAGCTCCTCGGACCACTCCACCTGCCCCCACCCCCGTTAAGCCGAGGCTAACGGCTCGAACGGGGGACAACGGGCGGAATCCGCTATCCCTGGGCAACCAGGGCACGCCGGACATCGTCGTCGCCGTCCGTGACGACCCGCCGCAGGATGGCCGAAAGATCCGGCGTCGCCAGCAGCTCCGCGGCCAGCTCCCGGGTCCGCGGGCTGACAGCCACCGACGGGTACGCCACGACGGCCACCCGTTCCCCGCTCATCCCGGTCCGCCGCCGCAGCATGCCCGGCATCTCGGCGAAGTAACGGGCCACATAGCCGGCCGTCAGGTCGAGCTGCTCCGGCTGCCAGAAACCGTGCGCGGTGGCCTCCAGGATCCGGTTCGAGGCCGACATGTCGTTGACGATCAGATCCCAGGCCCGGGCCTTGGCCTCGGCGTCCGGCAGGGCGGCCCGGCAACGCGCCGCCTGCTGCTCGCCGGTGGCGCTCCGATCCGCCGCCAGCGCCGCCTCGATCTCCTCCGGCCCGGCCTCCCCCAGCACGACCAGCCGGTACAGGATGAGCCAGCGCAGGTCGTCGTCAACGGTCACACCCTCCGGCACGCCCTCGCCGGCCAGCCAGCCGCGCAGCCGGGGCACGTCGGCACTCGCGCCGATCAGCCCGCGCACCGCGGCCAGCTGACGCGAGCTGCCCGGCTCGGCCACGGCCAGCAGCCGGTCGCCCGCCTGGGCCAGCATCTCCAGGGCGGCGGGCCGGGTCTCCGGGGTCGGATAGCGGTCCACCAGCGTGCGGGTCATCCGCAGCACGTCCTCGACCAGCGCCACCTCACGCTCGACCGGCAGGGCGGCCAGGACGAGCGTGACCAGCTCGGCGACCGGTCGCTCGCCGTCGACGACGGCGTCGAGCGTCGCTCCCCAGAGCAGTGCCCGGGCCAGCGAGTCGTCCAGCAGGGGCAGGATCAGCGGTACGGCGTCAGCCGACGCCTCGTCCAGCCGGATCTTGGCGTACCCGAGGTCGCCGTCGTTGACCAGCAGCAAATCCGCGACGGGTTCTCCGGTCAGCTCGGGCAGGGGGGTCCGGCCGCCGTCCACCGCCGGATCGAGGTCCACTTCCAGCAGCCGGCGCCGGACCACGGTGCCGCCCGGCCCACGGTCGTAGAGCCCGACGCCGATCCGGTGCGGCCGCAGGGTCGGATAGTCCTCCGGCGCGGTCTGCACGAGGGTGACGGCCGTGTAGTGGCCGCTCTCGTCCCGCTCGACCTCGGCGCGCAGCGTGTTGACCTGGGCGCGGCGCAACCAGACGTCGGCCCAGGCGGTCAGGTCCCGGCCGGAGGCCTTCGAGAGGGCGGCCAGCAGGTCGGCCAGGGTCGCGTTGCCGTACGCGTGCGCGGCGAAGTGCTCGTTGAGCCCGGCCAGGAACGCCTCGTCACCGACCCAGGCGACGAGCTGGCGCAGCACCGACGCGCCCTTGGCGTACGAGATGCCGTCGAAGTTGAGCAGGGCCAGCGCGGTGTCGGCGACGTCGCTGGGGGCCACCGGGTGGGTCGACGGGCGCTGGTCGGCGCGCATGCCCCAGGCCTTGCGCTGCATCGCGAACGTCGTCCAGGTGCCGGTGAACGCGGTCGCCTCGGCGGTGATCCGGGTGCCGAGGTACTCGGCGAACGACTCGTTCAGCCACAGGTCGTCCCACCAGGCCATGGTGACCAGGTCGCCGAACCACTGGTGGGCCATCTCGTGCGCGATGACCATGGCGCGGTTCTCCCGCTCGCTGTCGGTGACCGCCGACCGGTGGATGAACTCGTCGCGGAACACCACCAGCCCGGGGTTCTCCATCGCGCCGAAGTTGAACTCGGGGACGAAGGCCTGCTGGTAGTGGCCGAACGGGTAGCGCACCTCGAAGATCTGGTGATAGCGGTCCAGGCACTGCTTGGTGACGGTGAAGATCTCCGCGGCCTGCTCGTCGAGGTGCTCGGCGAGCGCCTGACGGCAGTAGAGGGCCAGCGGGATGCCGTCGTGGGAATCGGTACGGCAGTGGTACGGCCCGGCGATCAGCGACACGAAGTACGTCGACAGCGGCTTGGTGGCGGCGAAACGGAACCGCCCCCCGTCGGCGGCACCGGCCGGCTCCCCGTTCGCCGCGACGAGCCAGCCGTCGGGGGCGGTCACGGCCAGCGTGAAGGGCGCCTTGAGGTCGGGCTGGTCGAAGCACGGGAAGATCCGCCGGGCGCCGTCCAGGAACATGTGGGCGTACAGGTAGACGCGGCCGTCGGCGGGGTCGGTGAAGCGGTGCAGCCCCTCCCCCGTGTTCGAGTACGCCATCAGAGCCTCGACGACCAGCTCGTTCTCCCGGGCCAGGCCGGTCAGCGTGAGCCGCTCCTCGGCGAGCGCGGCCCGGTCCACCGGCGTGCCGTTGAGCGTGGCCGACACCAGCTCGGCCGGCTCCAGCTCGGCGAACGTCGTGGTGCCCGGCTCGGCGGTGAAACGCACCACCGTCCGGGACCGGAAGGTGTCACCCTCGGCGGTCAGGTCGAGATCGATGTCGTACCCGGTGACGGTGAGGGTGGCGGCCCGGGCGGTGGCCTCGGCGCGGGTCAGGCTCGGCATTCGCCCATCATGCCGGTCCGGTGATGACGACGCAGTTCTCCACCCGGCGGGGCGAGAAACTCGTCACTGCGGCTCAACCGGCGGCCCGGCGCGCCGACGGGAGAAACGTGCGAGAAACAGCTGGGCGGCCCGGTGCGGACGGGTTCACGATGGTGGAGGTCATCGTCGCCCTCGCGCTGATCAGCTTGATGATGGCCGCGCTGGGGACGTACTTCGTGTCGTCCATGCGTACGAGCCGCTATCAGGCCCAGGTCCAGACCGCGACGCGCCTCGCCCAGAGCGGGATGGAGCAGGCTCGCGGTTTCGGCGGCCCGGCTCTGCTGGTGGGCCGCAAGCAGTGCGGCACCTGCGTGAACGTCAGCGGTTTCGACACGCTGGGCTATCTGAGCAGCACCACCCGCTGGGATGCCAAGGTCGCCGGGGTCGACCCGACCGTCCCGCTGCCCGACGTGGCCGAGTCCTTCACCATCGGCACCGTCGTCTACTACCGGTACTGGTTCGTGGGCCGGTGCTGGCAGGCCCTGGCCGGCGGGGTGTGCGGCACGTCCGCCACGCTGCCCGTGGCCATGGTCCGGCTGGTCGTCGGGGTGGCCTGGTTCGGCCCCGAGTGCCGCTACACGGTCTGCATCCGGGCGTCGTCGTCGCTGTTCAGCGCGAACGCCGCCGACCCGGTGTTCGCCCAGTGAGCCCGCGCCGGTGGCGCGCCGACGACCGCGGCTCGCTGCCCATCGCCGTGCTGCTCATCATCATCGGGATGGGCCTCAGCGGCCTGCTCGCCGCCACCGTCAACGCCCAGATCAAGAGCACCCGGTCGACCGTGCACAGCTCGGAGGCGATCGACGCGGCGCAGAGCGGCCTCGACGTGGCGCTGGGCCACATCCGGCTGGCCACCGCGGCCGACGGCACCGGCGACTTCCGCAAGTTGCCGTGCGGGCCGTTCACCGGCGCCGTGAACAGCGGGACGGACCAGACCTACAGCGTGACGATCGCCTACCTGACCACCGAACCGCCCGCCGGCAACGTCGCCTGGGCGCAGGCCAACAAGCTGGCCTGCGCCGGCACCTACCTGGCCGCGGGCTCGCCGATCTACGTCCAGCTGTCGTCGGTCGGCAAGGCCCTGAACACCGGCTCACCGCGAACGGTCACGGCCACCTACACCCTGCACAGCAAGACGCGGGAGAACGTCGCCGGCGGGCTGATCCACCTGTACGGCCCGCACAACCCCGATCTGTGCTTCGCGGCGCCCGGCCCCAAGCCGCTCGCCGGTGACCCGGTCACCATGCAGCTCTGCGACAACAGCGCCGACGCCCAGCGGTTCGCGTACGAGTCGGGCCTGAACCTGGTGCTGGTGTCCTCGCGCACCGACGGCTCCAAGGGCATGTGTCTCGACGCCGCCCCGACCGACCGCCAGCAGGTCCTGTTCCAGCCGTGCGCGGCGACGCCGGTCCCGCGTCAGCAGTGGAGCCTCAACGACCGGGCGAACTTCGAGGGCACCACCAACGGCGTGGACCTCAACGGCCAGTGCTTCCACCTGGCCTCCCCCGGCGCCGTGGGCAGCACGATCGAGCTGCACGCCGAGGCCGCCGATCCGGCCGGCACCTCGCAGTACAACCGGGCCTGCTACAGCGACTACACCGACAGCCGCAGCTTCGCCCCGGACGCCGCCGTCGGCACCGGGCGGGCCGGGCCGGGCACCGAGCAGCTGGTCAACTTCCAGCAGTTCGGCCGCTGCCTGGACGTCTCCGGCGACAACGTGAACGCCGGTTTCCTGGTCATCTGGCCGTGCAAGCAGAAGCCCAGCGGCGCGATCCAGTGGAACCAGGTGTGGCACCTGCCGGCCGTGCCCGCCGGCGCCACGAGCGCCACCGGCCGGATCTGGCTGCACAACGACAAGGACAACCGCGACTACTGCCTGACCAGCCCGGGCTCGACCGGCGCCGGGAAATACGTGACGGTCCAGCTCTGCCCGGCCACCATCGGCCCGGCGATGACCTGGACCCGGTACGCGGCCACCGGCGTGTTCGCCACGGCGTACCGGATCGAGTCCACCTATCTGGCGCCGAGCGGGCAGACGTGGTGTCTCACCGGCACCGGGAGCACCGACTACTGGCAGGGCCACGGCGACATCAGCAAGGCCGTGATGGCCACCTGCGACGGCTCGACGCTGCAGAAGTGGAACGCCAGCCCCACGGTGCTGCAGGCGGCGCTGCGCGACATCACCGAGAAGTGACCGCCGCCAACGACTTCTCGAAACACACGCTGAACGGGTTGCCGACGTACTCGCCGAAGACCGGGATCGGCATGTAACCCGCCGAGCGGTACAGGCTGATCGCCGCCGGCAGGTAGGTGCCGGTCTCCAGGCGCAGCACCGGCCGGCCGTCGGCCAGCGCCTCCTCCTCCAGCGCCACGATGAGCTGGCGGGCGATGCCCCGGCCGCGGAACGCCGGTCGCACGTACATCCGCTTGAGCTCGGCCACGCCGGGCTCCAGCGGCTGCCACGCCCCGCACGCCACCGCGCGTCCGTGCAGCACGACGACCAGGTACGACGCGTCGTCGTGCGGCATGTAGACCACGCCGTCGACGCCGCCGTCGGCCTCGCTCAGCTCCTTCTGCTGGGCGATCACCAGGGCGGCCAGTTCGGCGTCGGACGAGGCACGCGATTCGATCAGCACGCTGGACACCTTAGAACGGGTCCGTTTCCGCCGGGTTGCGGGGATCTGGCCGGGACCCGGCGGAAAGACCTACTCGTCGTCGAACTCGTCGTCCTCGACCAGCACCGGCTTCGAGGCCATCGAGACCGTCGACACGGTGCCGTCCTCGGACATGTGCAGCAGCTCGTCGTCGCCGCGGACCCGGCGGGCCCGGCGGGCCGCCAGCCGGGCGGCCGCGCTGGCCCGGGTGTTGGTCTCCTCGAGCCGGATGTCGGTGCCGCGCGGGCCGGAGATGTACTCGCCCGTGTTCGGCTGCCAGTCGAACTCGCGGTCGCCGATCCGGACCGGATCCCCGGCCTTGGCGCCCTGCTTGGCCAGCGCCGCCTCGACGCCGAGACGGTCGAGCCGGTCACCGAGGTAGCCGATCGCCTCGTCGTTCTCGAAGTTGGTCTGCCGGACCCAGCGCTCGACCTGGGAACCGCGGACGACGTAGACGCCGTCGCTGTCGACCTCGATGGTGAAGCCCTTCTCGTCGACCGCGCGGGGCCGGACCACGGCCCGGGTCGCCTCAGGAGCCGGCTTGGCCAGCCGGTGCGCCGCGACGGTCTCGGCGAGAGCGAAGATCAGCTCCTTGAGGCCCTCGCGGGTCACCGCGCTGACCTCGAAGACCGGCATGCCGCGGGCCTCGAGCTCGGGGCGCACCATCTCGGCCAGATCGCGGCCGTCCGGGATGTCGATCTTGTTGAGCACGACCAGCCGCGGCCGCTCCTCCAGCCCCCCGTACGCCGCCAGCTCCGCCTCGATCGCGTCCAGGTCGGCCAGCGGGTCCCGCTCGATCTCGGGCGCGGCGGCGTCGAGCACGTGCACCAGCACCGAGGTGCGCTCGATGTGCCGCAGGAACTCCAGGCCCAGCCCCTTGCCGGTGGCGGCGCCCGGGATCAGGCCCGGGACGTCGGCGACGGTGAAGGTCTGATCGCCGGCCTGCACGACACCGAGGTTGGGCACCAGCGTGGTGAACGGGTAGTCGGCGATCTTGGGCTTGGCCGCGGACATCACCGAGATCAGCGACGACTTGCCGGCCGACGGGAAGCCGACCAGGCCGACGTCGGCGACGCTCTTGAGCTCCAGCACGACGTCGAGCTGGTCACCGGGCTCGCCCAGCTCGGCGAAGCCGGGGACCTTGCGGCGCGCGTTGGCCAGCGAGGCGTTGCCCCGGCCGCCGCGACCGCCGCGGGCCACCTCGAAGGTCGTGCCCTCGCCGACCATGTCGGCGATGACCTCACCGTCGAGGGTCTGCACGACCGTGCCGTCGGGCACCTGCAGGACCAGGTCCCGGCCCTTGGCGCCGTCGCGGTTGGCCCCCATGCCGCCGGTGCCGCTGGGCGCCTTGACGTGCGGGTGGAAGTGGAAGTCCAGCAGGGTGTGCTGCTGCGGGTCGACGACGAGCGTGATGCCCCCGCCGTGCCCGCCGTCGCCACCGTCGGGACCCCCGAGCGGCTTGAACTTCTCTCTGCGGACGGAGACACAGCCGTGCCCGCCGTCACCTGCCTGCAGGTGCAGCACAACCCGGTCGACGAACGTAGCCACTGTGTTCTCCTACCTCAAACCAGAAAAAGCAAACAGCGGGCCACGGACCCCGTGAGGTCCGCGGCCCGCTGTGACGTGATGCTTACTCAGCCACCGGCACGATGCTGATGGTCTTGCGACCCCGCGTGTGACCGAAGAGCACGTTGCCCTTGGCCAGCGCGAACAGCGTGTCGTCGCCACCGCGGCCGACGAGCTCTCCCGGGTGGAACTTCGTGCCCCGCTGGCGGATGATGATCTCGCCGGCGTTGACCAGCTGGCCGCCGAACCGCTTGACGCCCAGCCGCTGGGCGGCGGAGTCGCGGCCGTTGCGGGAGCTGGACGCACCCTTTTTGTGAGCCATGGCTGCCCCTACTTCCCGCTCTTGATGCCGGTCACCTTGACGCGGGTCAGCGGCTGACGGTGCCCCTGGCGCTTGTGGTAACCGGTCTTGTTCTTGAACTTGTGGATCCGGATCTTCGGACCCTTGGTGTGCTCGGCGATCTCGCCGGACACCGTCACGCTGGCAAGCTTGGCCGCATCGGTCACCAGGTTGTCACCGTCGACGAGGAGCACCGCGGCGAGGGTCAGGGCGTCGCCGGGCACACCCGCGAGCTTCTCGACCTCGATCACGTCGCCCTCGGCAACCTTGTACTGCTTGCCGCCGGTCTTGACGATCGCGTACATCGACGCGGACTCCCTGAGACTTACGCAGCGAAAAAGCTGCTGGCGGATGAAACTGGATCCGGCATGCGCCCGGGCTTCCCGAGGGGGATGGGCCAGGGCGCGCACGGAACAGGCGCACGAAAATGCGCCGTCAGAAAGACTACTTCATCGAACGCCCCGGACCCAAACCGGGGACCGCTCAGCTCGAACCGCAGGCCTTGTCGAGGGTCTCCTGCAGCTTCGTGAGCTGGGCGGCGTCGATCTTCGTGACGTCACCCTTGAGCGCCGTGACCTGCTTGCCCATGTCCGCCAGGGCCGCCTTGAGAGCCGGCTCCGAGGCCAGCTTCGACATGTCCGTCAGCGCGTACGAGTAGTTCTCGACGTCCCGGGTGGTCTTGGCCTTGGCCTTGGCCACCTGGTCGGCGTCCTGCGCCGACTGGGCGTCGATGAGCAGCTTCAGGTCCAGCGCGAAGTTCTTGGCGGCGTCGCCGCCGGTCTTGGCAGCCTGCTGGCAGATCGCCGAGCTGTTGCCCGACAGCGCCGCGTCACCGGACTGCGGCGAGGCGGTGGCGGTGGCTGAGCCGGTGGCGCCGCCGCTGGCTGCCGGCGAGGCAGCCCCCGAGGTGGCCGGCGTGGGCGCGGCCGTGGAAGCGGCCGGGTCGTCGGCCGAGCAACCGGCGCCGAGCAGAAGAAAAGCGCCGCTCACAGCGGTCGCGCACAGCAGGCGTCGCATCGGGGATCGGTACTCCTCGCAGGTGGGGCTTGGGGGGATCACGAGGGTAACCGAGATAGATCAATGTGGCTGCGCCGGGCGGCCCGGCGGGGAGATCCCCACCGAGGCCGCCCGGCCACCACGCTTACGGGCGGGTCCGCCGCCGGGTGCCGCCGCGCCGCGAACGACGCCGGCCGCCCGCTCCCGCGCCCACGGGCTCGTCGTCGTCGCCGTCCTCTTCCTCGTCCTCCGCCGCGTCCGGGTCGTCCGAGCCGGTCAGCTGGAGCGGCTCGGCCGGCTGGGCCGCGCCGTTGCTGCCGGTGTCGTACCGGGAGAGGTCGTAACCACTGATGTCGTAGTCGTCGTCGGAGGCCGTGGTGGGCGCCGGCGCGGTGGGCGCCACGATCCCGGAGCCCGCCGCGGGGGCAACGGTGGCCTGGCCGGCCGGCAGACCCGCCGTCTCGGCCGCCGGGTCCTCGATCGTCCGGTCCTCGACGCTCGGGGCCGGATCGGCCGCCACCGGCTCTGCCTTGGCCTCGACCGCGGCCGTCTCCGGCGTGACCTGCTCGGTCTCGGCCGGGGCCGGCTCGTTGCCGCCGCCCCGCCGGCGCCGCGACTTGGTGCTCGGCTGCTGCGCCGGCGCCTCGGTGCGGGCCGCCGCGGCGACCGCCTTGACCTGGGTCGCCGCGCCCGGGACGCGCTTCTCCGGCACCGGCTCGGTGTGGATGATCAGGCCCCGGCCCTTGCAGTGGTCGCAGGTCTCGGTGAACGCCTCGAGCAGGCCCGCACCGATCCGCTTGCGGGTCATCTGCACCAGGCCCAGCGAGGTGATCTCGGTGACCTGGTGCTTGGTCCGGTCCCGGCCCAGGCACTCGGTCAGCCGGCGCAGCACCAGCTCGCGGTTGCTCTCCAGCACCATGTCGATGAAGTCGATCACCACGATGCCGCCGATGTCCCGCAGCCGCAGCTGACGCACGATCTCCTCGGCCGCCTCGAGGTTGTTACGGGTGACCGTCTCCTCGAGGTTGCCGCCGGCACCGGTGTACTTACCGGTGTTGACGTCGACCACCGTCATCGCCTCGGTGCGGTCGATGACCAGGTGGCCGCCCGAGGGCAGGAAGACCTTGCGGTCCAGGCCCTTGAGGATCTGCTCGTCGATGCGCTTGTCGGCGAAGATGTCGGCGGTGCCGGTGTAGCGGTGCAGCCGGTCCAGCAGCTCCGGGGAGACCGACTCGAGGTAGCTCTCCACCTCGCCGTACGCCTGCTCGCCCTGGATGACCACCTCGCGGAAGTCCTCGTTGAACAGGTCCCGGACCACCCGGATGACCAGATCGGGCTCCTCGGAGAGCGCCGCCGGCGCGTGCCCCTCGGCCGCCTTGGCCTGGATGTCGTCCCACTGCGCCTGCAACCGCTTGACGTCGCGGGCCAGCTCATCCTCGCTGGCGCCCTCGGCGGCGGTGCGCACGATGACCCCGGCGCCGTCCGGCACCAGCTTCTTCAGCACGTCGCGCAGGCGCTTGCGCTCGTTGTCGGGCAGCTTGCGGCTGATCCCGGAGGCGTTGCCGTTCGGCACGTAGACCAGGTGCCGGCCGGAGAGGGCGATGTGGCTGCTCAGCCGGGCGCCCTTGTGCCCGATCGGGTCCTTGGTGACCTGGACCAGCACCGAGTCACCGGAGCGCAGCGCCTGCTCGATCGAGCGGGCCCGGCCCTCCAGCCCGGTGGCGTCCCAGTTGACCTCACCGGCGTAGAGCACGGCGTTGCGGCCGCGGCCGACGTCGACGAACGCCGCCTCCATGCTCGGCAGCACGTTCTGCACCTTGCCGAGGTAGACGTTGCCGACCATGGTCCCGGACGTGGTGCGCGAGACGTAGTGCTCCACGAGCACGCCGTCCTCGAGCACCGCGATCTGGGTCCGGTCGGGCTTCTGCCGCACGACCATGACCCGGTCGACCGCCTCGCGGCGGGCCAGGAACTCGGACTCGCTCAGGATCGGCGGCCGGGTGCGGCGCTGCTCACGACCGTCGCGGCGGCGCTGCCGCTTGGCCTCCAGCCGGGTCGAGCCGGACACGCCCTGCACCTCGTCCGAGGTGCGGCGCGGCTCGCGCACCCGGACGACGGTGTGCACGCCGTCCTCGATGCCGCCGGTCTCGCCGTCCCCGGCACCCTTGCGACGCCGGCGGCGCCGGCGGCGGGTGACCCCGTCACCGTCCTCGGCGTCCTCCTCGTCCTCGGCCTCGGCCTCGGCGTCCGCAGAACCCTCCGCGCCGCCCTCGGCCTCGGCGTCGATGTCGTCACCCTCGTCGGACGGGCCCTTGCCCCGGCCGCGGCCACGACGGCCCCGGCGACGGCGGCGACGGCTGTTGCCGTCCTCGTCGAGCTCGTCGTCGGCGCCGTCCTCGATGTCGTCGGCGGTCTCGTCGATCTCTTCCAGCACGGGCTGCTCGACGACGTCGGCGACCTCGACCGGCTCCTCGGCGGCCGCACCGCGGCGGCGACGGCCGCGGGTGGCCCGGCGCGGCGCCTCGACCGGCTCCGGCTCGGTGACCTCGGCGGCGATCGGCTCGTCGGCCTCGGTCTCGTCGGTGATCGGCTCGTCGTCGATCGGCTCGTGGGCCGGCGCGACGACGGGCGCCGCGGCGGCACCACGCCGGGTGCGCCGGGTCGGCGCCGGCTCGGTCTCGGGCTCCGGCGGCATGAACAGCACGGCCGGCGGCAGGGCGGCCTTACGGCTCCGGCTGCGGGGCGCGGGCGCCTCCTCCACCAGGTCGTCGTCGAGCGGCAGCACACCGATCACCGGCGCGGCCGGCTCCACCACGGGCTCCACGGCCGGCGGTGCGACGGGGGCGGCCTCGGCGACCGGCTCCTCCTCCGCGGCGGGCTCCACCACGGGCTCGACCGGCTCGACCGGCGCGGCGGCGGGCACGGCCTTCTTGCGGCGGCTGCGCACGGCCTTCACCGGCGCGACCGGCTCAGCGTCACTGAGCAGGCTCTCGGCCACCGCGGCGGGATCGGCGGCTATCGGCTCAGCCGCGGGAGCGGCAGCAGGCGCTGCCGCCTTACGACGCCGGCGGGCTGGAGCCGCGGGGGCCTGCTCCACCGCCGCGTCGACCGCACCGGCGGCCTCGTCGGCGGCACCCGGCTCGGCGCCGGGCGCGTCCGCAGCCGGCGCGGCCGCGGGTGTCGCCTTCCGCCTCGGGGCACGCGTACGGCGCGCGGGAGTGGTGCTCTCGGCGGCATCGACGGGAGGAGTTGTGGCTCCGTCCCGTTCACCGCCCTCGTTGCGCTCGTTATCGAGCATGGGGCGCTCTCCAGTTCTGGCGGCCCCGGGCGCGGGTGAGCGCTGCCACGCAGGGTCGCCGCAAGTTTTTCGGCCCCGACCAGGTCGGACGGGCTGCCGAAGTCTGCCAACGTGGACGCCGACCGAATCGGTCAGAGCCCTCCGATGGTGGCGCCCTCGCGATCCGCTTCCAACGGATCGACGATCTCCCCCTGCGGCGTGAGAGTGCCCTGCGCCAGCCGGGTAACCCGTGCGGGCACCGGCGGCTCCAGGCCAGCCACCACACGCAGGCCGGAAAGGACGTCATCGGGTCGAACGGCCGGAGTGACCTGCCGCACGACAAGGTCGATTATCGCACACGGTGCGACCGCTGCCCCGGAAGGTGCACCAGACAGCTTGGTCACAGCGAAGAAGGTCACTGCGGACCGGGCGTCGAACGACCGCCGGCCCTGCTTGGTCATGCGCTCGACCAGCACTTCTTCGGCCGCCAGGAACGCCGCGACGGCGTCGGCGGCGACCTGCGGCTCGACCCCGGGCAGCTCCAGCAGCCAGCGCGAGGCGTTGATCTGGTCGGCCAGGCTGCCCTCCCGGGCCACCACGGCGTCGAGGATGTCCAGCCCGGGCGAGAGCGCGGCGTCCAGCGCGGCGCGCAGCTCGGCCGGGTCGACCTCGGCCTGCAGACCGATCTCCAGATACTCCGCCTCGCTGCCCACGCCGGTGGGTGCCGCGCTCGCGTACGAGATCTTGGGGTGCGGGGTGAAGCCTTGGGAGTAGGCGATCGGGACGGCGGCCCGGCGCAGCGCGCGCTCGAAGGCCCGGGCGAAGTCCCGGTGCGAGGTGAAGCGCAGCGGTCCGCGCTTGGCGTACCGAAGGCGGATCCGCTGCACGACCGGGGCCTGGCCGCCCACCGGCTGGTTCTTGGCGATGGTATTTCTCCTGGTCAGTGCGTATGCGCGGGCGAGCGCAGCCCGTTCGTCGGGGTCAGCGGGAGCAGCTTCTTGCCGGTCGGGCCGATCTGGATCTCGGTGTCCATCGACGGGCAGACCCCGCAGTCGAAGCACGGCGTCCAGCGGCAGTCGTCCTGCTCGAACTCGGTCTTGGAGTCCTGCCAGTCCTGCCAGAGCCAGTCCTTGTCCAGGCCGGAGTCCAGGTGGTCCCAGGGCAGCACCTCGAGCTGCTCGCGCTCGCGGGTGGTGAACCAGTCCAGGTCCACACCGAAGGCCGGCAGCGTCTCCGCGGCCGCCTCGACCCAGCGGGAGTACGAGAAGTGCTCGCTCCAGCCGTCGAAACGCTGGCCTTTGTCCCAGGCTCGCCGGATCACCGCACCGACCCGGCGGTCGCCGCGCGAGAGCAGTCCCTCGATCAGCGACGGCTCGCCGTCGTGGTAGCGGTAGCCGATGGCCCGGCCCAGCGACCGGTCACTGTTGATCTCCTGCTTGAGCATCCGCAGCCGGTTGTCGATGACCTCGGGGCGCTCCATGGCGGCCCACTGGAACGGGGTGTGCGGCTTGGGCACGAACGCGCCGATCGAGACCGTGCACTTGATGTCCTTGGTGCCGGTCGCGATCCGGCCGGCCCGGATCACCTCGTGCGCCATCCGGCCGATCTGCAGCACGTCGTCGTCGGTCTCGGTGGGCAGGCCGCACATGAAGTAGAGCTTCACGCTGCGCCAGCCGTTGGAGTACGCCGTGACGACCGTACGGATCAGGTCCTCCTCGGTCACCATCTTGTTGATGACCTTGCGGATGCGCTCCGAGCCGCCCTCGGGGGCGAAGGTGAGCCCGGTGCGCCGCCCGTTGCGGGACAGCTCCTGGGCCAGGTCGATGTTGAAGGCGTCCACCCGGGTCGAGGGCAGCGACAGCGACACGTTGGTGTCGGCGTACTGCTCGGCCAGGCCGGAGCACATGTCGCCGATCTCGGAGTGGTCCGCGCTGCTCAGCGACAGCAGGCCGACCTCGGAGAAGCCGGAGAACTCCAGGCCCTCCTTGACCATCTGGCCGACCGTGGTGATCGAGCGCTCGCGCACCGGGCGGGTGATCATGCCGGCCTGGCAGAACCGGCAGCCCCGGGTGCAACCCCGGAAGATCTCCACCGCGTACCGCTCGTGCACGGTCTCGGCCAGCGGGACCAGCGGCTTCTTCGGGTACGGCCAGGCGTCGAGGTCCATGGTCGTGCGCTTGTGCACCCGGAACGGCACGTCCGGGCGGTTCGGCACGACCCGCTGGATCCGGCCGTCCGGCAGGTAGTCGACGTCGTAGAAGCGCGGGACGTAGATGCTCTCGGTGCGGGCCAGGCGCAGCAGCAGCTCGTCGCGGCCGCCGGGGCACCCCTCGGCCTTCCACTCCCGGATGATGCCGGTGATCTCGAGGACCGCCTCCTCGCCGTCACCGAGCACGGCGGCGTCGATGAAGTCGGCGATCGGCTCCGGGTTGAAGCTGGCGTGGCCGCCGGCGAGCACGATGGGGTGGTCGACCGTGCGGTCCTTGCTCTCCAGCGGGATGCCCGCCAGGTCGAGGGCCGAGAGCATGTTGGTGTAGCCGAGCTCGGTGGCGAACGAGAGGCCGAGCACGTCGAAGGCGTGCACCGGGCGGTGGGCGTCGACCGTGAACTGCGGGACGCCGGCCTCCTTCATCAGCGCCTCGAGGTCGGGCCAGACCGCGTACGTGCGCTCGGCCAGCACGTCGGGCTGCTCGTTGAGCACCTCGTAGAGGATCTGCACGCCCTGGTTGGGCAGGCCCACCTCGTAGGCGTCGGGATACATCAGCGCCCACCGGACCGTGGTGGCGTCCCAGTCCTTGACGACGGCGCCGAGCTCGCCGCCCACGTACTGGATCGGCTTGCTGACCCGGGGCAGCAGCTGCTCCAGCTGCGGGAAGACGGAACTTACGCTCATGGGGCACCAGGGTACGCGGCTCAACCCCCCAATTCGTCCGCGGCCCGGTCCAGATCGGTGGCCAGGAGATCATCCCGGAACGCGCACAGCTGCAGAGTCATCCGCGCCGCGCCGGTCGCGCCGACCACGAGCCGGATCGGGGTGCCCTGCAGGTCGAGGTCGCCGACGAGCGCGTCGAGCAGCCGCACACCGGCGCTGTCCAGGAACGACACGGCCGTGAGGTCGATCACCACGGCCCCGGCCCGGCCGGTCCGGCGGACGATCTCACGGCCGATCTCCGGGGCGTTGGCCAGATCGATCTCGCCCGCGAGCCGGACCAGATCGGTCTGACCCAGTTTGGCGAAAGTCACCCACTGCTCGGTCATCGTCGCGCCTCCCGGCGGATCCGCCGCATGGTCACCGTGGTCCCGCCGGCGTGGTCGAACGCGACCTCGTCGATGACCTGGCGGATGAGCTGCAGGCCGCGGCCCCGCGCGCCACCCGGCTCGGGCTCGGCCCACACGCCCCGGTCGGTGATCCGGACGTCGACCGTGTCCGGCGACACCGTGGCGACGACCTCCACCAGGCCCAGCGGGTTGTCCCGGTAGCCGTGCTCTATGGCGTTCGCCACCGCCTCCGAGCAGGCCAGCAGCACGGCCTGGGTGCTCTCGTCGTCGACGGCGTGCGCGACCAGCCAGCCGCGCAGGTCCTTGCGCAGCAGGGCGATCTGCACCGGGTCGGCGCCGATCGTGCGTTCCAGCCGCTGCTCGGTGCCCAGCGCCAGGCACAGCAGGCAGACGTCGTCGGCGTGCTCCTGACCGACGAGCATGTCGGCGATGGACGCGGTCAGCCCGGGCAGCGGGGAGTCCCGCTTGCCGGCGTACGTGCGGGCCAGCAGCTCGAAGCCGGCGTCGATGCGACGGGTACGGCGCTCGATGAGCCCGTCGGTGTAGAGCAGCAGCCGGCTGCCCGACGCCAGCTGCGTCCGGTGCTCGATCCGGGCCTGGCGGGCGGCGCGCGAGCCCAGCGCCCCGGAACGGGCGTCGAGCAGGTAGCGCGGTGGCTCGCCGGGCTCGGTGAGCAGCGGCGGCAGGTGGCCGGCGCAGGCGTAGACCATCTCGTTGGACGACAGGTCGACCTCGGCGTACGCGACCGTGGCCATCCGGGCCGACTCGACCCGTTCGACGAACTGGTCCAGGCGTTCCAGCAGCCGGGCCGGGCCCGCCTCGGCCGAGGCCAGCGCGCGGATGGCGCTGCGCAGCTGGCCCATGGTGGTGGCCGCGTCGATGCCGCGACCGACCACGTCGCCGACGACCACGGCCAGCTTGTCCGGCGTGATCAGGAAGGCGTCGAACCAGTCACCGCCGACCTCGAGGTCGTGCGCGGCCGCCTGGTAATGCGTCTCGACCGCGAACCGGGGGTCCGAGGGCAGGTCGCCGGCGAGCAGGCTGCGCTGCAGGGTCCGGGCGATGGCCCGTTCCTGCTCGTAGAGGCGGGCGTTCTCCAGGGCCAGCCCGGCCCGGTCGGCCAGGTCCCGCAGGAAGACCGCCTCGGCCGCGGCCGTGCGCCGCTCCGGGGCCATCCGCAGAGCGAGTGTGCCGAGCACCCGGCCGTTGGCCGCCAGCGGCAGCACCGCGCACTCGGTGTCGAACTCCTGGTCGTCGCTGAACTGCGCCTCGCCGTCGAGCAGCACCTGGGCGACCCGCTCGGCCAGCCGCTGCGGGTCGGGCGCGGGCCCACCGGCCTCGGCGACCAGGCCGGCCGGGCCGACCTGGAGCCGCACGGCCGCCCACTCGGCGATCTCGGGAACCGTGCGTTCGACCAGCATGCGGGCCCGCGGCAGGAGCCGCGACTCCACCTCGAGCGCCCGGGTCGTCGCGGCCAGGAAGACCGCCAGCGCTTCACGCCGGCGGGCGTCATCGTAGAGCCGGGCCCGGTCCAGGGCCTGACCGGCCTGGTGGCCGAGCAGCCGGACCACCCGCAGCTCGCTGTCGGTGAGCTCGCGCGGCTCGCCGAAGTCGAACCCGAGCACGCCGAGCACCTCGACGGCGGCGGGGTCGCCGGCGGGCGCCGCGGTCAGCGGCAGCAGCACCACCATGGCCCGTCCGGTGCGGCGCATGGAGGCGGCGAGCTCCGGGAAGTGCTCCTGCGCCTCGTCGAGCGAGCCGACCACGTGCAGGTCGCCGCGCCGGGCCACCTCGGCGATCACCCGCGACGACCCGCGGGGGATGTCGTCGCCGGTCAGGGCGGCCGACTCGGTGCCGGCCACCGCCGTGAGCCGGTCGCGGTCCGGGTCGGCCAGCCAGACGGTCGCCGAAGCGGCACCGAAGGCGGGCCCGGGCGCACGGACGACGGCGTCGGCCACCTCCGCCGCGGTCGGCGCGGCGGCCAGATCGGCCACTATCTGCTGCAGCGCGCGGACGCGCCGCTCGGAGGCCTCGGCCGCCCGCCGGGCGGCCAGCAGCTCCTTCTCGTAGCCGCGGCGCTCGCTGGCGTTGAAGATCGTGGTACGGATGACCCGCGGCATCCCGTTGGGGTCCCGGCCGAGGCTGGAGTTGACCAGGATCGGCAGCCGCTCCCCGTCGGCCCGCATCAGGTCGAAGGCCACCTCGTGGACGTCGTTCTGCATGCTCAGCAGGGGCGCGTAGTGCGTCTCGTGATAGATCTTGTCGCCCGCGCTGAGCAGATCCCGGAACCGCCGCTGCCCGATCAGCTCGCCGCGGGCGTAACCGGTCCAGGCCAGGAACGTCTCGTTGACCTTGACGATCGTGCCGTCGGGCAGTGTCGTCAGGTAGCCGCAGGGGGCGTGCTCGTACAGGTCCCCGGGATCCTCTTCCCAGGGGATCCGTAGGTCCTGCGTCACGTCGGGCCCACCGCCGCCGTTCTCCGTCATCGCTCTACAGAAAGGTCCGGATCGCGGCGATGGTCTCGGCGGGAGCGCTGAGGTTCGGGCAGTGCCCGGTCGCGTTCATGGCCACCAGTGTGCTCCCGGGGATGTTGCTGTGCACGTAATCGCCGACCACGGCCGGCGCGATGACATCGTCGGCGCACTGCAGGATCAGCGTGGGGATCCGGACCTGGCCCAGATCCTTGCGGTTGTCGGACATGAACGTCACGTGCGCGAACTTGCGGGCGATCTCCGGGTCGGTGGCACAGAAGCTGTTGGTCAGCTCCTGGCTCAGGTCGGGCCGGTCGGGATTGCCCATGATCACCGGGGCCATGGCGCTCGACCAGCCCAGATAGTTGCTGTCGAGCGACTCCAGCATCGCCTCGATGTCGCTGTGGTCGAAACCGCCCTGGTAGTCGCCGTCGTTGATGTAGCGCGGGGACGGGCCGATCAGGATCAGCTTGGCGAAGCGGCCGGGCTCACGGTTGGCGGCGAGGACGCCCATCATCGCGCTGACCGAGTGGCCGACGAAGATGACGTCCCGCAGGTCCAGCTCGTGGATGATCTCGAGGATGTCCTGGGCATAGCCGTCCAGGTCGGCGTACCGCTGGTCGTCGTACGCGCTCAGGTCGGACCGGCCGGCCCCGACGTGATCGAAGAGCACCACCCGGTGGGTGTCCAGGAACGCGGGTGCGACGGAACGCCACATGTTCTGGTCGCAGCCGTACCCGTGCGCGAACATCATCGGCTGGGCGTGGGCCCGGCCGGTCATGGTCACGGCGTTCCGCTCGGTCGCCTTCCTTGCACTCACCACCGGGTCACCATACGACTCCGCACCGTCCGGCACATCGCCCCGGGTGTCCGTTCTCGCGTTTGGTCCGCAGCGCCGGCGGGCCGCCACGGCCGTCGATCCGAGGCCTTGATCTCCGCCGATGGGTGGCGGCCCGTCTCTAACCTGGCGGAAGACGCCCGGTTCGCGGGCCGGGGGCGAGCAGCGGAAGGGGATCGACGGATGACCGAGCAGCAGCCGGAGAATCCGGCCGCCGGAACCCCGCCGAACGCCACCCCCGACCCCACCGCCGTCGAGGGAGCGCCCGGCTCGGCGGAGGAGACCCGAGCGCCCGGCACGGCGGCGGAGACCCGAGCGCGCGGCTCGGCGGCCGTACCGCCGCCGGTCCCCAAGCAGGCGTGGTGGTCGCGCCGCCGCACCCAGGCCGCGGCCGACGAGCCGCCGCCACCGGCCGACCCGTGGGCGGACAGCGAGGACTGGTCCACCACACCGGCGGTCGACCCCTGGGCCGACCAGGACACCCCCTGGCAGGCGGAGATCCCGTTCCCGGAGGCGATGCCGCCGACCCGGATCGACAGTCCGCTCCCGCCGACCCGGATGCAGGCACAGCTCCCGCCCACCCGCTCGGAGCCGCCGCTGCCGCCCAGCCGCTCCGAGGCGCCGCTGCCGCCGGCCCGTTCAGAGGCGCCGCTGCCGCCGACGCGGGTGCAGCCGCCGGCCGGAAGCCCTCCGGCCGGCAACCCGGTCCCGGCCCCGCCGCCCGCGAGCGCCGGCACAACTCCCCCGGCCGGAGATCCACCGCAGCGCCGCCGCTGGGGCCGCAAGAACCGCGCGAAGCAGACCCCCGAGCCCCCGGCCAACCGCCTCCCGGTCCAGCCCCGGCCCCCGGCCCCTTCGCCCTGGGTCCCGCCCGCCGCCTCGGGGCCGGCCCAGCAGCGGCCGCTCCCGCCACCGCCGGTCCCGCAACGGGCCACCCAGCAGCGGCCGGTCCAGCAGCGCCCGGCGCCCGGCTGGCCGGGACAGTCCGGCCCGGCCGGCAAGGGCCCGCCGCCCCCGCCCCGGCGCAAACGCCGCTGGCCCCGCCGGCTGGCCATGTTCACGCTGCTCAGCGCCGTCTGCTGCTGCGGCGTACCGGCCTATCTCGCCTGGCCGGCCGCCCAGCAGTATCCGGTCTCGGCCGCCCTGCCCCAGTCCGTGGCCGACCTGGCTCTGCGCGACGACGGCGCCAGCCGGCGGGCCGTCGAGAAGCTCTCCGAGCAGCTGAGCGGCACCAGCCTGGTCCAGGGCGATGTCTTCGCCGGGGTCTACGCCGACGGCGACGGCAAGCGGGTGACCATGTTCGGCACGACCGGGTTGCGGCTCACCCCCGAGTCCGACGTCGAGGCCGAGATCACCCACCTGAGCAGTGAGTACGCCATCAAGGACATCCAGTCCTACGACCTCGGCGAGACCGGCGTGCACGAGCGCTGCGGCGTCGGCCGCTCCGGTGGCAAGGCCGTCGTGGTGTGTGCCTGGGCCGACCACGGCAGTCTCGCCACCGTGCTGATGACCAGGCGTTCCGTGGAGGAGAGCGCGGATCTCACGGGTGTCCTGCGGAATGCGGTGCTCACCCGCGGGTAGGAATGCGGCATGACCCGCCGCTGGCTGTTCGCCGACCAGCTCGGCCCGCACTTCCTCGACGACCCCGCCCAGCCGGTGCTGCTGGTGGAGTCCAAGGCGGTGTTCCGGCGCCGGGCGTTCCACCGGCAGAAGGCCCACCTGGTGCTGTCCGCGCTGCGGCACCGGGCGGCCGAGCTCGGTGACCAGGCCGTCTTCGTGCGGGCCGAGACCTACGCCGAGGCGGTACGCGACCTCGGCGAGCCACTGAGCGTCTGCCACCCGACCTCCCGTGCGGCCCGCGGGCTGGTCCAGCGGCTCGGCGCCGAGCTGCTGCCGCCGCGCGGCTTCGTGACCGCCCCGCCGGAGTTCGTCGCCTGGGCCAACGGCCGGCGCGGCCTGCGGATGGAGGACTTCTACCGCGACGCCCGGCGCCGCCTGGGCGTCCTCATGGACGGCACCGAGCCGGCGGGCGGCACGTGGAATCTGGACGCGGAGAACCGGGAGCCACCGCCGCGCGGCGTCACCCGGCTCGACGTCGAGGAGCCGCCGGAGCTCCGCGAGGACGACATCGACGCGGCCGTCCGGGAGGACCTGGACCGCTGGGAGCGCGACGACGGCATCACCTTCATCGGCCGGGACGGTCCGCGGCTGTTCCCGGCCACCCGGGCCGAGGCGGTCGAGCGGCTGCGGCACTTCGTCGGGCACCGGCTGCCGGCGTTCGGGCCGCACGAGGACGCGATGCTGGCCGGGGACCCGTTCCTGGCCCACAGCCGGCTCAGCGCCGCGTTCAACCTGGGCCTGCTGGACCCGCTGGAGGCCGTCGAGCAGGCCGAGGCGGCGTACCGCGGGGGCCGGGCCGAGCTGGCCAGCGTGGAGGGCTTCGTCCGGCAGCTCATCGGCTGGCGCGACTTCGTCTGGCACCTGTACTGGTACTTCGAACCCGGCTACCGGCGCGCCAACGAGCTCCAGGCGAGCGAGCCGGTGCCGCGCTGGTTCGCCGAGCTGGACGCCGACGCCGTCGAGGCCCGGTGCCTGTCGGACGTGCTGGCCGGGGTCCGCGACCGCGGCTGGGTGCACCACATCCCCCGGCTGATGGTGCTCGGCAACTACGCGATGCAGCGCGGCTGGCGGCCGGGGGCGATGGCGGACTGGTTCCACCGGGCGTTCGTCGACGGCTACGAGTGGGTGATGACCGCCAACGTGGTCGGCATGAGCCAGTACGCCGACGGCGGCCGGATGAGCACCAAGCCGTACGCGGGCGGCGGGGCGTACATCAACCGGATGAGCGACTACTGCGGCGGCTGCCGGTACGACCCCAAGGTGCGCGTGGGTGACGACGCGTGCCCGTACACGGCCGGTTACTGGGCTTTCCTGGACCGCCACGAGGAGCAGCTGGCGAACAACCACCGGATGCGCCGGCCGATGCAGGGCCTGCACCGGCTGACCGACCTGGAGGCACTGGTCGAGCAGGAGCAGGCCCGCGGCTCGAGCGCCCCCTAGGAGGCCTGGCGCGGCGGTGCGTACCGGGGCACGTACTCCTGGCCGGTGAGCTTCTGGATCTCGGCCATGACTTCGTCGGTCAGCGCGCGCAGCGCGGTGCGGTCGTCGCTGCGGCCGGCCGTGGGGATCGGCGCGCCGAACTTGATCGTGACCTGGCCCTTGCCGGGGCGGGGGAAGCGCTGCCCGATCGGCTGCACCTTGTCCGTGCCGAGCATGCCGACCGGGATGATCGGCACGCCCGCCGCGACGGCGAGCCGGGCCACGCCCGTACGCCCGCGGTAGAGCCGGCCGTCCGGGGAGCGGGTGCCCTCGGGGTAGACCGCGACCATGTCACCGGCCTTGAGCACCGGGATCGCGCCGTCGAAGGCGGTCAGCGCGGCCCGGCCGCCACCGCGCTCGACCTTGATCGCGCCGAGGCCGTGCATCACGAACTTGGTGATGGTGCCGCCGATGCCGCCACCGCGGAAATACTCGGCCTTGGCCCAGAACGCGATGTGCCGCGGCACCACGGCGCCGAGGAACAGCTCGTCGGCGACGGACAGGTGGTTGCCGGCGAAGATCGCGCCGCCGGTCCGGGGGATGTTCTCGAGACCTTCGACGTGCGGCCGCCAGCCGAGCGTCATCGCGTGACCGACAGTGACTTTGCCGATCGAGTAGAGCAGCGGCAACGTGTTCCTCCGGGCGGGGACTGCGGGAGATGCGGGGGGGCGATGTGAGGTTAACGGAAACAGCCCGGAAAACTCCCGTCGAGCGGCCGCTTCCCGGCTCGGCAATTGCCGCGCAATGCGGCAAATGCCGAGCCAGGAGGCAGGACTCACACCGTGCGGGTGACCGACACCGTTACCGTTTCGCCGTCGCCGACCTCACCGCTGAAGCCGGTCGCGGCCTCGTCGAGGCTCAGCGCGGTCGCCAGCGTCTCGGCGGCGACGAAGTCCCGGTGGACCTCGACGGCCGCGGCGACCACGGGCGACGCCGCGATCCGCAGGGCGATCCGGTCGGACACGTCGAGGTCAGCGTCGCGGCGGGCCTGCTGCACGACCCGGATCAGGTCGCGGGCCAGGCCCTCGGCGGCCAGCTCGGGCGTGACCTCGGTGTCCAGCAGCACCACGCCCCGGCCGGCCGGCAGCGGCGCCGAGTTCTCGGCGTCGGCGGCGATGAGCTTCAGCTCGTACTCGCCCTCCTGCAGGGTGACGCCGGCGGCGACGGGCGCGCCGTCGACGAGCTGCCAGTCGCCGGCCTTGACGGCCTTGATGACGACCTGGACCTGCTTGCCCAGGCGCGGGCCCAGGGCCCGCGGGACCACGGTCAACACCTGCTGGGAGTACGCGGCCAGATCGGCACTGAGCTGCACCTCCTTGACGTTGACCTCGTCGGCCAGCAGGTCCGCGAACGGCCGCAGCGCGTCGGCGTCCGGGCTGGCCACGGTGAGCTTGGCCAGCGGCAGCCGGACCCGCAGCGCCTTGGCCTTGCGCAGTGACAACGCCGCCGAGGCGGCCTCGCGGATCGCGTCCATGGAGGCCACCAGCTCGTGGTCGGCCGGGTAACCCTCGGCGAGCGGCCAGTCGGTCAGGTGCACCGACCGGTCGCCGGTCAGGCCGCGCCAGACCTCCTCGGCGGTCAGCGGCGCGAGCGGCGCCACCACCCGGCACAGGGTCTCCAGCACGGTGGCGAGGGTGTCGAACGCGTCGGCGTCGCCGGCCCAGAAGCGGTCCCGCGAGCGGCGCACGTACCAGTTGGTCAGCGCGTCCAGGTACGACCGCACCGAGGCGGCTGCGCCCGAGATGTCGTACTCGTCGAGCTGCCGGGTGGTGTCGGCCACGAGCTCGCTGGTCTTGGCCAGGATGTAGCGGTCCAGCAGGTGCGTCGAGTCGGTCCGGAAGCGGGCCGTGTAGTTGGCCGCATTGGCGTACAGGCTGAAGAAGTACCAGACGTTCCACAGCGGGAGCAGCACCTGGCGCACCGAGTCGCGGATCGCCACCTCGGTGACCGGCATGTCACCGCCGCGCAGGACCGGCGAGGACATGAGCATCCAGCGCATCGCGTCCGAGCCGTAGGAGTCGAACACCTCGTAGACGTCCGGGTAGTTGCGCAGGCTCTTGGACATCTTGCGGCCGTCGGCGCCCTGCAGGATGCCGTGGCTCAGGCAGTTGCGGAACGCCGGGCGGTCGAACAGGGCCGTGGCCAGCACGTGCATGGTGTAGAACCAGCCGCGGGTCTGGCCGATGTACTCGACGATGAAGTCGCCCGGGTAGTGGTGCTCGAACCACTCCTTGTTCTCGAACGGGTAGTGCACCTGCGCGAACGGCATCGAACCGGACTCGAACCAGCAGTCCAGCACCTCGGGCACCCGGCGCATGGTGGACTGCCCGGTCGGGTCGTCCGGGTTGGGCCGGGTCAGCTCGTCCACGTACGGCCGGTGCAGGTCGGTGACCTCGACGCCGAAGTCGGCGCTGAGCTGCTCCAGCGAGCCGTAGACGTCGACCCGCGGGTAGGTCGGGTCGTCGGACTTCCACACCGGGATGGGCGAGCCCCAGAACCTGTTCCGGCTGATCGACCAGTCCCGGGCGTTGGCCAGCCACTTGCCGAACGAGCCGTCCTTGATGTGCGCGGGGGTCCAGGTGATCTCCTGGTTGAGCTCGACCATCCGGTCCCGGAACTTGGTCACCGCCACGAACCACGACGACACGGCCTTGTAGACCAGCGGCGTGTCACAGCGCCAGCAGTGCGGGTACGAGTGCGTGTACCCCTCGTGCCGCAGCACCACGCCGCGGGCCTTGAGCTCGGCGGTGATCGGCTTGTTGGCGTCGAAGACCTGTACGCCCTGGTAGTCGGGCACGAGCGCGGTGAACCGGGTGTGGTCGTCGACCGTCACGATCGTCGGGATGCCGGCGGCGTTGCAGACGTTCTGGTCGTCCTCACCGAAGGCGGGCGCCTGGTGGACCACGCCGGTGCCGTCCTCGTCACTGACGTAGTCGGCCGCCAGCACCTGGTACGCGTTCGGGCCGGCCTGCTCGACCAGGAAGTCGAACATCGGGGTGTAGCGACGCCCGGCCAGCTCCCGGCCCAGCACCGTGCCGACCTGCTCGTACCCGTCGAGCTCCTTGGCGTAGGCACCGACGCGCCCGGCGCCCAGGATGAGCCGCTGGCCGTCCTTCTCCAGGATCGCGTACTCGATGTCCGGGCCGACGGCCAGCGCGAGGTTCGACGGCAGGGTCCACGGCGTGGTGGTCCAGACCGCGATCCGCTCGCCGGTCTCCAACTGGAAGGTGACGGTCAGCGCCGGGTCGGTCCGGTCCCGGTAGACGTCGTCCATCCGGGTCTCGGTGTTCGACAGCGGCGTCTCGCACCGGAAGCAGTACGCCAGCACCCGGAAGCCCTCGTAGATCAGACCCTTCTCGTGCAGGGTCTTGAAGGCCCACATGACCGACTCCATGTAGCTGGGGTCGAGGGTCTTGTAGTCGTTGCCGAAGTCCACCCAGCGGGCCTGGCGCGTGACGTAACGCTCCCAGTCCTTGGTGTACGCCAGCACGGAGGTCCGGCAGGCGTCGTTGAACTTGTCCACGCCCAGTTCGAGGATCTGCGCCTTGGTGGTGATGCCGAGCTGTTTCTCGGCCTCGACCTCGGCCGGCAGCCCGTGGGTGTCCCAGCCGAAGCGGCGCTCGACGTGCTTGCCGCGCATGGTCTGGTAGCGCGGTACCAGGTCCTTGACGTAGCCGGTGAACAGGTGGCCGTAGTGCGGCAGCCCGTTGGCGAACGGCGGGCCGTCGTAGAAGACGTACTCGTTGCTGCCGTTCTCGCCGGCCGGGCGGGCGTCGACGCTGGCCTCGAAGGTCTTTGCGGCGGCCCAGTGCTCCAGCACGGCCCGCTCGACCGCGGGCAGGTCAGGGCTCGCCGGTACGCCGGCGGCGTCGGTGTGCTTGGGATAAGCCATCGGTGGTCACTCCTCGAGCAGTGCACTTGCGTGGACTGCGAGGACGAGCCGGAGCCCGCGGTACCACCTCGCTTGACAGCCGGAGCTGCCCGCTTCGTTCGCCGGCTGGGGTGCGGGCCGGTGTCCGCCCGGTTCTACTGAGGCGCACGCGCCCGTTCTTCCGGAGGCTCCCCGGTGATGGCCGGATCAACGCCTGACTACACAACGATACCGGCCGTCAATTGTTCCGCGGCTTCGGCAGGGTGGTCGACCACAGCGACACACCGGCCCGGTCGCGCAGGTCGACTCGCAGCGCGCCGGTCCGGCCGTCGATCCGCACCTCACCGAAGTGCTGGTAGCCGTCGGCCGGGGAGGTGTTGGCCACCGGCGGAGCGTGCACGAAGACCGCCTCGGGGCCGAACGTGGCGTCGAGCACGTTGGGGCCGAACGCGCCCGCGTGGGCCGGGCCGGAGACGAACTCCCAGAACGGCGTGAAGTCCTGCACAGCGGCCCGGGCCGGGTCGTAGTGGTGCGCCGCGGTGTAGTGCACATCGGCCGTGAGCAGCACGATCCCGGTGACGCCGGCCCGGTGCGCCGCCCGCAGGACCTGCGCGAACTCCAGCTCACGGCCCTTCGGCGCGCCCGGGTCGCCCTGGGCGACGCCCTCCTGCGCGGCCGGGCCGTCCGGCACGACCACGCCCAGCGGCAGGTCGTTGGCGATCACCTTCCAGGTGGCCCGGGACGTGCGCAGGCCGCGGATCAGCCACTCACGCTGCTCGGCCCCGAGCAGGCCACGGTACGGACCCGCGTACGTGTTGCCGTCGTTGACGTCCTTGAACGTGCGCATGTCCAGCACGAACACGTCCAGCAGCGGCCCGTACGAGATCTTGCGGTGGACCGGCCCGGAGCGCTGCGGGGTGGGCACCCACTCGTGGTACGCCCGGTGCGCCCGCGCCGCCAGCACGTCGACCCGCTTCTCGGTGTACCGGGCGTCGTCGAGGATCTCCCCCGGATACCAGTTGTTGACCACCTCATGGTCGTCCCACTGGTTGAGCTGCGGAACCTCGGCGGCGAACGCCTTGTACGCGTCGTCCAGCAGGTTGTACGCATACTGGCCGCGGTATTCGCCCAAGGTCTCGGCGACCTTGGACTTCTCCGGCGTGACCACGTTGCGCCAGATCCGGCCGTCCGGCAGCGTGACGGCCGGCACGAGCGGACCGTCGGCGTAGACGGTGTCCCCGCTGTGCAGCAGGAAGTCGGGCCGGCGGCGGCGCATCGACTCGAACAGGGCCAGGCCGCCGTACGCGGGGTCGATGCCCCAGCCCTGCCCGACCACGTCACCGGTCCAGACGAACGAGATGTCCTGCCGGCGTACCGGCGCGGTGCTGAACGAGCCGTCGAGGGGCTCGCTGAGCAGGCCGGCGCGGTCGAGGCTCTCCGCCCGTACCCGGTAGTGCAGCTTCTCCCCCGCCGGCAGGCGGCGCAGGTGCACCTTGCCGGTGAAATCGGTGTCCGGGGTGAGCACCGGCCCGCGCACGCGGCGCGCGCCGCGCAGGTCCGGGCGGCGGCTGATCTCGACCCACATCCGGCTGGGCCGGTCGGCCCGGGCCCAGACGACCGCGGTGCCGGCGGTGGCGTCGCCGGTCTGCACCCCGTGGGTGAGCACCGGGCGCTGCGCCGACCAGCCGGCGAAGACCGGCCCGGCGGGCAGGACACCGAGAACGCCGCCGGCCATCCCGGCCCGCAGCAGGCTTCGTCGATCGATGGAGGTCATACCGGCAGGCTCTCGGGGCCAGGTGAAGCCCGGGCGGGACCGAGATGGACGGCACCCGAAGATCAGACGGCCGGCTGCGCCGCTGTCACGTCTTTCGTCGCTGTCTCGTCCTGACCGTGTACACGACGACCACAGGAGGATTCATGTCCCGCTTGGCGATCGACAAGGTCTCACCGGCCGCTTACCGGGCCGTCTACGGCATGGAGCAGTACTGCCGTGACCGCGTCGACCCCACCCTGTACGAGCTGATCAAGCTGCGCGCCTCGATGGTGAACGGCTGCTCGTTCTGCACCGACATGCACAGCCGCGACGCGCTGGCCGCCGGCGAGTCGAGCCGGCGTCTGTTCGCCGTCGCGGCCTGGCACGACGCCCCGTTCTTCAGCGAGCGGGAGCGGGCCGCGCTGGCCCTGACCGACGCGGTGACCCGGCTCGGCGAGCACGGCGTCCCGGACGAGGTCTGGGAGCCGGCCGCCAAGGAGTTCACCGAGCAGGAGCTGGCCGACGTGCTGATGGCCATCGCCACGATCAACGTGTGGAACCGGCTGTCGATCGCGGTGGAGAAGCAGCCGCCGCTGGAGGTCTGAGCCGGTTCAGAGCTCGGGGAACCACAGCGCGAGCTCACGCTTCGCACTGTCGGGAGAATCGGAGGCGTGGACCAGGTTTTCCCGGTTGGACAGCGACAGGTCGCCGCGGATCGTGCCCGCGGCGGCCTTGCGCCCGTCCGTGGCGCCGACCAGGGCCCGGACGACCGCGATGACCTCGTCGCCGGAGAGCACCAGGGCGGCGAGCGGCCCGCTGGTCATGAATTCCTTGAGCGGCGGGTAGAACGCCTTGTCCACGTGCTCGGCGTAGTGCTGGTCGGCCAGCTCGGCGTCCATGGTCCGCACGACCAGCGCGTCGATCGTGAGGCCCTTGCGCTCGAACCGGCTCAGGATCTCCCCGAGCAGGCCGCGCCGCAGCGCATCGGGCTTGACGAGCACGAGCGTGCGCTCGGTGGCAGTGGACACCGGAAGTTCCTCCTGGGTAGGACGTGGCAAGCCGACACGCCGGTCGGGAGGTCAGCCTATCGGTACCGGATCGGGCGCGAGCGGCAACCGCCCGGTAGCGCACTTTCCACGGGCGGTCGCGGCTACGTAACCTGACGGGTACACCCGGGAGGTCCACTGTGGCGAACCAGAACGGCCGGCCGATCGCTCCGGCCCGCAAACTCGTGGCGACGGTCGTCGGCGCGATCGCGGCCTTCGTGATGCTGTTCGGGCTCGGCATGTCGAGCTGGGCGATCGTCGCGCTGGGCCTGGCGATGCTGATCCTGGCGATCGCCCTGGGCATGGTCAACGTGGTCCGGCGCGGCGCCCGCGCCTGGGTGGCGGGATCAGCGCAGGTCAAGGCCATCTCGGAGCCGCCGGCAACGGCGATCTACGGCCGCGCGGAGCTGCAGATCGTGATCGTGGCCCCGGGTCTGCCGACGTCGGAGGTGACGGTCCGCGACCCCCGCGTCCCGGTGGCGAAATGGCCGCGGCCGGGCGACACCCTGCCGGTGACGGTGGACGTGGACGACATGCGCCGCGTCCGCATCAACTGGGACGAGGCGGAGACCTACGACCTGGGCTCGCCGACTGTCCCCCCGGCGTACTACGAGGAGGACCTGCCGGACGACGACCTGCTGGGCGGCGAACCGGAACCACCGCCGTGGGCGACCCGCGACCGGCAGTGGGGCCGCGGCCCGGACGAGCCGCCACCCCCGCCGCCGCCGTCCCCGCGCCTGGGTGACCTGGACGGCCCGCCCCCGCCGCCCCCGCAGGCGGTCCTGCTGGACGACCCGCCGCCGCCGGTGATCGTCCGCGACGCCCCGGGCGGCCCGATCGTCGAGGGCCAGCTGGTGGAGCCGGACTACGACTACACGACGCCGCTGCCGCAACGCGCTCGCACGGCGACGGCCGCGCCGCCGCGCCCGGCGGAAAAACCCCGCCCGAGACCAAGGCCGCACGCGACAGCAACCATGGACCAGGAAGACGACGGTACGGGCACAGAGCCGACAGAAGCAGCACCGGCCCAAGCCTCCACGGCATCCTCCCGGCCGCCCTCGGACTCAGTAGCGTCGGACCCGGTGGAGTCGGTGGTTTCGGACCGGGTGGCTTCGGACCCGGTCGAGGACCTGGCGCAGCCGGTGCCCGCCCAGCGCGCCCCGGAGCAGGACCCGGAGATCGACCTGCCCCTGGACGGCGACCCGGAACCACCCCCGGAGCAGCAGACCCGCGCGGCGCGGGCGGCGGTGGACGAGGACATCATCGCCCCGCCGGTGGCCGCCCCCGCTTCCCCCGCTCCTTCGGACGACCGCGCGGGCCGCGTCCTGGACGCCGAGGACGACCTGCTCGGGGATCTGGAACCACCGCCGTGGGAGGTCCGCGCCCGGCAGCCGGAGCCCCAGAGCGAGACCGCACCGCCGCTGGTCACCGAGGACCCGCCGCCGCCCGCGGAACCCCGCCCCAGGCCGCGGCCCCGCCCGGCAGACGACACACCACCGGTTGCGGACGACCGCCCCCGGAGCAGTAGCGAGCCACGAAGCCCGGCGCCGACTACCGGCCTGGCGGCGGCTGCGGGGGCGGTGGTGGCTGCGGGGTTCACGGCCTTGGGCAATGCGTTCCGCGGCAAGAAGCAGGAAGAAGCTCGCCCCGCCCCCGAGGCTCCGCGCGCGGCGTCCCGGCGTCCGGGGGCCGACGAGCCGGTGGCGGCTACCGGCTCGGTGTCGGCCACCCAGCCCCCGCCGGATGATCTGGACCCGGCTGCGCCGTTCGCCCCGCCCGCTGAGCCCGCTGCCGCTCCCCGCCCAGCCAGCTCGTCCAGCCCGGCCGCCGCCGACCACTCCGGCCGGTCCGCAGATGAGCCGGCTGCTCCTCGAACCACCGACTCACCTGCCGTAAGCCGCCCCGTAGCGGAGTCAACCTCCGACCCCGGCGTCGGCGCCGTATCCGCAAGCCGTCCAGCTCCCGAGCCGAGCCCCACCCCGGCTCCCGACCGCGCCGCCCAGCCCGGCACCAGCGCCGCGTCCAGCCCCGACACCGCCTCCCACTCCGGTGCCGCAGCCGATCCCCGCGCCGCAGCCGATCCCCGCGCCGCAGCGGGCCCCGATGCTTCGTCCAGCCGTGGTGCCGTAGCCGATCCCAGCGCCGCAGCTGGCCCCGGTGCTTCATCCAGCCCCGGTGCCGTGACCGATTCCGGTGCAGCGGCGGGTCCAGCGGCCGGAGCTGTCTCCGCCAGTCATCCCAGGCCGGCGTCCTCCGCAGCAGCTCCCGGGCAGGTCTATGCCTCCCCGACCGCCTTCGGCCCGGGTGGAGGCTCCGGCATCGGCAACCCCGCGGACACCCGGCCCCGGCCGGAACCCACCCCGATCCGCCCGGGAACCGTCTACACCGCCGCAACCACGGGCGAACCCACCCAGGAGAATCCCGCACCCGCCGCCGCCCGGCCGAAGCCCACGACGTCCACCCCCGCCGGCGGAACGTCACCGAAGCGAGGGAGGCCCTGGGCCGACCTCGAAAACGGCTTCGAACCCGACGAACGCGCCGACGACCTGATCACCGCCTACCCGAGCGCCCGCCCCGGCCCGGCCGGCGCCATCCACGGCGTAGGTATCACGGTGCTCGTCACCAACCTGGAACGCTCGGTGGCGTTCTACCGCGAGATGCTCGGCTTCTACGAGATCGACGCCGGCTCGGGCAGCGCAGTGCTCGCCTCCGGTGACACGAGGCTGGTCCTCCGCACAGTCCCCGACCTGTCCGGCGTGGCCGGCCGCCTGATCTACCTCAATCTGGAGGTGGGCGACGTCGAAGCGGTCTACGAGGAGCTGAAGGCCAAGGGCGTGAAGTTCGTCCACGGCCCCCGCCCCGTGAACCGAGGCGGCAAGCTCGAACTCTGGGCAGCCGCGTTCCACGACCCCGACCAGCACAACATCGCCATCACCCAGTGGCGCGCCATCCGCTGACCAGGCCCGTGCCGGTCCACCCGCTCCACGACAGCCGGTGGACCCGCCAACCCGGCTCGGCGGGCGGCTAGCCCAGGATCTTGTGCCGTACCGAAGTCGCGTAGGCCCAGGTCAACCCGAAGATCAACCCGAGCGCGGCAAGTGACCAGTGCAGCAGTCCGGACGCGAGCAGCAGCACCTGCAGTCCCGTACCAGCATGCCAGGCCCAGCGGCGCCGCATGCTCCCGGCCACGAGGGCCGCAGCCACGGCCAGGGCCACCACCACCCCGATGCCCCAGCCGCTGAGATCCCCGCCCAGGATCCGAATCGGTTGGATCGCCAGCAGCAGCACGATCGCTTCCAGGGCGAGCGTGCCCGCCCCCAGCCCTCGTACCGCCGCCTCAGGATTGCGGAGCCCGGACCGCCGCGTCTCGTCGCCCTCGGTCCCGGCCGGCGCCTCCTCGGGCGACGGCACGGGCGAGGCCGGCTCCGGCGGCGGCGTGGTCACTTCTTCAGGAGTTTCCGTGCGTCGGCCACGGTGACGATCGAGCCGGTGATCAGCACCGCGACGCCGCTGTGCTCACCGTCGGTGTCCGATTCGGCGAGCACGACCGCTTCCTCGATGGCATCGGGCATGTTCTGCGTGATCGTCACCCGGTCCTCGCCGAAGATCTCCTCGGCGAGCTGGGCGAGCTCGTCGACCGGCATCGCCCGCGGTGAGCTGTTCTGCGTCACGACGAGCCGGGCCGCGACCGGCTCCAGCAGCTCGAGCAGGCCGGCCACGTCCTTGTCCCCGAGCACCCCGACCACGGCGACAAGGTGACGGAACGCGAACTCTTCCTCGAGCGCGGTCACGGTCGCCGCCATGCCGTGCGGATTGTGCGCCCCGTCGAGCAGGATCGTGGGCGCGCTGCGTACCCGTTCGAGCCGGCCCGGCGAGTCGACCCCGCCGAAGCCTTCCCGGACCAGGTCCACGTCGAGCTGCTTGGCCGCACCCGCACCGAGGAACGCCTCGACCGCGGCCAGCGCGAGGGCGGCGTTCTGCGCCTGGTGCGCGCCGAAGAGCGGCAGGAAGATCTCGTCGTACACGCCGCCGAGTCCCTGCAGCGTCAGCACCTGACCGCCGACCGCCTGGTCCCGCCGGATCACGCCGAACTCGCTGCCCTCACGGGCGACAGTCGCACCGACCTGCGCCGAGCGTTCCAGCAGCGGCCGCATCGCGTCCTCGGTCTGCAGCGCGCTGATGACGGTGGCGTCCTTGTGGATGATGCCCGCCTTGGCCCAGGCGATGTCCTCGATCGTGTCACCGAGCCACTCGGTGTGGTCGAGCCCGATCGGCGTGATGACGCAGACGCCGGCCTCGAGGACGTTGGTCGCGTCCTCCTCGCCCCCGAGACCGACCTCGACCACGGCGATGTCCACGGGAGCGTCGGCGAAGGTCGCATACGCCAGCGCCGTGGTCATGTCGAAGTAGGTGAGCGGCTCAGCCGAACGCTCGTCGATCAACTGGGCCAGCGGGGCCACCTCGTCGTAGACGGCGGCCAGCCGCTCCTCGGTGATCGGCTCGCCGTCGAGGCTGATCCGCTCCCGGACCGTCTCCAGGTGCGGGCTCGTATAGCGACCGGTGTGCAGCCCGTGCGCACGCAGCAGGCCGTCGATCATCCGGGCCGTGGACGTCTTGCCGTTGGTCCCGGTGAGGTGGATCGACGGGTACGCCCGCTGCGGACTGCCGAGCACGTCCATCAGGTCACGGATCTTCTGCATGTCGAAGGCCATGCGGGTGAAGCCGCGCCCGTCGAGCGCGGCAACCACCTCTTGGTATGTGCTCATGCTGAGGGCAACGCTTTCAGGGCCGCCGCAATTCTCGCGAGGTCGGCTTCCGCCGTGGCCAGCCGGTCCTTGATCTTCGCAACGACCTGTTCTGGCGCCTTACCGACGAACGCGTCGTTGTCGAGCTTGGCCCGGCACTGCGCCGCTTCCTTCTCGGCGGCGGCGCGGTCCTTGTCGAGACGGGCCCGCTCGGCGGCGACATCGATGGTGCCGCGGGTGTCGAGGTCGACGGTGATGCCACCGGTGACCGCGAGGGTCGCCGTGGCCGCGAACTCGGCCCCGGGGGCGTCGAGCCGGGCCAGGGCGCGGATCAGCGGCTCGTGCACGTCGATGCCGACGTTGCCGAGGCCGGTGAGCGCGGCGCTGACCCGCTGACCCGGGCGCAGCCCCTGGTCGGAGCGGAAACGCCGCACCTCGGTGACGACCTTTTGCAACGCGGCCAGCTCATCCTCGGCCACATCATCGACACGAGCCTGGTCGGCAACCGGCCAAGCGGCGACGACGACGGACTCGGCACCGGTCAGCACCGTCCACAGCTCCTCGGTGACGAACGGAATCACCGGGTGCAACAGACGCAACAGCTGGTCGAGAACGTGCCCGAGCACCCGGCGCGAGCGCGCGGCCTCGACGCCGTCGGTGGCCAGCACGGGCTTGCTGAGCTCCACGTACCAGTCGCAGACGTCGTCCCACGCGAAGTGGTAGAGCGTGTCACAGGCCTTGGCGAACTCGTACGTCGCGAGCTGCTCGTCGACCTCAGCGATGACATGCTGCAGCCGCGACAGGATCCACTTGTCGACGCTCGACAGCTCCGCCGACGCCGGCAGCTCCCCCTCGACCGTGGCCCCGTTCATCAGCGCGAAGCGGGTCGCGTTCCACAGCTTGTTGCAGAAGTTGCGCGAGCCCTGGCACCACTCCTCGCTGATCGGCACGTCGGAGCCGGGGTTGGCTCCGCGGGCCAGCGTGAAGCGGGTGGCGTCGGCGCCGTACCGGTCGATCCAGTCCAGTGGGTCGACGGCGTTGCCGAACGACTTCGACATCTTCTTGCCGTGCGCGTCCCGGACCAGCCCGTGGAGCGCCACCACGTCGAACGGCTGCACGCCGTCCATCGCGTACAGGCCGAACATCATCATCCGGGCGACCCAGAAGAAGAGGATGTCGTAGCCGGTGACCAGCACGCTGGTCGGATAGAACTTCGCCAGCGTCTCGGTCTGCTCGGGCCAGCCCATGGTGGAGAACGGCCACAGCCCGGACGAGAACCACGTGTCGAGCACGTCCTCGTCCTGGCGCCAGCCCTCGCCGGTCGGCGGCTGCTCGTCCGGTCCGACACAGACGACCTCGCCGGCCGGGCCGTACCAGACCGGGATGCGGTGCCCCCACCACAACTGGCGTGAGATGCACCAGTCGTGCATGTTGTCGACCCACGCGAAGTACCGCTTCGCGAGCTCCGGCGGCTCGATGGTGACCCGGCCGTCCCGGACCGCGTCGCCGGCCGCCTTCGCCAGCGGCCCGGTGTTGACGAACCACTGCAATGACAGCCGCGGCTCCACGGTCGTCTTGCACCGCGAGCAGTGCCCGACGGAGTGCTGGTAGGGCCGCTTCTCGGCAACAATGCGCCCCTGCTCACGCAGGGCCGCCACGATCGCGGGCCGCGCCTCATACCGATCAAGACCCTCGAACGGCCCCGGTACGGTGACGACGGCACGCTCATCCATGATCGTCATGCCCGGCAGGTCGTGCCGCCGGCCGATCTCGAAGTCGTTCGGGTCGTGCGCCGGCGTGACCTTGACAGCACCCGTACCGAAAGCGGGGTCGACGTGCTCGTCGGCCACGATCGGGATGCGCCGCCCGGTGAGCGGAAGCTCGACGTCGGTGCCGATTAGATGCTGATAGCGCTCGTCATCGGGGTGCACGGCCACCGCGGTGTCACCGAGCATCGTCTCGGCCCGGGTCGTGGCGACAACGATCGCGTTGTCACCATCGCCGTAGCGGATGGAGACGAGCTCACCGTCGTCGTCGGTGTGCTCCACCTCGATGTCACTGAGCGCGGTGAGACACCGCGGGCACCAGTTGATGATGCGCTCGGCGCGGTAGATGAGGCCGTCGTCGAACAGCTGCTTGAAGATCGTCTGCACGGCCTTGGAGAGGCCCTCGTCCATGGTGAACCGCTCGCGGCTCCAGTCCACGGAATCGCCGAGCCGGCGCATCTGCCCGGTGATCGCGCCACCGGACTCGGCCTTCCACTGCCAGACCTTCTCGACGAAGGCCTCACGGCCCAGGTCGTGGCGGGAGATCTGCTGGGCGGCGAGCTGCCGCTCGACGACGTTCTGGGTGGCGATGCCGGCGTGGTCCATGCCGGGCAGCCAGAGCACCTCGAAGCCCTGCATCCGCTTGAAGCGGCTCAGGGTGTCCATGATGGTGTGCTCGAGGGCGTGGCCGACGTGCATGGAGCCGGTCACGTTGGGCGGCGGGATGACGATGGAGAAGGGCGGCTTGTCACTAGCCGGGTCCGCCGTGAAGTAGCCGGCCGATACCCACTGCTCGTACCGCCGCTGCTCTACCTCGCCCGGCTGGTACTGGGCGGAAAGGCCACCGGTGGGCCGGCTGTCGGGGGTACGGGCGTCGGTTGCTTCGCTCACCCGACAAGTCTACGGAGCCCGTCCGGGAAGGCTGCGATCGCACCGCCTCCCTGTGGACAACGGTGGGCCTGTGGACAACGCCCGACGCCGGATCGACGAGTTGTTAGGCTCGCACGATGTCCGAACGCCCTGGCTCCCCTCCGCCACCCGAGGCCACACCGGTGGAGATCGCCGCTGACCCGTTCCCCCTCACCGAGTCCACCGGTGAGGCGAAGGAAGAGCGAGCGCCCAGGTCAAGGACCAAGACCATCATCCTGAGCTCACTGCTGGCGGTCGGCCTGGCCGGCGCATCCGTCCTCGGGTACGTGGGCTGGCGCATCGCCTCACAGAAGGACGCGACGCTCACTGTCCCGGCAAAGGTCGCAGGGTTGTCCGTCGACAGCAGTGACGAGGGCCGCAGCACGGCGGAATACCTCCAGACCGCGCTGTCGGCCGATGTGGCTCTGGACCGAGCAGTGGGAGCGGTCTACACGGACGGCTCGGCCAACGACGTCCTCTTCTTCGGCGGCACCACGCTGTTCTGGACGCCGGAGAACGATCTCGTGACGGCGTTTGATCTGGTCTCCGACGAGCAGGGCTCGGTGACCGGGCTGCATGACGTGCCGGCCGGCCCGCTCGGCGGCACGATGAAGTGCGGGACGACGAAGGCGGACGGGGCCGACATGCCGGTGTGTGGCTGGGCCGACCACGGCAGCCTTGCCCTGGCGATGTTTCCGGGCCGCAGCGTTGACGACTCAGCGAAGCTGTTCGGCGAGATCCGCGCTGCCACCCAAACCCGCAACTAGGTTCGGCCCTACACGGGGCAGATGCTGACAGCCGCTCTGCTGCTTCTGTCCGCGCGGGCTTGTCGACGCCGGCCTCGAGGCATCAGAAATGCAAAAGAGCTCATCCCGGGTCGGGGTGAGCTCCATACGCGCATACAGAAAAGGCCCACACCATCTCTGGTGTGGGCCTTTCCCAACGTTAAGTCCGGCGGCGTCCTACTCTCCCAC
>NZ_JBSGFR010000022.1:114594-151354 GCF_053603475.1 Actinoplanes sp. NPDC004185 | reverse complement strand
TGTCACGCCAGAGGTGGGAGCGGTAGCAGGCGCCGTTGTCGGTCAGCACGCGCTGGACGGTGATGCCGGCGGCGGCGAAGAAGGCGTGGGCGCGTTGCCAGAAGCCGGCGGCGCTCTGCCGGGTCTCGTCGGGCAGGATTTCGGTGTAGGCCAGCCGGGAGTGGTCGTCTACGGCGTTGTGCAGGTACTGGTAGCCCAGGTTGGGTCGGTTGCTCAGTGTGCGGGGTCGGGCAGGGTCGCGGTGGGCTGAGCGGCGGCGTTGCCCGGCGGCGCGGCCCAGCATTTTGTGGCCGCCGCCGTCGGGGATGTTGCCGAGTTTCTTGATGTCGACGTGGACCAGCTCGCCGGGGGCGTGGTGTTCGTAGCGGCGCACGGCCTGGCCGGTGGCCCGGTCGAGGTGGGTGAGCCGGGCCAATCGGTAGCGGGTCAGGACGCGGTGGACCGTGGCCGGGTTCAGGCCGAGCAGGTAGGCGATCCGGGCGGGTCCCCACCGACGCTGGACCCGGACTTTGATGATGCGGCGTTCGGTGCGTGCCGGGGTCCGAGCCGGGCTGTGGTGCGGTCGTGAGGACCTGTCAGTCATGCCTGCCGGGCCGTGGCTGCAGTAGCGGTCGGCCCAGCGTTTCGCGGTTGTTGTGCTGACCTGGAAGCGTTCCGCGGCTCTGCGCAACGGCCAGCCGTCGTCGACGACGCAGCGGGCCAGACGCAGTCGGCCGGTCTCGGTCAAGGGTGCATTACGGTGGGGCATGAGGGCCTCCGGCAGGTCGGAGGGACGTCGCAATCCACACCGAACCCGAAGGCCCTCACCTACTTCAAGATCTCCCGTCACCAACGTCCCGGGTCAGTACACCTAGCTGTCGCCGCCGGTCTCGCCCACCGGGGCGGCGTTGACGTCGTCGATCGCGTACTTCTTAGCCGCCTCGGCCGGCACGTGCGCCGGGATCTTGCCGCTCAGTGCGAGCTGGCGCAGCGTGGCCACCGCGACGGACTCCGCGTCCACGTGGAAGTGGCGGCGCAGCGCGTGCCGGGTGTCGCTCATCCCGAAGCCGTCGGTGCCCAGCGACGTGTAGTCGTTCGGGATCCAGCGGCTGATCAGGTCGGGCACGGCCCGCATCCAGTCGCTGACCGCGATGGCCGGGCCCTCGGTGCCCTCCAGCTTGGTCCGGATGTACGGCTTGCGCGGCGCGTCACCGGGGTTGAGCAGGTTGTGCTCCTCGGTCTCGACGGCGTCGCGGCGCAGCTCCGTCCACGACGTCACCGACCACACGTCCGCGCCCACACCCCAGTCCTGGGCGAGCAGCTTCTGAGCCTTGAGCGCCCACTGCATGCCCATGCCGGAGGCGAGGATCTGCGCCTTGGGGCCGGTGGTCTCGGGCGCCGCCGCATAGCGGTAGATGCCCTTGAGCAGACCCTCGACGTCGACCCCGTCCGGCTCCACCGGCTGCAGGATCGGCTCGTTGTAGATGGTCAGGTAGTAGAAGACGTTCTCCTGGTGCTCGCCGTACATCCGGTGCAGGCCGTTCTCGACGATGTGCGCGATCTCGAACGCGAACGCCGGGTCGTACGCCACCACGGCCGGGTTCGTCGCCGCGATCAGCAGCGAGTGCCCGTCCTCGTGCTGCAGGCCCTCGCCGTTGAGCGTGGTCCGCCCGGCGGTCGCGCCCAGCAGGAAGCCGCGGGTCATCTGGTCGGCCGCCGCCCACAGCTCGTCGGCGGTGCGCTGGAAGCCGAACATCGAGTAGAAGATGTACAGCGGGATCATCGGCTCGTCGTGGGTGGCGTAAGAGGTGCCGGCCGCGATGAAGCTGGCGGTCGAACCGGCCTCGTTGATGCCCTCGTGCAGGATCTGCCCGCTCGTCGACTCCTTGTACGACAGGAAGAGCTCGCGGTCGACCGAGGTGTAGGTCTGGCCGTGCGGCGAGTAGATCTTCTTGGTCGGGAAGAGGGAGTCCATGCCGAACGTGCGCGCCTCGTCCGGGATGATCGGCACCCAGCGGGCCCCGAACTCCTTGTCGCGCATCAGGTCCTTGAGCAGGCGGACGAAGGCCATCGTGGTGGCGACCTTCTGCTTGCCCGAGCCGCGCTTGACGTCACCGAAGGTCTTCGACTCCGGGATCGCCAGCGACTTGTGCTTGGTGCGCCGGCTCGGCACGAAACCGCCCAGCTCCTTGCGGCGCTCGAGCATGTACTGCATCTCGTCGGACTTCTCACCCGGGTGGAAGTACGGCGGGAGGTACGGGTTGTCCTCCAGCTGCTTGTCCGGGATGTCGAGGTAGAGCCGGTCCCGGAACTGCTTGAGGTCGTCCAGGGTCAGCTTCTTCATCTGGTGCGTGGCGTTGCGGGCCTCGAAGTGCGAGCCCAGCGTCCAGCCCTTGACGGTCTTGGCCAGGATCACGGTGGGCTGGCCGGTGTGCTCGGTGGCCGCCTTGTAGGCCGCGTACAGCTTCTTGTAGTCGTGGCCGCCGCGCTTGAGGTTCCAGATCTGGTCGTCGGTCATGCCCTCGACCAGCTTGCGGGTGCGCGGGTCACGGCCGAAGAAGTTCTCCCGTACGTACGCGCCCGACTCGCCCTTGTAGGTCTGGTAGTCGCCGTCGGGCGTGACGTTCATGAGGTTGACCAGGGCGCCGTCGTTGTCGGCGGCGAGCAGCGAATCCCATTCGCGGCCCCAGACGACCTTGATGACGTTCCAGCCGGCACCCCGGAAGAACGACTCCATCTCCTGGATGATCTTGCCGTTGCCGCGGACCGGGCCGTCGAGGCGCTGCAGGTTGCAGTTGATGACGAAGGTGAGGTTGTCCAGCTCCTCGCGGGCGGCCAGGCCGATCGCGCCGAGCGACTCGACCTCGTCCATCTCACCGTCACCCAGGAACGCCCAGACGTGCTGCTGGCTGGTGTCCTTGATGCCGCGGTTGTGCAGGTAGCGGTTGTACCGGGCCTGGTAGATCGCGTTCAGCGGGCCGAGGCCCATGCTGACCGTCGGGAACTCCCAGAAGTTGTTCATCAGCCGGGGGTGCGGGTAGGACGGCAGGCCGCCACCCGGGTGCGAGAGCTCCTGGCGGAAGCCGTCCAGGTCGTTCTCGCTGAGCCGGCCCTCCAGGTACGCCCGGGCGTACATGCCCGGTGAGGCGTGACCCTGGAAGAAGATGTGGTCGCCGCCGCCGGGGTGCTCCTTGCCGCGGAAGAAGTGGTTCATGCCGACCTCGTAGAGGCTGGCGCTGGACGCGTACGTCGAGATGTGCCCGCCGACGCCGATCTCGGGCCGCTGCGCGCGGTGCACCAGCATCGCGGCGTTCCAGCGGATGTACGCCCGGATCCGGCGCTCGACGAACTCGTCACCGGGGAACCAGGGCTCCTGCTCGGGCGAGATCGTGTTGATGTAGTCCGTCGACGTCAGCGGCGGGACACCGACCTGTCGCTCCCGGGCCCGCTCGAGCAGGCGCAACATCACGTAGCGGGCGCGCTTGGCGCCACCTTCGTCGATGACTCCGTCGAGCGACTCGACCCACTCGCTGGTTTCCTCGGGGTCGATGTCCGGAAGCTGGCTCGGCAGGCCGTCGCTGATCACCGGGCGCTTGCGTTCCGTGGCCACAGGCATTCCTCTTGGTCGGTGTCGGACCGTGCGACTCATCGTGTGAACCGCACGGGAATGGTTCCATCCTGCCCCCTGGCGGTGTCTGTCGTCACGCCTACCGTCCGGGTACGCGACGCTCGACACACGTACTGAGCAGTAACTTGAGGTCAACCTGCGAGAAAGCTGAACCTCACCTGGCGCGACGGGTTGTCGCCGTTCGGGTCGACCAGGCAGATGGACTGCCAGGTGCCGAGCTGGATGCGCCCGCCGATGACCGGCAGGGACGCGTACGGGGGGATCCAGGCGGGCAGGACGTGATCGCGGCCGTGCCCGCGCGAGCCGTGCCGGTGCCGCCACTTGTCCTCGGCCGGCAGCAGCTCGTCGATGGCGGTGAGCAGGTCCTCGTCGGAGCCGGCCCCGGTCTCGATGATCGCCACCCCGGCGGTGGCGTGCGGCACGAAGACGTGCAGCAGCCCGTCGCCGCGGCCGCTGACGAACTGCTCGGCCTCGCCCGTGATGTCCCGGACGACCGGCCGGTCCCCGGTCCGGACGGTGATCACCGTGGTGTCCATAGCGGGGAAGTCTGCCATCAGGGCTGCGACGCCTCGTAACGGGCTTGCCTGGGTTTTCCGCCGCGGGCCGGCTCAGCCATAGAGGTCGAGGACGAGGAAGCAGACACCCACGACCACAAACCAGAGCCCGCACTGCGCGAGCCGGCCCAGCACCGCCATGATCCCAGCTGAGCACCCGTCCGCCGGCCCGCGCAGCCGTTCACCGCACTGTCACCCGCCGATGTCCCGGCGGCCGAAACGGAGCACGCCCACCGCGGCCAGGACGACCGCCGTGCCCGCCAGCGCCGCCGCGCCACCCCACTGCACACCGTTGGTCAGCGGCTCGCCGCCCAGATACCAGTGGAACGGCGACCCGGTCCGGGTCCACTCCAGGGCCGCGACCTGCGGGAAGACACTGTTCGCCAGGTACGCCAGCACCGCGACGCCCGCGCTCACACCCAGCGCCAGGCTCTTGCTGCCGGTCGCCGCGCCGACCGCGAAGGCCAGCGAGCCGAACATCGCGCCGAACAGCGCCAGGTGCACGTTCATCGCCAGGAAGCCGCCGGCCGACACCGTGTCCAGCTCGAACGGCGCTCGCAGGGCCACCAGCAGAGCGAACAGGACCACGGCGACCACCGCCATGCCGGTCAGCGCCGCGCCGAGCCGCTGCAGGGCCAGCCCGCGCCGGCTCACCGGATGCGCCAGCACCAGCTCGAGGGTCCCGGCCTCCTCGTCCCCGGCGACCGCGCGAGCGCCGGCGGCGATCATGAAGACCGCCACCAGCAGCGGCACCAGCAGCCCGTAGACCGCACCGCCCAGGTAACCCTGCGCGGTGCCCAGGTCGCCCGAGTTGAACGCGGCCAGCATGCCGTCCGGGTACGCCGCGAGCGCGTCGTGCATCTGCGGCGAGTTCACCGTCGGCCAGAACGCCGCGTACATGACAGCGACCGCCGCGATTGCCACCGTCCAGCCCGGCAGTGACCGCCGGGCGTCCCAGAGGGCCTTCGGGTAGACATCACGCAGGAACATGGTCGGCCTCCGGCCGCGCGTAGTAGTGGAAGAAGATCTCCTCCAGGTCCGGCTCCTCGCACAACAGGTCCCGCACCGTGTACCGCGACGCGGCCTTGACCAGCTCGTCCGTGTGCCCGGCGAGCCGCCCGCGCAGGGTCGGTCCCGCCACGGTCAGCTCGGTGAAGCCGGGCACCCGCGCGAAATCGGCGGCGTCGAAGGCACCGTCGAAGGTCAGCGTCACGCTGCGCAGGGCGTGCGCGCGCAGCGACTCGACACTCTCGACGGCGACCAGCCGGCCGTCGCGGATGATGCCGACCCGGTCGGCGGTGTGCTGCACCTCGCTCATCACGTGCGAGGACATGAAGACCGTCGCGCCCGCGCGCCGCGCCTCCTGGACCAGCCGCACGAACTCCTGCTGCAGGAACGGGTCCAGCCCGCTGGTCGGCTCGTCGAGCACCAGCAGCTCGGGGGAGTGCATGAAGGCCTGGATGACCCCGGCTTTCTGGCGGTTGCCCTTGGACAGACCCCGGATCTGGCGATCCAGTTCCAGACCCAGGCGGTCGGCGAGCTCGGCGATCCGCGCGGCCGGGACGCCACCGCGCAGATTTCCCAGGTACGTGAGCAGCTGGCGCGACGTCTGCCGGCCGTCGACGACGAAGTCACCGGCGAGGTGGCCGATCCGCCGGCGCAGCGCCACGCCGTCGGCGCGCGGGTCCAGGCCCAGCACGCGGACGGTGCCGCTGGTCGCTCGGATCAGGTCGAGCAGGATGCGGATGGTGGTCGACTTGCCGGCGCCGTTGGGGCCCAGGTAGCCGTACACCTCATTGGTCTTGACCTCGAGGTCGAGCCCCGCCAGGCCGCGCGTGCCGCGGCCGTAGGTCTTGACCAGGTCCTGGGTGGAGATGGCCAGGTCAGCCATCACTCCGTCCTCTCTGTTGGTCCTTGAACCGCTGGATGAGCTTGGGCAGCTCGGCCTCGATGAAGGCGTAGAAGTCGCGCGTGGTGCGCAGCCGCTCGGCGCCCGGGGCGTCCCCGCCGCCGACCAGCTGCAGACCGCGGTCCATCAGCTCCCGGAACTGGGTGAACTTCTCCGAGCCGGTGGCCCGCATCATCGCGTCCGGGGTCATCTCGTAGAACGAGCCGCGGCGCCCGGGCATGGCCACGCGCTGGATCAGGCCGCCGGTCTCGAGCATGCGCAGCCCGGCGCTGACCGAGCCTTTGGAGAGCCCGAGCGCGGCGGCCATCTCGGTGCCGCTCTGCGCGGCCGGCGTGCAGATCAGCAGCCAGCCCAGCAGTTTCCCGTACGCCAGGGGCATGCCCATGCCGGCCAGCACGACGCCGGCCTCCTCGGCGTAGCGGCGCTCGGCGCTGATGTCCACGTGTTCCCCTTGTTTCCAATGTTCAGTACGTTCTGAACTTACGCCCGCCAAAGATCGAAGACCAGCCATAAATCCGACCGAGTGTCCTAAGGCACTCACGCGCGGTGGCGGTGCTCGCCATGGTCGGCAATGCTGGGTCGCGTGACCACCCCGCAGAACCTCGACGAGCGCTTTCGTGACGCCGTCTCGGCCCTGCAGCCGAGCGGCCGGCGGCCGGCACCCGACGAACCGGTCCGCGACGGCTCGGCCCTCACCGGGGCCCGGGCCAGAGAGCTCTTCGACGCCCAGCTCACCAGCCGCCACCTCGACCTGGCCGCGCGCTGGCTGCGCAGTTTCAACGAGGGCTTCTACACGATCGGCTCGTCCGGCCACGAGGGGAACGCGGCGGTGGCGGCGGCCCTGCGGGTGGACGACCCGGCGCTGCTGCACTACCGGTCCGGCGGGTTCTACTGTGCCCGCGCGCTGCAGGCCGGCGTCGAGAGCGACGACGAGTCCCGCAAGGACCCGCTGGTCGAGGCGGCCCGCGACGTGCTGCGCGGGGTGGTGGCCGCGGCCACCGAGCCCATCGCCGGCGGCCGGCACAAGGTCTTCGGCCGCGCCGACCTGCGGATCGTCCCGACCACCTCCACCATCGCCTCGCACCTGCCGCGGGCCGTCGGCCTCGCCTTCGGCATCGCCCGCGGCAAGCAGACGCCCTGGCCCGCGGACGCCGTCGCGGTGGCGTCCTTCGGCGACGCGTCGGTCAATCACGCGACCGCCACCGCGGCCTTCAACACCGCCGGCTGGTACGACCACACCGGGCAGCGGTTGCCGCTGCTGCTGGTCTGCGAGGACAACGGGTACGGAATCAGCGTCCCGTCGCCCGACGGCTGGACGGCCGGGACGCTGCGCAGCCGGCCGGGCATCCGCTACTTCAGCGCCGACGGCTGCGACCTGGCGGCCACGTACGACGCCGCGCGTGAGGCCGCCGACTGGGTCCGCGAGCAGCGCCGCCCGGCCGTGCTGCACCTGACCATGGTCCGGCTCATGGGCCACGCCGGCGCCGACGCCGAGGTGGCGTACCGCCCGGCCGAGGAGATCACCCGCGACCTGGAACGCGACCCGCTGGTGGGCACCGCCCGGCTGCTCGTGGAGAGCGGCACCCTCGGCGTCGAGGAGCTGCTGACCCGCTACGACGAGGTGGGCTGGCAGGTCCGCAAGGTCGCCGAGGAGGTGCTCAACGAGCCCAAGCTGACCAGCGCGGCCGAGGTCATGGCCCCGCTGGCCCCGCGCCGCCCGCTGCGGACGGCCCGGACGATCGCCGACGCCGCCACCCGGGCCGCCGGCCCCGGCGCGCACGCCCGCTCCCGCACCTTCGGCGGCCGGCTGCCCGAGCAGGGCGGCCCGCTGACCCTGGCGCAGACCATCAACGCCACCCTGACCGACGCCCTGCTGGCCACCCCGGGCGCGGTCGTGTTCGGCGAGGACGTGGCCGTCAAGGGCGGCGTGTACGGCGTCACGAAGAACCTGCGGGACCGGTTCGGGGCCGAGCGGGTCTTCGACACCCTGCTCGACGAGACGTCCGTCCTGGGCCTCGGGCTGGGCGCCGGGCTGGCCGGGATGCTCCCGATCCCGGAGATCCAGTACCTGGCGTACCTGCACAACGCCGAGGACCAGCTGCGCGGCGAGGCGGCCACGATGGGCTTCTTCTCCAAGGGCGCGTTCCGTAACCCGATGGTCGTGCGGGTCGCCGGCCTGGCCTACCAGCAGAGCTTCGGGGGCCACTTCCACAACGACAACTCGGTGGCCGTGCTGCGCGACGTACCCGGGCTGGTCCTGGCCGTGCCGGCGCGGCCCGCGGACGCCGCACCGATGCTGCGGGCCTGCCTGGCCGCCGCGGCGGCCGACGGCAGCGTCTGCGTCTATCTGGAGCCGATCGCGCTCTACCACACCCGGGACCTGTACGAACCGGGCGACAACGAGTGGCTGGCGCCGTACGCGGGGCCCCTGGAGTGGGCGAACGCACACACGCCGATCGGGCGCGCCCGGACCTACCCGATCGGGTCGGCCGACAATCTGACCATCCTGACGTTCGGCAACGGGCTGCCGATGTCCCTGCGGGTGGCGGCCCGGCTCGCGGCCCAGGGGTACGGCTCGCGGGTGGTGGACCTGCGCTGGCTGTCCCCGCTGCCCACAGCCGACCTGGTCAGGGAGGCGTCAGCGACCGGACGGGTGCTGATCGTGGACGAGACGCGACGCTCGGGCGGCGTCGGCGAGGGCATCCTGGCGGCTCTCGTGGACGGCGGATTCGTCGGCGCGGCCAGCCGGGTGGCCGCCGCGGACTCCTTCGTTCCCCTGGGTCCGGCAGCACAACAGGTCCTGATCGGGGAAGATGCCATCACACAGGGTGCCCACGCGCTGCTGGCGCGGTAAATTGCCACACACTCGGTGCGCCACTTGCGCGCAGAGCCACAACTGTGTGGACTACCCAGACCGGGGCCGGCATCGGTCCCGACCACGGAACAAGGAGGCATTCGACAGTGAGCGCGACCGCTGGTCAGGCCGACGGCGTACGTAGCCCGGCGGACCGGTTCGGGATCGAACCGGACTCGGTCGTCATGGAGATGGGCTACGACGACGATGTCGACGAAGACCTCCGTGACGCCCTGGCCGAACGTTGTGGGGAGTTGGAAGACGAGGACACCGATGAGGTGGTCGACGCGGTACTGCTCTGGTACCGAGACGGCGACGGTGACCTGTTCGACCTGCTCACCAATGCTTTGGGGCCGCTCGCCGACACCGGAGTGGTGTGGCTGCTGACCCCGAAGGCCGGCCGCGAAGGCCACGTCGAGCCGAGTGAAGTGAGCGAGTCCGCGCAGACCGCCGGCCTCCAGCAGACCTCGACGGTGAACGCGGGCAAGGACTGGACGGCAGCCCGGCTGGTGTCCCCGCGAGGCGCGAAGAAGAAGTAGCTACGGCACTTCTGCCGGCCGGCGCCCCGAGAGACGGGCGACCGGCCATCCGACGTACGCCCGGCTATCGTGATCCCATGCCGATCGAGGTGGGAACGCAGGCGCCGGACTTCACGCTGAAGGACCAGAACAACCAGGAGGTCGCCCTCGCGGACTTCGCCGGCCGCAAGGCGGTCCTGCTGGTGTTCTACCCCCTGGCGTTCTCCGGCACCTGCCAGGGGGAGCTGGCCGAGATCCGCGACAACCTCCCGCAGTACGCGAACGACTACGTGCAGGTGCTGACGGTGAGCGTGGACTCGATCTACAGCCACAAGATCTGGGCCAACAACGAGGGCTTCACCTTCCCGATGCTGTCGGACTTCTGGCCGCACGGAGCGGTGGCGCAGGCATACGGGGTCTTCAACGACCAGGCGGGCGTGGCCAACCGCGGAACCTTCGTGATCGACAAGGAAGGCGTGGTCCGCTACGCCGACGAGCAGACCCCGGGCAACCGCCGCGACCAGAGAACCTGGCGGGACACCCTGAAAGAAACGATCTTCTAGGCCCTCCGGGCGCGGCAAACCGGAAGGGTACGATGACCACTCCGGTTACCACGGGAACCGGGCGCGTAGCTCAGTGGGAGAGCACTCGCCTTACAAGCGAGGGGTCGTAGGTTCGAAACCTACCGCGCCCACCCAACCCCACCAGCACGAACAGCGGGCACCAAGATCACTGGTGCCCGCTGCCGTCTCAGTTGCCGTCTCAGTTGTCCGTCGCGGCGCCTGCCTCGGGCGTCCATAGGAGGCCCTCAACCTGCTGCGCGATGCCAGCGACCAGTTCGGCGGTGACGTGCTGATACCGGGTCGTCATCGACATCTGCGACCAGCCCATGACCTCCATGACGGCCCGAGTCGGGACGCCGAGGACGAGCAGCATCGTGGCGGCCGTGTGCCTGGCGTCGTGCAGCCGGGCGTTGCGGACCCCCGCCGCTTGCAGCAGGGCCTTCCATGCGCGTTGGTCCGCTCCGCGATCGATCGGCCGGCCCTTCGGTTGGGTGAAGACCCAATCGCCTTTCTCCCAGAGTGGGCCGGCCGCCTCCCGTTCCTTTTCCTGCGCGGCCTGATGTTCGCGCAGTGCCCTGAGCAACGGCGCCGGGATACCGACCGCACGCTTGCCGGCCCGTGATTTCACGTCGACCTCGACCAGGCCGCCACCATGCCGCTGTGGGCACTTCATGGCGTGCCGTACGCAGCCAGGATCACAGGGTGGTGGGCAGGCTCGCGTGTGCCGATTGCACGGCTGCTTGCAGGGTTGCCTCTTGTGAAGCTTCTCGCCGCACGCTGTCGGATCGGCACAACCGTGCTGCCACGTCTGCCGCTGTAGCTGCTTAGGTGTGCGCAACACTCCCTTGTCGAGGTCCACACGGTTCCACCGCAGCCCGAGCGCTTCGCCTTTCCGCAGCCCGAGAGCGAGCGCCAGAGCGAACCGAACGCCGTTTCGCTGGGTCGCTGCCACAGCCAAGAGACGTTGAGCCTCTTCCACCGTGAACGGATCGATATCTTGATCGTCGAGCCGTGGCGCTTTCGCCAGGCTGGCGACGTTGCGTGTGATGTGCCCGCGCCGTAGAGCTTCATTGAGCGCTGTCTTGACGGTGCGGTGCGTCTGATGCGCTGTGCCGGCGGCGGCACCTTCGCGCATCATGCGCGCGTATAGGCGTTCCAAGTGTTCCGGTTCCAGCCGGTCCAGGCGATGCGCGCCCAGGCCGGGGATCAGGTGCTTGTACACGGCGGCCCGGTAGCCCACCATCGTGTTGTATCGCACCGATGGAGCGGCGATTGTTTCCACCCAGTGCGTCAACCATTTCGCCACGGTCCACTTCGGTCCGGCCTTGCGAACATTGCCGGAGTCGCGTTCTCGTTCCAGACTGCGGACCTCCCGGGTAACTTCTTTCTCAGTCTTTCGCTCGACGTGCCGTCGGTCGGGACTACCGTCGTCCTTGATGCCCATCGTGACGCGGCCGTGCCATTTACCGTCCTTGCCGAGATAGATGGTCGATTCACCGTTAGCCTTGCGGCCCATGTCGTAGCTCCTTTAGGCGGCGGCCGGGACGTCTGCGGACTGTTCCAGCAACTGGGTGAGGTAATCGGCAATGCAACTGGATGGAACACGGCGCGACCGGCCGATCGTGACCGAGCGGACTTGGCCGCTCATCACGAGTTCGTACATGGCGGTACGGCCGATTTTGAGTTGCTGTGCTGCCTCAGCGACGGTGTAGACGAAATCCGGGCTCTGCGTTTCCACTTCGGCTTTCCCCATTCCGATGCGGGCGATGGTGCTGGCACGGTGCTTATTGGCGCTGTGAGCGCGTTTCGTCGTCTCGGGGTTCTCTAGAAGTGCCTGCGGAGGTGCAGGTGCGGGTGGGCTCCTAGCGGGCCGCTGAGAGCGCTGTAGAGCCATGATTTGAATGCTGAAATATGGAACGGATAGGCCGGATTCTGGCTCTGAGCGGGTCGGTCTCGGCCTCGGCTCGGCGTCGCCAAGGGCCGGAGCAGGCCTGACACAACTGACAGAACTGACAGAACCTCGGTCGGGGTGGGGTTGTGTCAGTTGTGTCAGTTCTGTCAGGGCCATCACGCGGCCCGCCGGGCAGCGTCGAGCGCGTGCACGGTTGCGGCAGGCCGGTGCACGTCGGGGTGTACGAGGTAGCTGGGCGACGGTGGCCGGCCTCCGGTCCGTTTCGGGGCGGGCGGGTCGAGCTTATGGAGGTAGCCGTGGGCTTCCAGGACGGCGAGCACGGGATCGAGGTCGGCCATCGTCTTGAGCTGGCTGGACTGCACGGCGCGGAAGAGCTCCCGCTTGGTGAAGGCCGTTGAGGTGGTGCGTTCGATCCAGGCGAGCACGTGCCGGGCGTTGCGGGTGCTCTGGTCGGCGCCCATGTCGTCGAAGGCGGCCAGGGCGTGCGCGGCGTAGTAGTCGCCGATCATCGCTGCGCGTTCGATGGTGTCGGCGCTGACCGGTTGTCCCCAGCCGTCGCGCAGGTTCTCGGCGAGGTGGATCAGTCCGGCGATCCGTACGACGGCGCCGGTGTACTTCGATCCCCAGTCCACGATGTGCGCCCATGCCCCGCCGGGTGCGAGCCGGGGTTCTACCGCGCGTTCGATGTCGAGCACGAGGTTGTTGGCGTCCGGGGTGAGGACCAGCACGGCCGGGTCGGTCCACTCGGCGAGGGTGAGAACCAGGGCGTGGAGGTTGGTCAGGTAGTCGGCGGCGACCGCGGTGGGGATCGGGTCGGCGCCGATTTTGCGGCGGCCGACGGTGTTCTCTGGCAGGGCGAACAGAATCCGGGCGAGCAGCCCCAGCCCCCGGAAGCCGGGCATGCAGGCGATGTCGCGCAGGATCTCCGGCTGCACGGCCAAACCCATCGTCAGGGCGGGTTTGTCGATGTGTTCGGTGTCGCGGGACTGGCGGCCGACGCGGAGCATGTCTCCGGCGTGGCCTTTCAGGAACACTTCCAGGTTGGGGGTGCCGGAGTACCGGCCTGCGATGGTGGCGAAGATCCCGCCCTCCGGCGATAGAACGGCGAGCCGGCCGCCTTGCGCGGCGAGCCATGACGTGGCGGTTTCGCTGGTCACGTCGTCGGCGATCAGGACGGGCTTGACCGGCACCGTGATGGCTTCGGCGTTCATCGCGGCCGCGGTCGCCTCAGCGATCAGGGTGTCCCTGCCCGACGGGTCAGCGTTGGCAGCGGCGAGGGCCGTTTTCTCGGCGGCTTTCCCGGCGACTTTGGCCATCAGTTCGGCTTCGATGATCGCGGGTGCGGCCCGCTCGATCAGGGTTTTCTCGGCGGCCAGGATCGGGGCGACCATCGCCGCGAACACGGCGCTCTTGCGGGATCCGGGCGGCAGGACAACGACGGTGTAGAGGTTGGTGGGTTCGCGCCAGGAGCCGCGGACCTCCACCTCGGCGCGTCCGCCGGCGGCGGTGGACAGGCACGCCAGGGCGATACTCCCGGCGAGGTCGACCGGGGTTTGCGTGAACTCTGCGACCGCGAACACCTGCTCGGCGAGCCATCCGGGCAGCAACTCGGCCGGGAACGGCGGCAGGTGCCGGCCACGCCCGAGCGGGATCAACGGCGACCACCCGCCCGGGGTGTCCGCGTCGTCCAGCAGCGCGCGGCCGGTCGCCACCACCTCGGCCGCGTCGGCGCCGGAGGCGGCGAGGGCGGCGAGCTGGGTGCCGAGGTCGGCGACCTTTCGCCGCTTGGCGTGCCCGGCCACGATCGCGGCGTAGTGGCCAGCGTTCGCGGCCGAGGGGACTTCGGCGGTCAGCGTGTGCAGGTACGGGGCACCACCCACCTTGCCGAGGTCGCCAGCCTCGGCCAGGTGCGCCGTCACCGTGATGGGGTCGGTCGGGGTGCCAGCGGCGTGCATGGCGCACATCGACTCCCATAACACGCCGTGCGCCGGGCGGCCGAAGTCGGACGGGGCGAGGGTGGCGGCGAGGTCGGCCATCAGGTGCGGGGCGAGCAGGGCGGCACCGATGACGGCCTGCTCGGCGGCCAGGTCGAACGCGTCGTATGACATGTGTCGGCTCCTCTCGGTCAAGGGCGGGTTAGTGGCCGCGGGGCGTCACGCGGCCCGCCGGTCGATCGCGGGCCGTTCGGGCCGGCGGCGCAGCACACTGGGCCGGACCGCGATGGCGGCGAACAGCTCGCGCATGAGCCGCAGCGCCGTGGCGATCTGCCATCGCGCGCCGTTTTCGGTGTGGTGCAAGGGGATCCGGGCGCGGATCTCGGCGTACTCGATGTCTGCGGCGCGGACGCGGGTGATGACGGCCCGGCCGCCGATGCCGTCGGCGATCAGGTCAGCGGAGCGGTGCTCGTTGATGCCGCAGCGGTGGTCGCGGGTACACCACGCGGTGTGCTCGGTGGGTCGGCGGTGGAAGCGGGCCATCGTGCGGGCGGTCATCGGTTGCCCGCCTTGTACTCGCCGCGCAGGTACTCGTAGAAGCGGCGGCCGATGCGGACTCGGCGGCCGGTGCCCTCGCAGCGGGGGCAGTGTCGGAATGCCTTGGTGAAGATCCGGGAGTAGATCCGTCCGTCCCGGCAGCGAGGGCGGCGGCAGCGGCCGAACGGGAACGCGGCACACATGATCAGGTAGAACGCTGTGTAACCGAGAATGGTCAGGCTAGCTAGCGCGGCGAGGGTCATCACGAAGTGCCTCCACAGGCCGTTTTCAGGGTGTGCGGGGCCAGCGCCGCTAGGGGCTAGGGCGCTGATCAGGGATTGTTTGTGTCGCTAGCGGTGCCGCTAGGTCTAGCGGTGGGTGCCGCTAGACCTAGCGGCCGATCGTGGCCTACTTCCGGCCGCCGCCACCGTTGTCGCGGTCACGGTTGGTGAGCGCTTCCAGGACGTGGGCGCGGGTGATGCCTTTACGGTTGCCGCTCTCGTCGGTGCCGGGGTCGTTGCCCCAGACCTGTCCGGTCTTGATCCCGTGCGGCTTGAGGGCCTCGCGGAGCTGGTCGGCGGTGAACCCGGCGTAGACCTCGGGCCGCAGCACGGCAAGGCGCTTGACGATCACCGTCGACCACAGCTTCGGATCGGTGTCGGACATGACCGCTAGGACGTCTTCGAGGATGGTGTCGCGGCGCAGCGTCTCGGTGCTGACGGTGTGCCCGGCGGCGTGGCCAGTGATGTTGCCGGCCTTCTCCCGCAGCACCCGCGCCCGGGCCACGACAGCCTTCGCGGTGGGGCCGTCGACTTCGAACGTGCGGGTGATGGTCGGGTCGTCTCCCTCGCCGGCGAGGTAGCCGATGCCCTTGTCGCGCTTGGCGAACATGGTGGCGCGGGTGCCGCTTTTGAACATCGACTGGCCGAGGACCATGTCGTTCTCGCGCCAGCCCATGACCTTGAGGCAGAACCGCAGCACCGCGTTGGCGCTGATGCCGATCGGCAGGCTCTTGTCGTCCGGGCGCTGGGTGCCCAGGCCGAGCATGATCCCGGTGGCCGGACCACGCTTGACCAGGTCGGTGCAGATCTGTTCGAACTCGTCGCCGTACGTCGGGTGCTCGAACCAGATCTGGCACTCGTCCACGCCGATCACGATCGGGTGCAAACCCAGTGACTTCTTCGACGCCAGGTCGTCGGTGACCTTGTTCTCCGGGCACAGGTCGGCCGGCAGCTCGCGGATCACCTTGGTCCGGCGTCGCATCTCGGTGCGCATCTCGCGCATCGCGGCGATGCCGTACTCGATGTCTTCCTCGTCGTCACCGGCGCGGTAGCGGTGGGCGACCGGCTCCAACGGGCTGAAGTCGCCGGTGCCCTTGAGGTCGAACGCCAGCACCCAGGAACGCGGGTCCAGGCATGCGCCGAGCAGGGCCAGCCGCAGCGCGAACGTTTTACCCATACGCGGGATCGAGCCGACGATCATCGAGGCGAACATGAGGGTGAGGGTGACGACCCGGCCGCGGGGGTCGGTGCCGAACGCGAAGGGCTTGAACAGGTTGACCGTGCCCGTCTTAAGTAGCGGCCAGGCGCCTTGCTTGGCGCGGGAGAGGTCCTTGTCGGGGACGAACAGCATCAGCATGCCGGGGTGTACCTCGGCGTTGACCTCCGGCCACACACACCCCAGTGGGCGGGTCAGCGCTGCGGCCAGTTCCTCGCGCTTGTCAACCACGGTGGAGGCGGTGACGCCGCGCGGGAGTTCGACCTCGGCGCGCCAGCCGGTGCCGTTCTCCCGGGTGATCGGCGCGGTGAACCAGCGCTTGCCGTTGTCGCCGCGCCGGATGGCGTCGTTGATGCCCTTGATGTTCAGCGCGGCCAGGGCGGAGAACACCTCGGCAGAGGTGAGCGGGGCCGCGTCGCGGCGCACGACGGCGGTGTCCAACAGCGGCTTGTCCGCCGGTGCGCCGACGATCCCGCACAGCAGCAGCACGCCGGCCAGTGCCGTCCACTGCGTCGAGGCCGGGGCCAGCATGAGCGCGCCGACGGCAAGGACTAAGGCGAGGGCCAGGGTGATGGTGACCATGCCGCGCCAGCGCACTCGCCGGTCGCGCTTGTTGGTCAGCCGGTCGTACATCTTGGCTTCCTCGGGCCGGTCGATCGCGGCCCGCACGATCGACTGACGCACGGGCTCACCCTCCAGGTCCCACAGCCACCGGTTGTAGCCACGGCAGATCCGGCCGAAGCCACGCGGTGCCCGCACGGCCAGCTTGACGCCGTACTTCGGCGTCCGTAGCCCGTGATAAGCGAGGGAGTGCAGGCCGAATCCGGCCGCCCACGCCAGGTTCCGGCCGAACTCGGCGCCAGACTTCAACCACGAGGGCACGATCGGCACGCGGGTCGCGTCGCGGAAGCCCGACAGGGTGAACCGCGGCCGGCGCTGCGCGTCGATGCTGTCGACCATCACCGGCGCGCCCTCGGTGTTGTCGGTGTCGTCCGGCTCGGTCTCGTCGGCGTTCGGGTCGGCCGGCAGGGTGCCGGTGCGGCGGGTCCGGGCGGCGTCCAGGTCGACCACCTCGCCGAGGTCGGACCCGGCGGCCGTCCAGTCGAAATCGTTCGCGTCGTGGTCGGGGGTGCTCATCAGCTGGCTCCGTTCCGGCTCAGGACGCGCTGGACGCGACGGCCTGGCAGCAGTCCGGGCAGTCGGTGGGGGCCTTGGCGTTGCCGTGCAGGGCGAGCGGGCAGCCGCACGACAGCAGGATCCAGCGGGCGGCGAGAGTGACGCGGCGGGTGAGGTGCGAGAACATGGGTGTCTCCCTCGGAGGTCCTTCGGGACTGATGGGTAGAAGACCGGCGGCACGGCATCTGCTTGGCGGTAGGGGCCGTGCCGCCGGGCGGAGCTAAACCGGTGGCGGCGGCGGGCTTTGGTGGGCCAGCAGCGCGTCCAGCACGGCGGTCATGTACTCGGCGATGTGCTGCGGGTCGGAGTCGTCGAAGAGGCGGTCCTCGGCCCAGTCGCGCAACGACCGCAGATGGTGGTGCAAGGCGTCCGGTTCGTTGCGGTCAAGGGCGGTGTCCAGTCGAGCGGGGTCCATCGGATGTCTCCTCGGTTGTCGGGTCAGGCAGCGATGAGGGTGGGCGTTTCTGCAGGAACCGGCGCGGATGGTGACGCGTCGGTGGCGTTCAGCGCGGCGAGGTGACGCCGGGCCGTCGACGGCGATACGCCGGCCTTTTCGGCGATGGCCCTGATCGGAGCGCCGGGCATCTTCGCGGCGACCTTGGCGACCTTGACGGCCGATGCAGGTCGCGGCGTGACGCGCTTGACGGGTGTCTTCTTGACGACCGGCGCCGGTGCGGGCTTGTCCTCGATCGCAGGCGCCGGGGGCGGTTCGGCGGCGGCGGCCGGGCCGGGCTTCGCGGCATGGACGGCCGGTTCGGTGACCATGGCGAGTGCGCGGATCCGGGCGCCGATCTCGACCAGGCTGACCGAGGCGACCACGATCAGCCCGTCTACCGACAGCGGCAGCAGATACGGTGCCGCGCCGGTCTCGCCGTACTCGGCGGCGACTCCGGCCATGTGCCAGTACGACACCCACGCCGCGATCCCGGCGATGACGGCGGTAGCGGCCATCCGGGCGATCGAGGCGGCACCGCCGAGGGTCGGGATCCGTGAGATCAGCTCGACCGTCAGTAGCAGGGCGAGGGGTGACCAGGCGGAGATTGCCTGACTGATCACGTTGTCCTGCGCGTGCAGCACGTTGCCGGCCAGCGACGCGGCGATGCCGAGGGCGAACACTGCCCGGACCGCCCACCCAATCCGCTTGAGACTCCCCAGGCTCGCCATCACGCGGCCACCTTCCGGGCGACCGGACGCGCGGCCAGCTCGGCAGCGACGCGGATCACGTGGGCCTGCGCCCGGCGCAGCCGGCGGCGGTCGAGGATGGTCGGGCCGCCGTGATCGGCGGCATAGATCAGCGAGATCTCGGCGTCCAACAGGTCCAGCTCGGCCGCGATCAGAGGCCACTCGGCCTCAATCGCGTCCAGGTCGGCGTCCGACGGGCCGTCGGTGATGAGGTGGATCTTCTCCACGGGATGTCCTCCGGGAATTGGGTCGGCGCGACTACCGCCACAATGCGATCAATGCGCCGAACAGCAGGGACGTGAGAAATTGATGAGTCGAAGCGGTACCGTGTTGCGCAACAAGCTATCGCAACTCAGATAGGAGCGCAACACGGTTGCGCTACCCTCGTCGGGTGAGCGACCCTCGGAAAGATCTAGAAGCTGCGACCAGGCGGTATCGACAGACGGCCAGTGATCACGAGAAGGCGAGAGACGAGACCATCGCCGCAGTGCTGGCAGCGCTCCGGGAGGGCGTTACCCCGGTTGAGGTGGAGCGACTTTCGCCCTTCACGGGGGCCTACATCCGAAGGATGGCCCGCGAGAACGGGATTCCGCCGGCCGCGCCCGGCCCGAAACGGTCCTAATAGAAGACTCACCCGCACCGCCCCCTCCGTGGTCGTTGTTGCTGCTCACAGTCAACGCCAGCCGCGTCGGCTGAGCCATGAACTGTTCCGGAACTCAACCGGCACCGGACCCACACTCGGTCTTCCGTGGACATAGGGGGCTGTCGTTACACTCCGGGCAGAATTCCTTACTCAGGAGGAGGTGCGATGCTCGTCGTCTCGACCTGGACCGGCCGTTATGCGGCATCGCTTCGGCTCGCGCTCCGCATGTCCTGCGATGACTTCGCCGCGCATCTGGGTGTCTCTGCTCGCGGTGTCGCCAAGTGGGAGGCCCAGCCCACGGGCGAGCTGGCATTGCGCACACAGGACCTTCTCGACGTTGCCCTAACGCGGGCGAATGACGAAGTGCGCGCACGCTTCGCGCTCAAGATGGAAGAGCTGGCGAGCCAGCCGGAAGCGACCAGTGGGCAACCATCGTTAACCGTCGTCCCGCGCACGCAGTCACCGGCGTTCGATGGCCCTCAGCAGGCCACCCCTGAGCTACTGGATTCGCTTCGCGCAGGGCTCCGTCACCACTACACGTCCGACAATCTGCTCGGGCCCCGAGCGCTTCTTCCGGTCATCACGGCGCACGCAGATTCGATCGAGCGGCTTGCTCAGCATGCCGGCGGCAAGATGCTGGACGACCTGCTCACCGTCGGTGCGGGTTATGCGGAGTTCGCTGGCTGGCTAAGCCAAGACTCCGGCGATCCTGCCGGGGCGGTGGCTTGGTACCGGCGAGCGCTGGAGTGGGCGGAGGCGGGTCAGGATGAACGCATGGCCGCGTTCGTGATGACGCGGCGCGCGGTCCAGGCCATCGGGTCCAGGAATGGTGCCCTTGCAGCACGGCTGGCACGCGTGTCGCTGCGCAGCGACTCACCCGAGACGGCGCGCGTCCGTACCATCGCTGCACAGACCGAAGCCGTGGGGCATGCCGTTCACCGCGAAGCTTCTGAGGCAGACCGCGCACTCGGCATCGCTGAGTCGCTGCTCGCCGATGGCGGCGCCGGCGTCACGGAAGATGGCGATCCATCGACCGGGCGCTACTGCGACATGGGGCTCTACCTGAGCATCTCCCGCGCCAAGGTGCACCTAGAGCTGGGGCGCGCCAACGAGGCTGTGTCCGCGTTCACCACCGTGCTGGAGACCCTTCCACCGAGCTACCACCGGGACCGCGGGCAGTACCTCTCGCGCCTCGCCCAGGCGTACGTTCTTGCCAAGGAACCTGACGTGGCATGCTCGCACGCCGAGGAATCGCTTGCCATTGCGGTAGCGACTGGGTCGTCTCGTACCATCGACGACCTGCGGCATCTCTCTGGGCAACTCCGCCCATGGGCGAGTCGCCCCGCCGTCGCACACTTCGATGCCCTGCTCGCCACCACCGCGTGACGGAGGTCTCGCCGTTGTTCGCCCTCGCCACTGATGCAGCACCCGGACGTCCCAACGAAGACTTCGCCGTCGCTTCCACTGACCTCGCCGTCGTCGTCGACGGCGCCGGCATCCCGTTCGGTGGATGCCACCACGGCGTCGCCTGGTACGCCCAGCAGCTCGGCGTACGCACACTGGCCGCTCTCATCGGTACCCCGGAGCGGCCACTGACCGAAGGGCTTGCCGCCGGCATCGCGGCCGTCGCCGATCTCCACCGCGACACGTGTGACCTGACCAACCCCGGGACCCCCTGCGCAGCCGTAGGCATCCTGCGCATCGGGCCCAAGAGCATCGACGCACTCGCGCTGTCAGACGTGTCGATCGTCGTCGACTTGGACACTGGGCCAGAAGTCACCTGCGACCTGTCCATCGAAGAGATCAGCGGCACCGAGCCTGACGCGGTGGCCGGCATGCGGTTCGGCACTCCAGAGCATGCCGCAGCTCTCACCGCGCTCGTGAAACGCCAGACAGCGACACGCAACCGGGCGGATGGCTGGTGGGTCGCCGCAGCCGATCCAGACGCGGCACAGTACGCGCGTACCGCCAGGTATCCACGCAGCAGCGCACGTCGGGCCAGCGCCTTTTCCGATGGCGCCACGCGGCCAGTTGACCAGATGGCGATTCATGGATGGCCTGAATACCTTGACCTGCTAGATAAGGTCGGTCCAGCAGGTCTCATCGCGCAGGTTCGGAGCATCGAGAGCAGCGACCCTGAGGGTGTCCGTTACCCACGGACGAAGCGACACGACGATGCCTCCGTGGCCATATGGGCGGAGCCGCTACAGCCGACTGCCTGACCTCCGCCCGCGCTCAGGCGACAGTCGTAGCGACCCTCATTCAATGCGTACCGGGGTCGCGGGTCCAGTGGATGAATCGGTCAAACAGAGACGCGCAGTCCTTGGAACTGAAGCGATCTTGGGCAGCCGCTTCCTCCAGGTTTAACCACATATACATCGCAAGCCTGGCAGGGCCGAGCGTTTCCCTGAGATGTCCTTGTGCGGCAACGCAGGGCCAAGGCTCCCCACAAGTACGGCAGTCCCAGGATGGTCGGGCAGCGATGTGCGGGAATTTAATCATGATGCCCTCCTCAGTAGCTTCGTCACCCCAGCGCGAAGCCCCGGACCGTCGAAGGGCCGGGGCGTTCGACACGCTGCCGTTAGGCGCTGAGCAAAAACGGGCGCAACGCTTGCTTCATCTCCGGGAGCCTCGCGTCCGGAATGAACCGATACCCGCGATCCGCCAGCAGGTCGGCCACGGCGCCGATGATCTCGTCCTCAGTTAGAGGCTCGGTACGGGGGGCTGGATCGGTAGGGACATCCACGAGAAATGGCAGTTCTTTGGCGTTATCCATGCTTCCCTCCAGGGCTAGTCGTGCGACCTTAGTCTACGACAAGAGCGTGCGTACTGGATACACACGAAGATGTCCTGTGACTACTAGGTGCGTATCTACAGTCCGAGTCATGGTCAGGAAGCTGCCCCTGATGGGCTCACACGAGATCAGGATGCGTCTCGGTGGAATGAGTCGTCAGCGCGTCTACCAGATCACCAACCATCGCACCTTCCCTGAGCCAGTAGCAGAACTGGAAATGGGCAAGGTGTGGCACAAGAACGACGTGGAAGCTTGGATCAAGCGCTACCGGCCGAACCTTGCCGAGGATCCAGAAGGATAGAAGACCAGCTCAGACGCTGCGCAACGATCGCGCGCCCGCGGCAGTAGACGCCGCTTCGGCAATCGAGACGAGACGGACTCTTAGAACGAGAAGTAAATTGATCAAGTGAACGCAGGTGCGGTGACCACGGGGCAGGATGCGTCCCAGCCCCGGTGGGCTGGCTGGAGTCAGCGACGGCGCTGGGCAGTGGCCGTGATGGCGATGGTTGGCTTCCTATGCGCCGGCCTTGGCGTGGCAGTGCCGGTCGCGTTGTTCCTGGACTTCACCGACCGTCAGGGCGATCCACCCGCAACGCCAACCGAGGCGGCCGACCTGTACCTCATCCAGCTCGACCAGGGCGAGGAGATCGGGCTACGCCGGGCGCTGGCTGGCAGCCGGCGCGACGAGCTGCTTGACCAGTGGCGCGAGCTCAAGGCGACGATCGAACGGTCCGACCCGCCCGACAAGCTGGAATGGTCAGCCTTCAACATCGAGGACCAGGGCGACGACAAGACCGCAGTGACTGTGCCCGTACAAGCGGTCTGGTGGGGCGAGCGCGGCATGTCGATGGTCGGCACCGAGCACCCGTGGCGATTCTCGATGCAGCGCGAGGACAACGGCTGGCGCATCACTCACGTGGAACCGTTCGCGTGGTGTGGCGGGCACGTCCGAGCGGACGCCTGCTGACTTACGACGCGATTCGGTAGGGCGTAGACCCCTTCACGTGCAGGCGGAGGTTCATCCTCGGCGTTCGCGTAGACGCGACGGCGTCATCTTGGCCCAGCTCGACAGCTCCGGAGGCACCGCGTCGAGCATCCGTTGCAGCATCCGACGGGCCTCGGCTTCGTCGTCGAAGTAGTGGGTCACCTCGCGGCCTTCGGCGCCGCCTTCACGGCCGAGGACCTGCCAGCCGGACTCAGTGCGGATCAAGAAGACGTCCCGTCGGTTCAGCCCGTACCTGCGGTTGAAGTGGTGCTCGACGCGTTCGGCCATGGTCCGCACGCTAGAACACACGTTCGAGTCCATCAAGGTCTGAATTACAGCGGGGTAGTTTGTTTTCCCTGGTAGCGCCCTTGATCCACCAGCCGTAGCGTCGGCCGAGTGGAGCCCAAGATTCAGTACGATGGAGACGGCGGACGGTGCCTGGCGCGTCGAGATCGTCAAGCGCGGACGGACCCAGTGGTACCGGGTCGTGCACGAGGACAACATCCTCGACTGGATGAGCATCACCGCCGTCCAGTGAATCCTCGGCGAGGCCGGCGTCGACATGGCCGACCTCGTCGATGGATCCGCGCGAGGACGTCTCGATAGGACCGGTTCGCATAAATGCCTCACACGGCCGCACGAGCCAACATGACTAGTGACTACTAGCTTTGCGCTTAGAAGTAAGTCGAAGGCGGCTGCATCGAAGGCGCTGGATCTAACTTTCGACCGAGGCTTGCATGGTCGCGTGAAGTGCGACACCGTGTTTACTTCCGGTTACGGGGGGTGAACCTTAGTGGGACCAGCTACCAGAGTGTCCCGGACAAGTGGTTTTGCGTTGGTGCTTCTATTTGCGATCTCGCTGGTCCAGCTTGCCGGTGTCGCGGTTGCGAGTGCGGGCTTCGATGAAGTTGCTGACGCTTCTCCGTTCGGCCGACCGGGGACGGCCGTGGCTTGCGCGGTCATCGCTGTGGTGGCCCTCGTCGGGGTTGTCGTCGCTTGGCGGGCAACGGCGGGCACAGCCCGCATGGTCACCGCGATCGCGGTGTTTATCGCAGTGGGCATCGTCGCGCTGATGGCCTTCTATTTCGTGATCGCTGGTGGCTCAACGGTCATCATGGCGATAGTGCTGGCCCTGGCCGCGCTCTTGATCGGGTTGATTGGTCGTGCCGTTCTTCAATCGCCACGCCGGTCGGAGCCCTGAGATGCAACCGGAACAGGCCCGACACGTCGCCCAACTCCAGCGTTCCGCCGCGGAACTCGGGCGGCTCACCCGCGATCCATGCGACGCGACGGCACAACCCGTTGAGGGCAGCGACCCGACAGGCTGGGTCCGCGTCGTTCTCGGCCCTGACGGGATACCCACGGCGATCCGCGTCCGCGAGGGATGGCAGCAGCGCATAGATCCGGCGCACCTCGCCCACGCCGTCATCGACGCCAACGGCGACGCCGTGCAGCGCGCCATGCAAGCGTGGTCTGTCGCCATACAGCACAGCGGATTCCGGCGTCGCCAAACCGACGTCGAGGCAAACGCCGTGGCGAGCACTACTGCTCCTGGTCCATCCCTGCCGTTTGGTCATGCCCGCGACATCAACGAGCTCGCGGAAGAGGCGCTGAGCCAGCTCCACGCTGCACAAACGCCACAGGCCGCCGCCTCAGCGCTCGAAGAGGCCCACGACGATGGCCAGCACATCACCATTCAGATCGCACCTGATGGCCTCAGGGCCTGCACCATCGAGCCGGCTTGGGCCGAGCATCACAACGGCTCGACCATCAGCGCGGCGCTGTCCACGGCGTTGCAGCGTGCGGTGGCTAAGCGGTCGGCACAGTCGTCGCCCCGTGTCGAGCTGGATGCCCTACTTGGCGACGCTCTCGCGACGCTGACCTCCCTGACAGTGATACCTCCGGACCGAGGCGGGAACCTATGACCCAGCCCCCCAGCCCAGAGCAAGTCTCCGTCGCCACCAACGCGCTGCGAACCGAATCCGGTGAGTGGCTCGCGCAGAGCGCTGTGCTGGGCACGGAGAGCGCCAAAGTGGCCGAGATGCAGTTCGGCCGGCTGGAAGCCGGGCTGTTTCAGCTCATCGTCGGTCCGTACAACGACGTCATCGATGCCGTGGCGGCTCGCTGCCGAGAGGGCGCAACGGCCATGACCGAAATCGCTGAGACGCTGCGCAGCGTGGCTGACACCTATGACGCCGAGGACAAAGCCTCCGAGCACCGCATCCGCAACATCTACTGATCACGGGGGATGACCATGTTCTCTCAAGCGCAGTACGAAGCGGTCATCCGCGAGATCGAGTCCGGTCTCAAGACCTTCGAAGGCCAACTCGCCCAGGTCATCCCCGCAGCCAACAGCGCCACGGGACGCTGGTACGTCCCTCCACCGGTTGCCCAGGGCTTCAAGTGGATCGCGGAGAAGACCGTCGAGGTCGGCAAGGCCATCCTCAACTGGTTTCTGGACCTGATGAAAGGGGCAGTCGCCCCGATCTTCATGTTCATCGACTCGTGGCGGTGGCAGGACATCAAAGGCGAAGCCAACGGCGTCGCGGCCGAGCTCACGACGCAGAACCTCGTCGCCGACGAATCAGACTGGTCTGGCAAGGCCCGAGACGCCTATCTTGCCGCGGCCGGCGCCCAATCCACAGCCGCTGCGCGGGTTGGGACGATCGCAGGTAGTACCTCCCTCGCTCTGCTGGGCGTCGCGACCGCAGGCCTAGGCTTCTACATTGTGCTGGCCGGAGTGCTCGCCAAGCTGATCGCAGCACTCGCAGTGTCGATCGCGGGAATGAGCTCAGGCATCTTCACTGCCCCCGGCATCGCGCTCTTCCTCGAAGAAGCCGGCGTCAATACAGGCATCATCTTGGCGGCCGTCGGCACGCTGGGGGCCTTCGTGAGCGCCCAGGCCGCCGCCATGATCTCGCTCCACGGCGACGCCGTAGACCCGACGAGCTTCCCGAACGGCGTATGGCCCAAGCCCAATACCAACCAATACAGCGACGCCACGGTCAAGGACGGTGACGCCGACTGGTCCCTGAAGACCGAGTAGAGCTCGGGCGGCGAAGCAGAGCCGACGTGTCCAGCTGTTTGCCGGCCGACGGATTAGAAGTTGTCGCGCTTCTGGGGCTCGCGGTAGCTCTAACGTGCTGTGAGCAGGGCGTACTGGCTCGCACCTCAATTCGCTGGTGCCCGCGGTTGTCCTCTGGTAACCCCTCTATCGGGCACGTAGCGGGCACGCCCTTCGACGCTTGCAGGCTGAGCCCGCGGCGTCTTGGCCTCCACCTTGGTCAACACGATTCATTGATCGCCATGACCTGGGTTCGCTCTTGGTTCGCGGAAACTCCGTAGCTACTCGAGCTGCTTTGCTTGGTCGGCGGCGTAGGTCTTTCGCCACTCCGCAAGGCCCATCAGGTGGGGAAAGCTAGCGTTGCTACCGTCATCTGTCAGCGCGCGACTCCACCACGCAGCATGATCGCCGACGAGGTTTGCGAATACCGGAGGGAAGACCGCTTTGGCTTCGCGGGCGCTGTCGGCCCGCTCGAAGTAGCGAAGCAGGATGTTGAGGTCAAGATCCGGCCTGTGCGTTTTGACGGAGTCCTCGTCAAGCTCCATAAGGGCGTGCGAGTAGGTCGCCAGCTCGCCTTTGCGCAGCTCCGCCAGCTTGGTCGGCGTCTCCGAGTCACGGCCATGACCCCGGAGGTGGCGGACCAGCCGGACACGAGCAGCCCCGACCTCGCCGCTCATCAATTCTTGGTGCAGCCCGAGAGCGCGGTCGAGTGTGCGGTTGCGACTATCGCTGCGCAGGGTGGCAGCAGCCGCAGTGAGGGCCGCGACGACCCCGAGTGCCTGAATCCCGTCTGTCAGCGCTCCGTAAACCTTCTCGTCGAGAAGCTGAAGGACGCCAACGAGGAGAAAAGCTACTACGCCACAGAACGTGCCGACTGATATCCAAATTCTGCGTGCGGGCGTCATGCGGCAAGTCTTCCAGCAAACCGAGCCCGTTGGACGCAGGATGGCTCCCAGCCGGCTGGTAGACGCAGGACTCAGCGTCTTACGACTTCTTCCGTGTCAACTAGGTCAAGTTGGACCGTTGACGTGGCGTCTGACTCTGTGCCCTGGTCAGGGTGTTGGTCGTGGTTGGTGCGAAGTGGTGCTGGCGGCGGCTTATCGCAAGATCGTCTCCCAGATTTCTCCCGAAGCTCGTATGGCTGGTGGCTAGGCCGGCATCCCGTCGCGCAAGCTTCGCTCGGCCGGGCCGCGTCCCCCTGGTCCAGGTCGAGCGCCCCGCCGGACGTACGACCTGGACCAGGGGGACGCGGTCTGGTTGCCTCCGGTAGGCGGTGGGTCGCGGTGCTCGGCCGGACATCCCAGAGTCGCCTGGGTCCAGGGGCGGGGCCCCGGCCGCCGGAGGCCCTGTCCGGGTCGGAGGGCCAGAGGCCGTGTCCGCCGGAGGCTGGTTCCGGGTCGTAGGACCGGAGGCCCTTCCGCCGGAGCGGGGGTCTGTCCAGGCTGCTATTCGTCGGGGGAGGGTTAGCCTGCGACGGAGAGTGAGACGAGCGTAAACTTCTTGCCTGGGTCGCGAATTCCAACTGTATGGAGCCAGCTCTGGAGCACTTGGCGGACAGGTCGCATGACGATTCGAGGTTGTCTGGTTGGAGGCATGGCCAATGAAGGTCTTCCTGAGCTGGTCCAAGCCGACGAGCCAGCAGTTCGCGGCGGTGTTACGCGAGTGGTTGCCGGAGGTAATTCAGCAGGTAGAGCCTTGGATGTCGACCGAGGACATCAGCAAGGGCCAGCGGTGGGGTGTCGAGATCGGCAGCCGGCTCGCTGAACTCGGTCAAGGCATCATCTGCGTAACGAGGGAAAACTCTGGAGAGCCGTGGTTGAATTTCGAAGCTGGCGCATTAGCGAAGTCTTTGGAGGACTCGCGGGTCCGACCCCTTCTCCTAGACTTGCCGGCATCTGATCTAACAGGTCCGCTAGCTCAGTTTCAGGCGACTGAGGTTACCAGCCGAGATGACATGCTCAGGTTTGTGGCGTCGCTCAATGACAGTTGCTCCCAGCCACTTGACGGCACACGGCTTGAGCGCGCTTTCGAGCGCAATTGGGATGATCTCCAGGATCGAGTTACCCCGCTACTCTCAGCCGCCGGGCAGGGCGAGGTTAAAGCAGAGCGTAGTAAGGAAGACATGCTTCGAGAGGTACTGGAAGGCATCCGAGACCTTCAGCGGATGTCGGCACAGTATCTCCCCGTCCCCTTCATGGAGCACATCGCGGCAGGGCCCGAACTGATCGATGTGGATGGCCGGGTATTTAGACCTGGGATGAAGGTGCGGCATCGCAAGGCGGGAACCGGAATGATCCGCCGCTTCGAAATAGTCAAGACGGCAGAGGCGAATATTCCGTTGCTTGAAGTAAGACTTGATGACGGGACGATCGTGGTTGTTCCGCCCGATGAGGTTGAGCCGGCGTCCAAGAAGTAATCGCCGCAAGCAACCGTCCGTGCCTATGCTCGGCCATCGCCTCGTCTTCCTCAATTGAGAGGAGGGCGAAGCTTCGTCGTGTTCGCTGGTGTCGCGGTGGACACCGCCAGCCCGCGCCGGGAGCGAAGCGGCAAGGCGCGGGCGGCCGGCGAACCGGCCATGCGCGGCCCGGAGGGTCGCCTTGAAGACGTATGGAAAGTTCTCAACGCTAGATTGGCTGTTCAAAGTTGCTACGTCATTCGAGGCGGCCCTTGACGGGCCGCCTCGAACCGCCGACCAGGGCGTCGTGGCCACCGCCTGGACCCGGGCGCTACACCAACGCCCGTCGGCTGGCGTCGGGGCGGGTCGACCACAGGACGCCGAGTTCTCGGCCGGAGTAAGTGCTGAGAGACTCACTACAACTCCGATGAGCACGACGGGGCGACGCTGCGAGCTGCAAATGTTTAGCCGTAGCGAGAGTCACCCGAACGGGTGGTTAAGGTTACTGTGCCGCTGGCGGGAGCGCTCCGGCTCCGGGATGCGGCACCCCTTCGCTCTCGTCCCGGGGCAGGCCGAGCCGACCGTCGCCGATACCCACCGACCTGCGTGCCTTGTGTCTAAAGGCCGTCGTGACGCGGCGGGCGCTAGCGGCGGACCGCACCCACCGTGGAGTGTCGAGGACGACGGGATGGCAGAATGCCACCGTGCGGGCGAGAGGATAAGCGGGCCATGGCTGATCGAACGGACATCCTGATGCAGCAGTGGCAGAGTCGATGGGATCAAATTCGTCACTCGGAGACGCAGCGGGCAGCGCTGACAAATATGGTCCTCGTTCTCGCTGCAGCTGGCCTAGGCTTCATCGCTCAGAAAGGTTTTCGGCCAAGCGTACTGATGGTAAGTGGAGCCTTGATTCTGCTCGGTGTTTTCGGGGCGCTCGCGTCGGCGAAATTCTACGAACGCTTTAGACTCCATTTGCGCGAAGCGAGCGAGATGCGAAGAAAGTTGGACGACAGCTTCCCGGATCTCGGGTTGGCTGAATCAGCCAGCAATACTTGGGGCAGCCAGGTCGCAGAATTTCCGTTCTTGTCCAAGGTGCCACTCTACGGCATTTGGATACTCCTGCATACTGGTATTGCGATTATTGGGCTACTTGTATCCATAGTCATCCTTGTACGACTCTAGCGAGGCATTGTGGCGGCGCTCGGCAAGCGGTATCAAGTCTTCCTAAGTTCGACATACGTAGACCTGCGGGACGAACGGCAAGCCGTGATTAGCGCACTGCTACAACTTGACGCCATCCCTGCCGGCATGGAGCTTTTTCCGGCAGCGAACGACGATGCGTGGTCACTCATCGAGAGAGTGATCGATGAATGTGACTACTATCTTCTTGTTGTCGGCGGGAGATATGGGTCCGTTGATCTGCCTGAGGATCTCAGTTACACAGAACGTGAATATGACTACGCCGTACTTCGGAAGAAGCCTATTATGGCCTTCATTCATGCCGAGCCAGACAGTATTCCAGTCGGTAAAGCGGAAGTCACTGAGGCTGGTCGCGCTCGACTTGAAAGATTCTTGGCTAAAGTAAAGAAGGAAAGGCATGTCAAGTTTTGGAAGAATGCCGACGATCTACCGGGTAAGGTTGCTCTGAGCTTTAGCAACTTCATTCGTATCTATCCGGCAGTGGGATGGATCCGTGCGGACGAACAGGCAACCCCAGAGCTCCTGGCGGAGACAAACACGCTTCGCAAGAAGGTAGCGGAACTTGAGAAGGCCATTGAGCGTAACCGCACGCTCCCGCCTCCGGGAACTGAACACCTTAAGCAGGGCTCTGATTTGGATGAGATGACGGTATGGTTATCTGCCCAATTTACACCGCATGGTGAATACCAGGCCCGCCATGTGACGATAACCGAGGATGCAAAATTTACTTGGGATGACGTCTTGAATGCGATTGGTCCCGCATTGCTCGACGAGTCGTCCGAGAAGAATCTGCATCGCGTCATTAATGATTGGCTGACGGCTCAGTTTTGGATCGAATTGGACGTCGAAGAGAAGCTGAAAAAGAAGCTGGGGAATTCTGGGCTCAATCCTGCTCAAGGTCGGTGGCACGGATGGGCTATATCGTTTGACGAAGAAGACTTTGGAACCGTCATTATTCAATTGGTGGCACTGGGATTGATTGAGCAAAGCGGCAAGAAGAAGGCTATAAGCGATAGAGGTACTTACTGGAGTCTAACGGCATACGGTAGAACCAGAGCTCTACAGCTTCGTGCCAGAAGCAAGGAAGGCGACAGCTAAGACAAGTAGGACCATCGCCGGACGGTGACTCAAACGGTAACAGCCCGCGCTGACAAGTAGCCGGCGCACGTGCGTGCGGCTAAGCCGAGTCATTCTCCGCGGCTGCCCGGAGTGGCAGCCATAAACAGACGTTGTCAGTCGGCCTACCCAAGACTTGCAAACGAGGGTCGTGGGCTCGAAACCTACCGCGCTTATCATCTCAACCGGCACGCAAGCGAGCGGCCGCATGCGATGCGCGGCGGTTGACAGCAACGTATTTTATGGCAGCCGGCCGTCGAGCTTGCCCATGCTCGCCGCATCGCATCAAATAAATGGCCAAACACGCCTATTTTCAGCACGCAAAGCACTTCCGTGGAGCACCGAAGTTTCGCTCTACGGTTCGTAGCTACATTACACTTCGAAATCGAGAGTGCAGGCGGATTATTGGCTTCCTCATTTATCTCCAGATTTAGCCAAGCTCCGAACAAGTAATAGGTCACTTAATATGCATCATTCGTGATTGACGCCGCACCGTCATTAAGGTTTCTAGGGGTGGTCATTTCATCTAGCATTAGTAGCCACGCTTCTGCGATGCGGTTACCCTCCTCTGCGGCCCTTGAGCCCTCCGCGAATGTATCAGCAAGCTGTCGCAGGAGTCGGCTGTGGTGGGCGCGCTGACGAGCCCACTCCTCCGCTAAAATCAGACTACGATCGACATCTTGCCGCTCACCTCGTCTGATCGCTGTTCGCACCTTTTCCAGATTCCGACGGAACTCGGATGCGCCATCAAGTACGTCAGGGTAGTCACGCGCGAGCCGAAGCAGCTGCCTTACCAAGGGGTCAAGATCCAAGGACGCGCGGGTGTACTGGACTGCGTCGCGCTTATAGCGCTCCGCCATAGGCATCTGCTCCTGCGCGAGTCTGCGCAGTACGGATAGGTATGGCCCGCCGTGAACTCTAGACCTCTCATACTTGGCAATACGACCCGAGAAATAGTCGAAAGTTGCCGTCGATTGGACTTGATTGACTACGGTGCCCTCGACTGCCTCCACCCATTCTGGCATTAGCGCACCGACTTTATCGACGAGTTCCAACCCGCCCATTTGGTCATCATCGGTACGCTCTGTGGCGGCGATTTCGCCGGACAGCTTCCGTTTGGCAGCGGCTTGCGAAGCTGCGGCCAGATGTCTCGCGACTTCGTTCACCGCTCGCCTGTGTTGCCCAGAGCTGTGCTCCGACAGGCGATGGTCAGTCCAATCAATGTATTGATACCGCGACAGAAGGGAAACAACTTCATCCTCGTTGCTCTCCTCTAATCCTGGAACAGGGAGATAGAGAATCGGTAAAAGTAGCTCTTCTGTACCGAGACTTCGGGCTGCGCCGTGGAACTGGATGGCTTCTCTTCGGCACTCTTCTCTAGCAAAGTAGCGAGGAGTCAGGATAGGTATAAACAAGGTCGTCGCCGCGAGCGCTTCGTCAATCCTTCTTCTCCATTCCTGCCCCCACTTTATAGAGGTCCGGTCGACAAAGATTTCGAGGTCACTGCCTGTAATTAGCGAAAACTCATTCGATATTAATGACGCAAGCCGTAGTATATTCCCGTCGTCTGACTCGTCATCAAGGTGAGAGTAGCTCCAGAACGCGGCTGCTCCTTCGATGCTGGGCATGGTAACCAGGCTACGCGAAGGCGATGCCGTGGACTCGCTGTAAGTCAGCAGACTGGAGCAGCCCGCGGCCGGTTCAATTAATTAGGTGAAGGAATTCGGACGGTGCCCCCGTGGGTCTTGACCGAGCACCCGACCGTGCCCGACATCAGCCGCGATCGACCTGCTCGCTGGCTACCCACCCATCGCCGGCAGACACGGCCGGCCCCGCCGCCGCTTCGATGTCCTGTTGGCCGACAAGGGTTACGACAGCGAAGCCTTCCGCCAAGCGTGCCGTGAACGCGGCACCCAGCCAGTCATCCCGCGTCGCAAGACCCGCCGGATCAAGGGCTTGGGCAAGCTGCGCTACGTCGTGGAACAGACCATCGCGCTGCTGCACCAGTTTCGCCGCCTCGCCATCCGTTGGGAACGCCGCCTCGACACCCACGACAGCCTGCGCCTCGCCTGCGCCTCATTTGCTGGCGCCGCTTGATCAATCACGTCAACAAAGATCGTGTTAGCAGCTCTAATGATGGTCAACAGGCTTGGACAGCTGATTGCTCTTGGACGGCCGCGCTGTGGCCGCCTCAATCGTCGTCTCAGTTCCGCTCAGTCCGACCAGCGTTCACGGGTGTTCGTCGAGGTTCGCCGCGGCTCGCCGTTAGCATCGCTCCCTGCTCGGAGGCGATCACCGTACCGCCCCGAACGTTCCTGGACGAACATCGATCGATCTTACAAGCGAGGGGGTCGTAGGTTCGAAACCTACCGCGCCCACCATGCCTGCTCCGGGGCGACCCCCGGACTCCCCACGGTGCGGTGGTCGCGCTGGGGCGTTCCGGTGCCAGACGTTCCTCGGGCGTCCACAGGAGGCTTTCAACCTGTTGGGCGATGCCGGCGAGCAGTTCGGCGGTGACGTGCTGGTACCGGGTCGTCATCGACATCTGCGACCAGCCCCACGAGGCCAGTGCATAGGCGTCCAAGTAGGGGCGGCTGACTTGCAACAATCGGAAGCGGCGTCTTACCGCAAAAAGGTCTACAGCATGCGGAAGCGCGTAGCGGTCCTGTTGTAGGCGCTGTTTAAGTGGGAGGTCCCGATGCACCTCGGCACGCGCGGAGAGGTATGCAATCGCCAGTTCCGATCGACGTCGACACTTTCCTCGGCATTTGGCGCCTGGCGAGTGTGTGGAGCATTTTTTTCCAGAGGAGCGCTTGCAATCTACCGTCGATCGAATTGGGTCTCGGGCTCATCGACTCCTGCGTGCCAAGTAGGCACGTTTACCGTGCCAGCGTGATGATCACCAGGGTGATCCCGTACGCGGCGATGCCCACGTGCAGCCCAGTCCAGAGGCTGTGCAAGCGGACTCGGTGCAGCCGCGGATATTGTTCATAGTGCTGTTTGCGGGACTCGTCTAGCGTGTCGCGGTCGGCGAGGGCACCCATGTCTGTCAGTACGCGTGTCAGGGCTCGCGCCTGCGTCAGGTGGTACTCGGCACGCTCGTGGTACTTGGCGACGGCGACCGCCCCATACACGCCTACCAGGGTGATCAGCACGGACAAGGGCAAGGTCTCGGCGGCGAACCGCTGCTGCACGATCAGGGCACTCAACGCCGCGGCGATCACTAGCAGGTAGTTGGTAAGCAGTGCTCGCTGGGTTTCCGATTGTCGCAGCTGATCCCGATGTTCGCCCCAGTACGCCAGCACTGCGGTCTCGGATTGATTCACGTCGACTCCTCATCGGCTGCGCGGGGCGCCGCGTCCGACCGTCCCGGCTGATCTGTCCGTCGTTGTCCAACCGAACCTTCGGTAGCCGGGTCCCCGATGGCTCGCAAGAACAGGGCAAGGTTGCTCAGGCGGATGCTGACGGTGGGATGGTCGGTGCCGTAGATGGCCTCGGCGATGGCCAGGGCGCGTTCGGCCATTCTGCGGGCGTCCGCCAGCTCACCAAGATCTTGCAGGATCTGGGCGAGGTTGCTCAGGCTGGTGCCGACGGCGGGGTGGTCGGTGCCGTAGATGGCCTCGGCGATGGCCAGGGCGCGTTCGGCCAACCGGCGGGCGTCCGCCAGCTCACCGAGACTGTGCAGGATCCCGGCGAGGTTGCTCAGGTCGGTGCCGACGGTGGGGTGGTCGGTGCCGTAGATGGCCTCGTCGATGGCCAGGGCGCGTTCGGCCAACCGGCGGGCGTCCGCCAGCTCACCGAGACTGTGCAGGATCCCGGCGAGGTTGCTCAGGCTGGTGCCGACGGTGGGGTGGTCGGTGCCGTAGGCGGCCTCGGTGATGGCCAGGGCGCGTTCGGTCATGCTGCGGGCGTCCGCCAGCTCACCGAGACCCTGCAGGATCTGGGCGAGGTTGTTCAGGTCGGTGCCGACATCGGGGTGGTCGGGGCCGTAGGTGGCCTGGTCGATGGCCAGGGCCCGTTCGGCCAGCCGACGGGCGTCCGCCAGCTCGCCGAGATCCTGCAGGATCTGGGCGAGGTTGCTCAGGTCGGTGCCGACATCGGGGTGGTCGGGGCCGTAGGCGGCCTGGTCGATGGCCAGGGCCCGTTCGGCCAGCCGACGGGCCCCCGCCAGCTCACCAAGATCCTGCAGGATCACGGCGAGGTTGCTCAGGCGGATGCCGACGGTCGGATGGTCGGGGCCGTAGATGGCCTCGTCGATGGCCAGGGCCCGTTCGGTCAACCGGCGGGCGTCCGCCAGCTCACCGAGATCTCGCAGGATCAGGGCGAGGTTGTTCAGGTAGGTGCCGACGTCGGGGCCGTAGGCGGCCTCGTCAATAGCCAGGGCCCGTTCGGCCAGCGGTCGGGCCTCGCCGGACCGTCCATGGACCCGCAGAAAGGCAGCGGCACGATCCAGCAGCCACGAACAGTCTCGTACTGCCTGCTCATCACCCGGGCCCTGCAGCGACAGATGACCGGTCTCGCCGGCCTGATCTGTCGCTGCCAGCACATGCGGTAGCAGGATCTTCCATCGCGGCCAATCCTGCGGCGTGCCCGTGATCGTCGCTGGGGCGTCGCTGCGCAGCAGGCGCAACGCTGTGGCGCGGGGATCGAAGGCGGTGGTCATCAGGCGGTCATGTCCTGGCCGGTGGTCGGCTGTGGTTGGCCTTCAGCCGGGTAGCGCAGCCGTAGGGCGCCTTGTACCAGCCGGTGCAGCAGCAGGCCGTCGGCGTCGCGTTTGGCCAGGGAGTAGTCCACGATGGTGGCCACGACATCGGTGAAGGCCAGCGGGTCGGTGACCTTGTTGGCCAGCGGTGCGTTGAGTTGGTCCGGGTGAGCGGTGAACAGGTCCAGCGGGATCGGTACCGGTGCCAGATAGGCGCAGATGGCCAGCAGTTGCAGCGCTGCAGGCTCCTCCTGGCCGACGCGGTCGAAGCTCAATGTCCACAGCGTCGCGACGGTTTCTTCGCGGGACGCGACCCGGCCCCGGCCGTACAGTTCCTGCGCCCGACTCCGCAACAGCTGCAGGTAGTCGCCGGGCGGAAGCTGTGATCGGGTGATGTAGGCCGACGCCTGCTCCAAAGCCAGCGGCAGCCGGCCCAGCTCTTTGGCAATCTGCCCGGCCACCTCTTCGCCGATCTGCGGCATCCGCGCGCGCAGGATCTGCAGCGCCTCGGCCTCGTCGACGACATCCAGATCGTAGACTGCGCCCAGCACGGTGAATCCGTCGCGCCGGGTCGTCACCAGCACGTGACCTGGCATCCCCGGCGCGCGCAGCGCGGGCGGCAGCCAGTCGCGGATATCTTCGACCGTGTCCGCGTTGTCGAAGATCAGCAACCAGCCCGGCGCCTCCCGTAACCGTTGATGGACCTCCAGCCGCACCGTATCGGCGTCCTGACCAGGTTCCAGCCCCATCGCGACGGCAAGCCTGGCGAACTGATCGGCGATCAGCGCCGGCTCCTCAGCGGCGATCCACCACACCAGGTCGTAGTTGGTGGCGCGCCGGTGGGCGTACTCGTTGGCCAGCTGCGTCTTACCGACACCGCCCATACCGCGTACCGAGGTCACGGTCATCGTTCCCGCCGCGGCCAGTTCCTCTGCCAGCGCCGTCAGGGCGAAGCCGCGGCCTGCGAAGTTGGGGTTGCGGGCCGGGACGTTCCACACCTGCGGTAATGCTCCGGGGAACCGGGCCTCCTGGGGAATCGCCCGCTGCGACGGCGGGAACAGCGGCCCCCCGGCGGGCTTAGCCCGTCCGGCGGAGGCCCTGGCCACCATGGCCCGCAGCCGGCCCCGTGCCTTGGCTTCCGTGACGCCGAACACGTCGATTCCAACGACCGGTCCAAGTAGGCCGGGACGTTCACAGTCCTCCACTCGGACCGTCAGCAGCCTCCGCCCATCGCCCAACGGGTCGGATCCCCACACCGCCTGCCACTCGGCCTGCCCGTATACCGACGACAGGTACGCCTGCGATAGCACCGCGATCATCCGCTCGGCGCGGGTCACACCGTTCTGCATGCCCTGCACCCAGTTGGTGCCCGGCACGAAATCCCACACCTGCACCAACACCCGGTGGCCGCTCTCCTCCAGCTCCCATGCAATCCACTCAGCCCAGGAACGGTCGGCTTGCGTGTACGAGACGAAGAAATCCCAATCAGCCGGTGCACCCTCGATCGTCACCCACACACAGTTCCACACCGGACACCGTCGTCTATACACCCAACGGGCTGAAGCTCAATTCCGCCGAGAGCCACGCGACCGTTCCTGCCGGATCCTGGCGAGGTTGT
>NZ_JBSGFR010000022.1:114079-114497 GCF_053603475.1 Actinoplanes sp. NPDC004185 | reverse complement strand
TGTTCAGGCGGATGCCGACGTCGGGGTGGTCGGGGCCGTAGGCGGCCTCGGTGATGGCCAGGGCCCGTTCGGCCAGTCGGCGGGCGTCCGGCAGCTCATCAAGATCCTGCAGGATCAGGGCGAGGTTGTTCAGGCGGATGCCGACGTCGGGGTGGTCGGGGCCGTAGGCGGCCTCGGTGATGGCCAGGGCCCGTTCGGCCAGTCGGCGGGCGTCCGGCAGCTCTCCGAGATCCTGCAAAATCGTGGCGAGGTTGTTCAGGTGGGTGCCGACGTTGGGGTGGTCGGGGCCGTAGGCGGCCTCGGTGATGGCCAGGGCCCGTTCGGTCAGCCGGCGGGCGTCCGGCAGCTCATCAAGATCCTGCAGGATCCCGGCGAGGATGTTCAGGTCGATGCCGACGTCGGGGTGGTCGGGGCCGTA
>NZ_JBSGFR010000022.1:0-113983 GCF_053603475.1 Actinoplanes sp. NPDC004185 | reverse complement strand
CGTAGGCGGCCTCGTCGATGGCCAGGGCCCGTTCGGTCAGCCGACGGGCGTCCGGCAGCTCTCCGAGATCTCGCAGGATCAGGGCGAGGTTGCTCAGGATGGTGCCGACGATTGGGTGGTCGGGGCCGTAGGCGGCCTCGTCGATGGCCAGGGCCCGTTCGGTCAGCCGACGGGCGTCCGGCAGCTCTCCGAGATCTCGCAGGATCAGGGCGAGGTTGCTCAGGTAGGTGCCGACCTCGGGGTGGTCGGGGCCGTAGGCGGCCTCGTCGATGGCCAGGGCTCGTTCGGCCAGCGGTCGGGCCTCGCCGGGCCGTCCATGGACCTGCAGAAAGATAGCGGCACGACCCAGCAGCCACGAACCGTCCCGTACTGCCTGCTCACGGCCCGGGCCCGGAAGCGACAAGTGACCGGTCTCGCCGATCTGATCTGTCGCCGCCAGTACATGCGGCAGCAGGACCTCCCACCGCGGCCAGTCCTCCGGCGCACCCATGATCGTCGCCGGGGCCTCGCTGCACAGCAGGCGCAGCGCCACGGCGCGGGGATCGAAGTCACCTAGCTCCATCGTGGGCCTCACACTACGGGAGCGATCCACGCTTGGCTGCAGCACTTCGGTCGGGCCCTGTGGAGAATACGCAAAGGAGACTGCCTCCCCGGCTACCTCTGCCTCAGGTCAGCACCAGTTACGGGCTTGGGTTGTAAATCCGCTGCCGATCGCCGAACTGAAGATGGGAGTGGGAGTGATCTGGAAGTAAGTCTCCGGCTGCAGGGCGGAGGCAGTCGTCAGCCTTACCCGAGTCGGCCCGTCTCAGTCGTCGTCTCAGTTCGACTCAATCCGGCCGACGTTCGCCGGTGGTCGTCGAGGTCCGGCAGCGCCTGCTGTCTGTGCCGCGCCCTGGTCGAGGGCGGTCAGCGTACCGCCTCGGACATCCCTGGACGAATGTCGATCGATCTTACAAGCGAGGGGTCGTAGGTTCGAAACCTACCGCGCCCACCATGCCGGCTCCGGGGGCGACCCCCGGACTCCCCACGGTGCGATGGTCGCGCCCAGGTGTTCCGGCGCGGCAGCGAGCGACGGTCTGAAAGAAGTGCGGCCTCCTGGGTCTCCCGCGACGTCCGATCGAGCTATGGACAGGGTCAGCGGCCAGGTGGATGGTGTCAGCGCGGGGGTTCTCGACTGGCACTGAGGCCGGGGAACCACTTCGGTCTCCACATCACTGAGGAGTGCCGATGAAACGCCGCCGCCTGCTCATGGTCGCTCCAGCCGTGTTACTCCTGGGAGCTGCCCTCCTGCCACCACCTGCTCTCGCCTCGCCCGGAAGTGGCTTCACCGCGCCCGTCCTCGTGACGGCGAACCTCGATCACAAGGTCAAGATCAACAGCGACGGGGTCAAGGTGCGGACGAACGAGCGGACCGATGTTCGCGTCCAGCGGTTCGTTTTCGAGGCCGGCGGCTACACCGGCTGGCACCATCATCCTGGCGTGGTGATCATCGCCGTCGAAACGGGCTCGTTGACGTTCTGGGATTCCCAGTGCCGGGCCAAGACGTACGGACCCGGCCTCCGGAACGGTTCTGTGTTGACCGAGAGCGGCGACGCGCCGGGGCAGGTCACCAGCACCAATGGGGGTACGTCCTACGTGACGTACCTGGCACCGAGCGCTGACCCGCCCGTCTTCCGGATCGAGGACAACCCGCCGCGCTGCCCGAGCGGTCGGCTGCTCAGCGGGTCCCCGACCGCAGCACACTGATCTCGACCCACCCGGGAGCGCCTACCCAGCGGTTTCATGCTCGGCGGTGGGCGGCAGAGGTGCGCCCAGGTTGAGCACCGACCAGACGAAGAGAGCCGGCGCGGCGAAGAGCAACACGGCGCCTCCGGCCCAGAGGACAGCCAACCCCGGCAACGGCGCAGGCGGCACCTGGATCCCGAAGGAGCAGACCCGGAGTGCTTCCCCGATGGCGTTGTCGGGGATGGTCGCCTGTCGCTCAACATCGGCCAGAGCCTCGACGGCGATGAGCGCCGAGAGCAGCATCGTGACGGCGCTGACAGCGAGGAGCACGCCTGCGTGGTCCGACCGCCCGCCGACACGCCTCAACGCGGTGACGGTCAACGCGACGACCATGAGAAGCGACAACACTCCGGGTGACGCCGCGACCAGCAGCCCGGGCTCGTCGGCTACTTGGGCAAGGGGTGAAAGCCCGACAAGTGTCAGCAGGGCCACTATCACCACGGTGGCGAGGCGCGCGGGCCGCGACCGCTTGCGCGTCGGCCGGGATGACTTGACCACGGCGTAGGTTGCTGAGGCGACAGCGGCGAACCGCATGACTTCACTGAGTTGTGCGTAGCGCAGTTGCCCACGCCAGTAGCTCGGATACGTGTCGGTCGGGCAGCCGCTGCCATCCAAAGGGCTCAGCGGAGGCACAGGCATTGCGTGTCCGACCAGCTCGACCACGGCCGTGGCGGCCAGCAGAAGGCAGAAGGCGACAAGGGTCAGGCGTACCGCCCGATGAGCCGGCCAGCCCGGCGCAGACCGCCAACGCCAGCATCATCGTCACTTCGGCGGCGTACCGCGTGCCGTCCTCGTCGAGGAGATACGTCGCAACGGTGACGATGAGGGCAACACCGAATGTGGCGATGGCCGCGTTCAAGGGGCGCACCTGCAGTGATTCTTCCAGCTCACGGAGCTACTGGCCGGAGTTCGATGATTCAGCGAGGCACAGTAATCGCCGGGGTCCTGCGCTGGTTGATGCAACGATCGGATCCCGTGGTCGAAAGGGCTGTAGTGGTGGGTGAGTCCTGGTGGGGTGAGCTCGACGTCGCGCTGAACGAGTCCGACGTGGTGGGTGTGCAGCAGCGATCAGGAAACATCGTGCTGCTGCTCCATGTCCTCTTGGCGCCTGAGCGCGGGCCGGTTGATCCGGACACCCGCCGCATGCTCGTCCTATCCGAGCCGTCGAGGGCGCGGGTTCTGCTCCGTCGCGACCGCATCGGGACAGACGCCTATGGGCCGGCCGTGCCCCTGCCCGATCTGGAAGCGGTGGATGAGTTCCTGGCCTCGTTGTCCTGGTCCGGCGCCATGTATGGCTGGCGGTTCCTGGACGAGCCCGAGTTGACCGACGACTGGCCGGCGCTCGTGAGCCTGGACCTCGGACTGGCGTCGACGCCGGCGCGGCACAGCCTGTACTGGTTCAATGAGTGCGGCCGCGAGGAGGACGGCGACCAGGTGGCCTACTGCAGCGAGGGCGTCGTGGAGTTCGAACGGCTTCGGGTGCTGCGTGCCGATGGGACTCCGGTCGCGCTGGAGGATTTCGTCGCCGACGGCAAGCGCTGGTGGTCGGGTCTGCACAACGGCGATCCTCGGGTTGCGCCTGAGGCGCAGACGGCGCAGGCCGAACGCCCGTCGTGGCGGCCACTCCACTGAGGTGGTGCTCAGGCTCCCAGTTGCTTCTTGATGCTCTGGGCGTCGAGGAGATACCACATGCGCTCGAAGCGGCCGTCACGGAAGTGGTAGAAGGCGTACTCGGTGAACGTGATGTCGCGGCCGGTGGGCTGAAGTCCCAGCCACTCCTTCACGGGGGTGCCGGTGTCGGTCAGCCGGGCCGCCACCCGGCCGTCCTCGATGATCAGGTCCTCGAGGTGGTAGACGAGGTTCTGCACCGAATCCATCGCCTCCTGCAAAGCGGCGACGTACTCGTCGCGGGAGACGGACTCGCCGTTGAAGACGATGGTGTCGTGAGCGAACTCGGCCATGCGATGCAACTCGCGGGCGTTGACTGCCTCGAGGTAGTCGCGATAAACGTTGCGCAGGTCAGTGGCGCTCATCGGAGTTTCCTTCCCGGCAGTTGGACTCTCTCCACATCTACCACCCGGCGAGCGCGATGGGCGCGTAGGTCTGCAACCTGCCGCGCCCATCCCTAAGCCGTTCGTGGTTCCTACCAGGTCCATTTCTGCAGGGCGCTGCCGTTGCAGGTGGCGATCACAATCGCCGCCTTGCTCGCGGTCGAGGCCGCCGCCAGGCACAGCGCCGTGTTACCCAGCGGCCGGACCGTGCCGTCCGTACGGAACTGCCAGGTCTGCGCCGCGGTGTTGTTGCACCTGTAGGTCCAGATCTTCTGCCCGGTCGCGTACGTCGCCGACGGTACGTCGATGCAGTTGCCCAGCACCCGCAGTGTGTTGTCGTTCGGCAGGCGGGTCAGCGCCTGCGCCTTGGTGTTGTTGCACGTGTACGCCTGCAGATACGTCTTGATCGCCACCGCCGACGACGGTACGTCGATGCATCGGGTGTCGGTCTTCACGCCGCTCATCAGGGGGTTCGGTCCCTTGGCGACCTGGACGATCTTCGCGATCGACGGCACGCCCTCGGAGTTGATGACGAAGAGCATGTAGTAGCCCGGAGGCGTCACGCCGCCGGTCGGTGGGCCGGTGACCGTCAGGGTCGTGCCGGAGGCCGTGAACTTGAGCGGAACGTAGCGTTGCCCCTGGTCCACGCCGTGCGTCACGTCGCTGAGGCCGACCAGCGCCACCTTGCTGATGTCGGCACCCTCGCCGACCGTGACCGAGAAGTTCGTGTTGACGGCGACGCTCGCCGGTGCCGCCGAGATGGTCGGTCGGGTCGCCGGCTCGCCGGTGCCGTCGTTCTTGAACAGGTACGGCGGGCTGAAGTATTCGATGTTCTTCTCCAGGTATCCCACGGTCATGCAGATGCCGCAGATGCCGCCGCCTCCGGTCATGACCCGTCCGTCCGGCAGCAGCGCCGCCGTCGAGTGGTACTGCCGGATGCGGCTCGCGCTCGCCAGCACGGTCCACTGGCCGGTCGCCGGATCCCAGCGTTCGGCGGCCGTCGCGGCGTGGTTCAGGTCGACCAGGCCGGAGGTTGCCGCGCTGGTCATGCCGCCGGTCGCCAGCACCGAGCCGTCGGCGAGCACAGTGGCGTTGTGCTGGCGGCGTCCGCTCGCCATGGAACCGGTCGCCGCGTAGGTCGGTACCAGGCCGGTGGTGCTGTTGAGCAGGACCGCGGTCCGGCTCGGGACCTTCGCGACGCCGCCCTCGGTGATGTTGCCGCCGCCGACGACGATCGACTTGCCGATGTCGTACGTGGCGAAGCTGCCGTAGTCCCGGGTGATGGCGTCCCGGGTCGCCGTGCCCGTGATCACGCCGTTTCCCGGGGTGTTGATGGTGTATCCGGTCGGGTACGGGCCGATCAGTCCGAGCTGGGTGTCGGGACGCGAGCCCATGAACGGATACATGCGGGCGCCGTATTTCGTGAATCCGGTCAGCGCGCGAACGGCGCCGTTCGCCTGGTACACCTCCGCCGTGGTCGGACCGCCGCCGATGATGACCTCCTCGCCGTTGGCCATCTGCGTCACCGCCGGATACCAGCGGGCGGCGGCCATGTCCTTCCCGCGGGTCCACGTCTCGGTCTGCCAGTTGAACACATAGGTGCGGACCGTTCCGGCCAGCTGGGCGTTGGCGTTTCCACCGGCGATCAGAATGTTGCCGTTGGTCAGATGCGCGAAGCCGGCACAGAAGATGTTGGAGCCTTGCAGGTCGACGCGTTTGCTCGTATTGTCGGCCGGATTCCACACCATGGCCCGGGTGAAGGTGTGATCCGGATAAGACTCGGCCGCGTTGTCGCCGACGGAGTCCCAGATCAGCAGTTTGCCGTTCGGCAGCACCGCCTGGAACACCGGGACGACCGACGTGGCGGTGACCGGGCTCCACTCTCCCGACTGCCCGGGATCGGCGGCCGGCGCCCGGTTGGTGACGCGCGCCGTCCCCGGCCGTACCCCGGTTCGGCGTTCGATCTGTTTGGCCTTTTCTGCGGTCTGCTGCTCGATCTCCCGCATCGGCGTGCCCACGAGATCCTCGGCCATGTGCTCAGCGTCGTCCGCCAGGTGAGCGTGCTCCTCGGCGTGCTCGTGGGTGTGCGTGTGCGGTTCGGCCGCCGGCTCGGCGGGGGCGCCGGCGGCCGTTGCCGAGCCGGCGAAAAGTAAAACAGCCGACAGCAGGAAAGACCAGATCAACCTACGACGGGTACGCATGGCAGGGTCCTTTCGCCGGAGATCAATGATCAGCAGCTGTGGACGGCGCGCCGGAACCCACGTCGAGTTGTATCCCCGTTGGTGCGAGATCCGCGAATGTCGTCTCGCTGACCGTCTTATGTGTTCAGTGGCGTCACCTTAACCGTGATTAAATTGATCATCAATGCCTGCTGGACGTGCCTAAGGACCGATTCCCGGCTCCGTCCGGACACGTGATACAACCGAACGGGCAACGTCGGATGGCGAGTGGACAATCGGCTCCGTACGGTCCCGTGGCAAGCCGTTACACAGGCTGAAAAAGGCGGAAATTCCGAACTAGACCCAGCGGGTGCCCAGCCACATCCGGTCGTACCAGCTCTCGTAGGTCATCAACTGGCCGACAAAGATCGGAAAGAAGTAGGCGAAGCACAGGGCGACCGCGAGCACGTATCCGGCGGCGACGATCGTGCCGATCAGCCGGCGGTCCGAGCGGACGGCTTCGTCCCGCGCCGGTGTCATGATCGCGCCCAGGACGTACACCACGGCCAGGATCAGGAACGGCAGGGCGGGCAGCGCGTAGAACGAGAACATCGTCCGGCCGTCCTTGACGGCGTACCAGAACCAGGGCAGCAGGCCGGCCACCACGCCCGTACCGATGGCCACGGCCCGCCAGTCCCGCCGGGCTATGCCGAACCACACCAGCGCGCCCAGCGCGGGGAGGAACGACCACCAGAGAACGGGCGTGCCCAGCAGCAAGATCTCGCGGGCGCAGCTCGGAGCACCGCAATTGCCGGTGCCGTTCCAATAGAACGGCACCGGGCGGCCCAGCAACAGCCATTGCCAGGGCCAGGACTGCGACGGGTGCTGATCGGTCAGGCCGCTGTGGAAGGTGTACGCCACCGAGTGGTAATGCAGCAGATTGAGCAATGGGCCCAGGATCGGCGGCTCACTCAGGCCGCTTTCCTCGCGGTAGTGCCGGAAATAACCGGAGTCGGTGACGAACCAGCCCGTCCAGGAGGCCAGATAGAAGATGCCGGTCAGGGCGAAACTCAGCGCACCCCAGCCCAGATCGCCCACGATGCCGGCCATGAGCGGGCCACGGACACCGGCGGAACGGCGCGCCCCCACCCGCCAGGCAATGATCAGCGCGGCCAGGAACGGCAGGAAGAACAGCGCGCTCCACTTCACCCCGCATGCCAGCCCGAACAGCACGCCGGCGGCCAGCAGCCACCACGGCACTATTCGCGGGACTTTCGGCGTGCTGCCGGGGTCGTAGCCGTTTTCGAGCGCGCGCAGCAGGCGGCGACGGTAATGGTCGCGGTCGAGCAGCAGCGCCGCGAAGGTCGCCAGGACGAACAGCCCCAGAAAGATGTCGAGCAGAGCGGTGCGGGAAAGCACGAGCTGAAAGCCGTCGAGCGTCATCAGCAGGCCGGCCGTTCCGGCCAGCAGGACCGAACGGAACATCCGGTACGCGACCCGGATCAGAATCAGAATCATCAGCGTGCCGGCGATCGCGGCCGCGAACCGCCAGCCGAGCGGATTGTTGCCGAACGCCTTCTCGCCCAGCGCGATGAGCCATTTACCCAGGGGCGGGTGCACCACGTACGCGGGCCCGTTGGCGTCCTCGTCCCACTCCACGCCGTGCTGGAGCATGTCCCACGCGTCGGTCGGATAGTACTTCTCGTCGAAGACCAGCCGGCGCGGGCTGCTGATCCCGTTCAGGCGCAGGATCGCGGCCATCGCCACGATGACCGCGGTGACCACCCACGAGTACGGATCGAGCCAGTTCTCCAGCGTCGCCAGCCGCCGCCGCACGATGTCGGGCACACCGCGCAAACCCGCGGCATCGGCCGGCGCCGGCGGTGGCGGGGTGAGCGCAGTCCGAGCTGCCGCCGCGATCGTCACCGGGCGATCGTAGGATCCGCCGTCGAGGTCAGGTCACCTTGATCGTCGGAGTCGCTGCTAACGGGGCAGGAGGCCGCCCGGCCGCTCATAGACGAATCTGCGGTGGGTGAGCGGCCAGGCGAAGCCGACCACCTCGACAATCTCCACAATCCGTAGATCGCGCCCACCACATACTTCGTCACTGTCCACGGAGGCCACCAACGGCAACCACGGGGGGTCTTGCTGTCGCACTTGAGGTTCTGGCAATGATTGGCGAAGAAAGCGGTAGGCGCGATCACATACGTCAGGCAGGTCGTCGTAATGGCGAACGCGACTGCCAGAGCCGTGGAGTCGTCCTGCCGCCGGGAGCTTCCATCGCGTCCTTTCGTGCGGCCGGAAGGCAGAGGCCCGGGCCCCCCGGGCCTGCGAACCAACTTCCGGACAGACGAAATGCTCGTGGGTTCGCTATGGTGGCGCGGCTGATCAGTCACGGGAGTGTTTGCCATGACGTCTCGTCTGCGCGTGCTCGGCGCCATCCTGCTGACCGCCGGTGTGCTCCCGGGTCCGTCCGGTCGCGCACGCCGCCAACGCCGACACCGCGAAGCTTGCCGCGCTGACCGAGCTCGACAGTGACGGCAAGGTCACCGCCTACCCGGTCAAGCCCGGCGAGACCGTCCCCGTCGTGCTCGGGGTCGCCGACCTCGGCACCGAGCCCCTGCCGGGCGTCGTGGTCAACCGCCCGAGCTTCACCGCCTGATCGGAGCGAGCAGAGGGGGAACCACGTGACTTCGCCATTCGACGACGGGCCGGGGGAGTGGACCGGACCGCCGCTGACCGACGACATGGTCCGACAGGCCGAGGCGACTCTCGGCGTGCGGCTGCCGCCGGCGTACGTGGACCTGCTGCGACTGCGCAACGGCGGCGTGCTGCGGGACACGCGTCATCCGACAAGCTTCCGGACGTCCTGGGCCGCTGATCACTTCGCGGTGGACGTCCTGCTGGGCGTGGGATACCCCGAGGGCGCCGACGCTCAGTCCGCGTACCTGATCGCCGAGTGGGGCTATCCGGACGTCGGGGTAGTGATCGGGGTGACGCCCTCGGCCGGCCACGACACCGTCATGCTGGACTACTCCGGGTGCGGACCCGCCGGTGAGCCCGCAGTCGTGTATGTCGACGACGACCGGCTCCCGAGGCGGGTCGCCGACTCGTTCGGGCAGTTCATGAGCGGTCTCGAGCCGGACGACGAGGGATAGCGGCCGTCTCAGGCGACGCAGAACTCGTTGCCCTCGGGATCCTGCATCATCACGTGATCCAGGCGGTCCAGGTGATCGTAGGACTCCTCGCGGACGGCAGTCGCCCCGGCGGCGACGAGTTCGGCCACCTTGGCCCGGATGCGCTGCTCGCGTACCGCCGGATCCATCGGCTGCCCGGCGGCGATCCGGATGTCGAGGTGCAGCCGGTTCTTGGCGGTCTTGCCCTCGGGCACCCGCAGGAAGCTGATCGCCGGCAGCCGGCCCTCCGGGTCGATCAGCGCCGCGCCGTCGGCGTAGTCGTAGCCCGGCTCGTCGACGTAGCCCAGCGCCAGCGCCCAGAACCGGGCGAGCCGCCGCGGGTCCGCCGCGTCACCGGTCACCGTCCAGTGTGTGGTCATGCCTGACATCATGGCCCGGTGGTGACGCTCTGCTCCGCAGTGGCCGACCAACTCGCCAGCAGGCGCAGCGCGTCCTGGGCCGGTGAGCCCGGCTCGGCGCTGTAGGCCGTGAGGGTCAGGCCCGGGTCGGCCGGCATCGGCATCGCCTCGAAGCCGAGCTTGATTTCGCCGACGACCGGGTGCCGCAGGTGCTTCGTCCCGGTCTGGTGCAGGCGTACGTCATGCGCGGCCCACCTGGTGCGGAAGGTCTCGCTGCGGGTGGAGAGCTCACCGACCAGGTCCGTCAGCCCCCGGTCGTACGGGTCCCGCCCGGCCTCCGTGTGCAGCAGCGCGACCGTCGTGTTCGCCGCGCCCTCCCAGTCGGGGTAGAAGTCCGTCGCCCGCGGGTCCAGGAACGCGAAGCGGGCCAGGTTCGACGGCCGGCCCGGGTGGTCGAAGACCGGCGCGTACAGCGCGTAGCCCAGCCTGTTGGCGGCGAGCACGTCGAGCCGGGCGTTGCGGATGAACGCCGGCGCGTCGGTCATCGCGTCGAGCAGCTGCTGCACGCCCGGACGGATCCGCAACGTGACCGGGCGGCGCCGGGCCCGCGCCGGGGTGTTGCTGGCCCGGGCCAGGTCCGTCAGGTGCGCCCGTTCGGCCTCGTCGAGCTGCAGCGCCCGGCAGATCGCGTCCAGCACGCTGTCGGAGACGCCGCCGAGGTTGCCGCGTTCCAGCCGCGTGTAGTAGTCCGGGCTCACGCCGGCGAGCAGGGCGACTTCCTCGCGCCGCAGCCCGGGGACCCGCCGGTGACCGCCGTAGTTCGGCAGGCCGGCCCGCTCGGGCGTGATCCGGGCCCGCCGGGAGGCGAGGAACTCGCGGATGTCGTTGCGGTTGTCCACGCACTCCACCGTACGGGCGGCCCGGCCGGCGATGGAGGTTCTGTCATTACCTGCCTCGCCTGCGACGGCGGCAGGCCCGCGATCTAGCGTGGCGGGCACAGGCCGGTGCCGTCCGCCCGGCCCCCTGACCGAGGAGCGCGCATGGCGGCCGCCGTCACCCCCGGCGCCGGGCTGGCCCGCCTGGCGACCATCTACCGCGAGGGCACGCTCGGCCGGCGACCGGTCGTGCCGGCCGACTTCGCCGAGCTCGAGCGCCGGGCCCGCCGGGTGAGCAGCAGAAAAGCCTGGGCGTACGTCGCGGGCGGGGCCGGTGAGGGCCGGACGATGCGGCGCAACCGGGCCGCCTTCGATCAGTGGGCGATCGTGCCGCGGATGGCCGCCGGCGCCGTGGAACGGGACCTCTCGGTGCAGCTGCTCGGCGCCCGGCACACCACGCCGGTCCTGCTCGCGCCGGTCGGTGCCGCCGCGCTCATGGGCCGCGACAGTGACGTGGCCATCGCCCGGGCCGCCGCGGCGACCGGCACCGCCTACGTCTTCTCCAACCAGGGCTGCAACCCGATGGAGGAGTGCGCGGCGGCGATGGGCGACACCCCGCGCTGGGTGCAGCTCTACTGGAGCACCGACGAACGCCTGGTGGACAGCCTCATCCAGCGGGCGGAAGCGATCGGCGCGGGCGCGCTGGTGGTCACCCTGGACACCACCGTGCTGGGCTGGCGCCCGCAGGATCTCAACCTGGGGTCGCTGCCGTTCAGTCGAGGCCTCGGCATCGCGCAGTACACCTCCGACCCGCGGTTCCGGCAGATCGTCACCGAGCGGCTGGCGGCACCCCGGCCGGGCAAGGCACCGGTACGGGTGACGCCCGGTGCCGTTCGCGCGTTGCTCGCGATGACCCGCAACCATCCGGGCCCGTTCTGGCGGAACCTGCGCTCGCCGGTGCCGCGGGCCTCGGTCGAGACGTTCCTCGACATCTACTCCAATCCCGGGCTGAGCTGGGAACACCTGGCGACCCTGCGGGACCGGACACGGCTGCCGATCGTGCTCAAGGGGATCCTGCATCCCGACGACGCCCGCCGTGCGCTGGACCTGGGCGTGGACGCCATCGTGGTCTCCAATCACGGCGGCCGGCAGGTCGACAACGCCGTCGCCGCGCTGGACGCGCTGGTCGCCGTGCGTGAGCGGGTCGGGACGGAGCCGACCGTGCTGTTCGACAGCGGCATCCGTACCGGAGCCGACGTCTTCACGGCCCTGGCCCTCGGCGCCGACGCCGTGCTGCTGGGCCGCCCGCACCTGTACGGCTTCGCACTGGCCGGCCGCCGCGGCGTCGAGGACGTGATCCGCAACGTCATCGCCGAGCTGGACCTGACCATGGCCCTGACCGGCGCCCGCAGCATCGCGGCGATCACCCGGGACCTGCTGCGGCAGGAGACCGGGCAGAGTGCGCCGCACGGCTGAGGTCGGCATCCACTACCGCACCTGGCTCGAACGCGTCTGACCGGCCAGGACGCCGGCGATGGCCGCGACCACCGGCCGGTACGGCTCCTCCGGCTCCTGCGGCCACCCCGCGGCATCCCAGGTGCCGAGCCGGTAGGCCGCCGCCCGGACCAGCAGCTGGCCCCACTCCGGCAGGTGCGCCCACCGCTCGATCACCTCCGGGCCGACGCCGTGCCACACCATCGCGTCGACCGCGGCGACGGCCGACGCCCACGCCGGCGGCCGCCAGTACGCCGCCCAGTCGATCACCGCGGGCGGCCGGCCGTCGGCGAACAGCACGTTGCCGAGCAGGTCGCCGTGCACGATCTGCTCCGGCAGCGCGATCGGCCGCCGGTACGCCAGCAACTGGTCCAGCAGGGCGGAAGGTCTGCGCCGGGCCGGGGGCAGATCGTCGCCGAAGGCGAGCTTGTTGCCGTACTCCCAGGGGTTGTCACGGGTGTCGAGCAGCGAGGGTCGCGGCACGGCGGCGACCGCCTCGTGGAACGCGGCCCCGGCCCGGATCACGTCGTCGACGCGGCGCTGGTCCGGCTGCCCGGCGACGGCTCGGGCCGCCTCCCAGCCGCCGGCCAGCCAGTCACCGTCGGCGGCGCGCACCGGACGGGCGATCCGGAAATGCGGCGACTCCGGCAGGACGGCCAGCACATCACTGCGCCAGCGGACCTCCTCGTCGCCCTCGGCCGGCTTGAGGACGAGGTCGCCGATCCGCCAGGTGCCGCCCTTGCCGCCGGCCAGCCGTACCGCTTCGCCCCGCGCGCCGAACGCCGCCCGCACCTCGGGCGGCGGCCCTTGATCTGTCATGGGTGACCGTCTTCCAGATAGAGCGTGGTGCTCGTGTGCAGGGCGCGCAGAGCGGCCGCGGCCCGCCGGGCCAGCAGCGGGAGCAGTCGTTGTGCGGCCTCGCCGGGGTCGGACCAGGCCCAGCTGCGCAGCTCGGCCTCGGGCAGCCGCACCGGATCACCGCACCGGCCGCCGTCGAAGACCAGCATCAGACCGTCGGTGCGAGGGTCGCGTGGCGGCACCCAGTCGACGACGAGCAGCCGGCCCGGCACCACGCTGAGCCCGAGCTCCTCGGTGATCTCCCGCGCGGCGGCCGCCCGCGGTGACTCGCCGGCCTCGACCACCCCGCCGGGCAGCTCCCAGTGCGGCTTGTAGGTGGGCTCCACCAGCAGGATGCGGTCGTCGCTGTCCCGCAGCAGCAGCGCGGCGCCCATCCGCTTGCCCGGCAACGTGGCCGTCCAGTCGGTCGTCACGGCGGCCAGAGTACGGGCCGCGGGCGGTTCGCCGGCGCCGTTAGCCTGTGCCTGTGGATATCCGTTCCGCGATCGCCGACGAGCGGCGCCGCGTCGCCGATCTGGTGGAATCGCTCACCCCGCAACAGCTGGAAACCCCGAGCCTGTGCGGCGAATGGACGGTCCAGCAGGTGGCCGGCCACCTGGTCGCGGCGATCGGCAGACCGGTGACGCCGGTGCTGCCGCTGCTCGCCCGCAGCGGCTTCAGTATCCACAGGACGAACGCCCGGCTGGCGGTCCTCACGGCGGAGCAGTCATCGGCCGAGCTGGCCCGCAGCCTGCGCGACAACGCGGAGAACCCGTTCCGCCCGCCGATCGTGGGGTATCCGGGGCAGCTGACCGACCTACAGGTGCACGGTCAGGACATGCGCCGGCCGCTGGGCCTGCCGCACGGGCTGCGGCTGGAACGGCTGCGGGTGTCACTGGACTTTCTGGTGGGCGGCCGGGCGGTCGGCTTCGCACCGAAGCGGCGGCTGGCCGGACTGCGTTTCGAGGCGGCGGATCTGGACTGGTCGGCGGGCGCGGGCCCGCTGGTGACCGGGCCGGCGGAGGCGCTGATGCTGGCCATGACCGGGCGGGGCGCGGCGCTGAGCGAGCTGGACGGGCCCGGCGTGCCGATCATGGGCAACCGGTTGGGCTGAGCCGGAGGCCTGTCCTTTTCGGATAGTTGTCCGGGACGCGCGGACGTGCCCGGACCGCGCGCCACGCCGGGGACAGAAATGTCAGTCGCCGGTCATAGCGTCGCGGCATGGATGACAACGAGTACGTACCCGACAACGACCACCGCCCGCACCTCAGCCTCGAGCGGCACCTGACCATCGGACCGCACGTCTACCAGCTCACCGCGTCCGGCACGGGCGACGAGCGCATCGGCCTGTCCCTGGTCGGCTGGGGACCCGCGGGCGAGGTGGTGAGCGAGATCAGCGGAGGGATCTCACCCGCCGACCTCGCCCCGGTGGCGGACGCGCTGACCTCGACCCTGGCCGGCCTGGCCGCGCTGCGCCGGCAACGCCTGTCCTCGGTGACACCGACGACGGCGAGGTCCGGGGAGCGGCCGAAGCGGCACCGCAACCAGGGCACCCGCTGGTCGGCCGAGGACGACGAGCGGCTGGTGGCGCGGCACCGGGCGGGCGCGAGCCCGAGGAAGCTGATGGACGAGTTCGGTCGCAGCCGGGGAGGCATCCTCGCCCGGCTGGAGCACCTCGGCCTCATCACCGCTGACGGAGTGCCGGTCGCCGCGGCGGAGGAAGGCGGTCCGGGCGAGCGGACGGAGGTCGCCGAGGCAGCGTAAGCCGGGAGGCGTGGGCCGCCTGCGGGGATGCACCCGCGCTGCACCCGGGCGTGAGCTCAGGTGGCCCCGCACCCACCCGATTCCTTCAGGCAACGGCGGACGGCTCCGCCGGTGAGCGGGCCCGGGCGTACCCCCCTCGGCGTCCGGGCCCGCTCAGCTACCCGCAGGCGGAAAGGGTGCACCGTGGTCACACCGGGGCCCAAGGGCCTGCACATCGGCATCGACACCGAGAAGGTCGTCGTGTCGCCCAGCCCGCTCAAGATGCGTTCCGGCCGGGCCCGGCGGGTCCGCTGGGGTTCCGTGACCGAGGTGGTGCCGGCCGCGCCCAGCGGGCGCAGCCGTCAGGACCGGATCCGGTTCGCCTCTCAGCTCACGCTCGTCCTGGTGATGCTGTCGGCGGTGCTCAGTGCGCTCGGCATCGCCTGGTGGACGGCAGCGGGTGGCTCGCTGGCGCTCATCGCGTTCGTAGCGGTCGAGCAGGCGCGTGCTGCCCGCATCGCGATCATCGCCCTGCCCAAGGGCGACAGTGCCCACGTGCTCGTCGCTCCCGAGGAGCGGGCCGCGTTCGAGCGGGCTTTCGTGGTGGCCAAGCGGGTGCGGCGCACCTGGCCCGCGCTGAGGCACATGATCGACTCCGACGACGCGGATCGCAGTCTGTCCGCGGCGCTGGAGGAGCTGGCCGCCATCATGGCCCGCCGCCAGCAGATCCGGTGCCTGCGCGAGGAGCTCGCCCAGGCCACCCGGCACGACCTGCCGGCGGACAGCCCGGCGGTGCAGGCCCTGGCCGAGCAGCGGCTCCGGGTCGAGGCCCTCTGGCGCTCCACGGCCGGCGCGGCCAACCGCATCCTGGCCGGCATCAACGCCGCCGCGCTGGCGGGGGAGAACCTCATCCGGGAACAGCGCATCGGCGACACTGCCCGCGAGGCCGAACTGGCGATCTCCCGGCTGACGGCGGCCGGCCCGCCCCGCACCGAAGCCGGCCCGGAGCTCGCCGAACGCACCGCCGCGGTGATCGCCGCCTACCGCGAGCTGGCCTCCGGCCACTGAAAGACCGAGCTGGCCTCCGGCCGCTGAAAGAGCGAGCTGCCGCTCGAGTCGCCGCCTCAGGAGCGGAAGTTGTCCGCGTTGTCGCGGGCCCGTGCCCCGAGATCCGCCAGATGCAGAGCTGCCCCCTGCAGCGACTCGGGCACCAGCCGATAGAACGTGTACCGCCCCCGGGGCTCAGCCTCGACCACCCCGGCCTCCCGCAGTTGCTTCAGATGGCCGGACACGTTCGGCTGCTTGGCTCCGGTCTCCGCGACCAGGTAAGCCGTGCACGCCGGCCCGTCCGCCAGGATCTCCACCAGCTGGGCGCGCAGCGGATCGGCCAGCAGCCGTACGACATCGGAGCCGGTTGATATCAGCGAATTCTGATGTGACGGCGCCGAGGAAGCGGTCAGCAGGCCGCCCAGCAGATTCATCGCGTCCTTCTTGACCCAGTAGTAGACCCACGTCCCGCGCCGCTCGCAATCCACCAGGCCGGTCTCCCGCAGCACCCGCAGGTGGTGCGAGATGGTCGCGCCCGTCACCTCGAACGCGTCGGTCAGGTCGCAGACGCAGATCTCCGTAGTGGCCGCGATCAGCGACAACAGTCGCAACCGCACGGGATCGCTGAGCGCCTTGAACATCGGCGCCAGCTCGACCGCGGCCTGCGGAGCCAGCGCCTGCGCCGACAACGGAGGGCAGCACGCCGCCACCGGCGGGATCTCGACCACGGGGAGAACGGACATGCGAATAGCTTGACACTCGTCTAAGTCCGATGCAAGGTGAGTGAGGAGTTAGACCGCTGTCAAGCAAGAGGAGCTGGGAGCTATGAGCGAGAAGTGCTGCGGAACCGCCGAGGTGACCATGGAGCAGCGCAGCGACGCATCAGGCGTGGCTGATGAATGGACGGCGTTGCCGGTCGTGGTCATCGGTGCCGGTCCGGTCGGGCTCGCCGCCGCCGCTCAGTTGCGGGAGCGGGGCCTTGTCTTTCAGCTTCTCGAGGCCGGTGCCGGCCCGGCCGCCGCCGTCCGCAGCTGGGGGCACGTCCGCCTCTTCTCCCCGTGGCGCTTCAACATCGACGCCGCGGCGGCCCGCCTGTTGACCGACGCCGGCTGGGTGCGCCCCGCCGACGACCAGCTGCCCACCGGCGCCCAGCTGGCCGCCGATTACCTGCAGCCGCTCGCCGATCTGCCCGAGATCAAGCCGCACGTCCGCTACGGCGCCCGGGTCGTGGCGATCACCCGGCTCGGCCTCGACCGCATCCGTACCGCCGGCCGCGCCGCCGCCCCCTTCCTGGTCCGCCTGGCCGACGGCGAGGACATCCTGGCCCGCGCGGTCATCGACGCCTCCGGCACCTGGGGCACGCCCAACGTCATCGGCGCCTCCGGCATCCCGGCGCACGGTGAGGCCGAGGCGGCGGCGTTCGTGGAGTCGGCGCTGCCGGACGTCCTGGGACGGGACCGTGAGCGGTTCGCCGGTCGGCACACCCTGGTCGTCGGGGCCGGGCACTCCGCCGCCAACACGCTGCTGGCCCTGGCCGAGCTGGCCGAGCAGGCTCCCGGCACCCGGGTGACCTGGGCGATCCGGGCCACCGACCCGGCCCGCAGCTACGGCGGTCAGTCCGCCGACGCGTTGCCGGCCCGCGGCGCGCTGGGCAGCCGGCTGCGCGCCCACGTCGAGTCCGGCGCCATCACGCTGCTCGGCGGCTTCGGCGTCCAGCGGGTCACGGCCCGGCCCGACGGCACGGTCGAGGTCTCCGACGGCACCCGTACGGTCACCGCCGACCGGATCGTGTCGGCCACCGGGTTCCGTCCGGACCACTCGATCGCGGCGGAGCTGCGGCTGGACCTGGACCCGGTGCTGGGCTCGACCCGCGCGCTGGCTCCGCTGATCGACCCCAACGAGCACTCCTGCGGCACCGTCCCGCCGCACGGCGTCGACGAGCTGGCGCATCCGGAGCCCGGCTTCTTCGCCATCGGGGTGAAGTCCTACGGTCGCGCGCCGACGTTCCTGCTCGCCACCGGGTACGAGCAGGCCCGTTCCGTGGCCGCCGCGCTCGCCGGTGACTGGGCCGCGGCCCGGGACGTGCAGCTCTACCTGCCCGAAACCGGGGTCTGCAACAGCAACCCGGTCGACGGCGACGCCGGGCGCGGGCTGGCCACGGGAGTCGCGGGCGGGCTGCTGTCCGCGCCGCTCGCCCTCGTCTCCGTCTCGGCCGGGGACAGCCAGGCCGGCAGCTGCTGCGGGTGACCGGGGGACACCCCGGCCCGGTGACCGCCGATCCCGCGATCGGCGGTCACCCCGGCACCCGGGTGCGCGCCCGCCGCACGGTCGCCGCGCTGGCGATCACCCAGACCGTCGGCTACGGCACGCTCTACTACTCGTTCGCGGTTTTCCTGACCCCGCTCGCCGCCGAGCTGCACACCACGACAACCGCGATCACCGGTACGTTCACCGCCTCCGTCCTGGCCGCGGCGATCCTTGCCGTGCCGGTCGGGCGGTGGCTGGACCGGCACGGCGGCCGTGCGCTGATGACCGCCGGCTCGCTGCTGGGCGCGCTGCTGCTGGTGGCCTGGTCGCAGGTGGACAGCCTGTGGCAGCTGTACGCGGTCCAGATCGGTCTCGGCGCCGCCGGGGCCGCCAGCCTCTACGAAGCCGCCTTCGCCGTGGTCATCGCCTGGCACACCGCGGCCGAACGCCCGGGTGCTCTGCTCGTGCTCACCGTCGTGGCCGGCTTCGCCAGCACCGTCTTCCTGCCGCTGACCGGCCACCTCGTGGAGCAGTACGGCTGGCGCACCGCCCTGCTCATCCTCGCGGCCGTCCAGGCGCTGCTCACCGTCCCGCTGCACGCGATCGTCCTGCGTCCCGCCCCGCCCGTCGCCCGGGCGTCCCGCGCCCCGTTCCGGCCCGACCGGGCGTTCTGGCTGCTCGCGCTGGGCTTCACCGCCAACACCGCCGCCATCTCCCTGGTCACCGTGCACCTGGTGGCAGCCCTGCTGAGCTGGGGTCACCCGCTGTCGTTCGCGGCGACGACCGCCGGGCTGTTCGGTCTGCTGTCGGTCACCGGCCGGCTGGCCACCACCGCCCTGCAACGCCGGTTCCGCACCGCCACGATCGTCGCCGCCGTCTTCACCGTGCAGGCCGTCGCGGTGGCCACGCTGCCGTTCACCGGCCGGACCACGGTCGGCGCCGTGGCCGGGGTGGTCGGCTTCGGGCTCGGCTTCGGCGTCGCCACCATCGCCAAGCCGGGGCTGCTGGCCGACCGCTACGGCACGAGCCGCTACGCCACCATCGCGGCGACGCTGGTCGTGCCGATGACGATCGCCAAGGCCACCGCCCCGCTGGGCGCCGCGGCACTGCTGACCCGCGCCGGCAGCTACACCAGCGTCTTCCTGATGACCGCCGGCCTGTGTGCCGTTGCCGCGGCGGCCCTGCAATTCAGCCGGGAGCGGTGACCGCCGGCTTGTGTGCCGTGGCCGCAGCGGCCCTGCAGATCAGCCGGGAGCCGTGACCGCCGGCCTGCTGGCCGCCGCCCCGGCGGCGACCGCGGGTCACCTTAGAGCGGCGACCGCCCGGGCGGTGTCCTCCATGATCAGATCGGCGTTGAGCTGGGCGCCGACGTGCAGGCCGGCGGCGGCCGCGCTGACCACCTGGGCCATCTGGTCGGTGACGTTGCCGGCGACCCAGACCCCGGGCACTTCGGTACGCCCGTTCGGCTCGGCCACCACCGCGCTGCCGAAGTCGTTGTCAGTCGCGGTCAGGCCCAGTGACGGCAGCGGTTCCGCGTTGGCCAGGAAACGGGGGGCGACGACCAGGGTGTCGCGGGCCACCACGGTGCCGTCCGTCAGCCGTACCCCGGTCAGCTTGTCGCCCGCGGCCAGCACCTCGGCGACCTTCTCGGTGACCACCGTGATGCCCCGGGCGCTGAGCTGCCGGGCCTGGTCGGCGTCCGGTTCGGGCGCGGTGTGCAGGAACAGCGTGATGTCCTCGCTCCACTGTCGCCACATCAGCGCCTGGTGCAGCGACATCGGCGACGAGCCGATGATCCCGATGGCCCGGCCGCGGGCCTCGTAGCCGTGGCAGTACGGGCAGTGGATCACGTGGTGTCCCCAGTGCTCGCGCAGGCCGGGGACGTCGGGCAGCTCGTCGGTGAGGCCGGTGGTGACCAGCAGCCGCCGCGCGGAGTAGGAACGGTCGTCGGCCGTCGTCACGGTGAGCAGGTCGCCGTCGCGGCCGGCCCCGGTCACCCGGCCGTCGACGATCTCACCGCCGTAGTGCCGTACCTCGCTCTGCCCGGCCGCCCGGAAGTCGGCCGGCGCGATGTCGTCGCGGGTCAGGTAGTTGTGGATGCCGTCGGCGGGAGCGTTGCGGGGCTCGCCCGCGTCGATCACCAGCACCGACCGCAACGCGCGGCTCAGGGCCACCGCGCCACTCAGTCCGGCGGGCCCGCCGCCGATCACGATCACGTCGTATGTCATGGCACCACGGTCGCCCCATCCCGGGAAAAGTGGCAAGCTTTGTTGCCATGACGGCAAACGACGACGTCCTGGCCGCGGTCGGGCCCCGGCTGCGCGCTCTGCGCCAGGAGCACGGCACCACGCTCGCCGCGCTCTCCGAGACCACCGGGATCTCGGTGAGCACCCTGTCCCGGCTCGAGTCCGGGCAGCGGCGGGCCACGCTGGAGTTGCTGCTTCCGCTGGCCGGGGCCTACCGGGTGCCGCTGGACGAGCTGGTCGGTGCCCCGCCCACCGGCGATCCGCGGATCTACGCCCGGCCGCTGCGGCACAGCAGCGGCCAGACCATCCTGCCGCTCAGCCGGCAGGCCACCGGCCTGCAGGCTTTCAAGCACATCATCCCGGCCGGGCGGCGGACCGACCCGGACCCCAAGACCCATGAGGGGTACGAGTGGCTGTACGTCCTGCACGGCCGGTTGCGTCTGGTGCTCGGTGAGCACGACCTGGTCCTGCCGGAGGGCGAGGCGGCCGAGTTCGACACCCGGGTGCCGCACTGGTTCGGCAGCGCGAACGGCGAGGCGGTCGAGTTCCTGAGCATCTTCGGCCGCCAGGGCGAGCGCATGCACGTCCGCGCCCGCTCGACCCGCTCCTAGCGGCTACCAGCGCAGCGGCAGAGTCGCGAGGTACGCCTCCAGCCGGTCGGCGATGACCTGGTGGTCGCGCACGGACGGGTGCCAGTGGCAGCCGCCGTAGTCCAGCCCGGCGCTGTCGTAGTACCAGTAGCGGACCCGGCTGTCACCGCGGTCGTTGCTCTCCTGGACGACCTGCCGCGCGGTGTCGGCGAACGCCGTCGTGCCGGACACCGCCGTCGCGCTCACCACGATGATCGTCCGGGGTCCGTAGCGGGCCCGCAGCTTGTCGAGGAAGCCCAGGTAGGCGGTGCGGTACGCGGCGATCAGGCTCTCCGGCGTCCACTGCTCGCCCGGGTTGATCGCGGTGGAGAAGTCGTTGATGCCCAGGCCGATCACGACCAGTTGGGGCCGCCACCGGCCCGGCCGCCAGACGTCGCCGTCCACGCTGAGCAGCGCCCGGTCGTAGTAGGTGCGGTAGCTGGTCCCGGGTTCGCCGCCGTTGTAGTTGCGCACCATGCCGCGGCCGGAGAAGGCGTTGAGCTGGTAGTCGGCATTCAGGCGCCGGGCGGTGAGGGCGCCGAAGCTCAGGTCCGCGTTCGTGGTGCGGTTGACCTCGTCGCCGGTGCAGTCGCGGGAGGCGGAGAGGTTGCCGTAGCCCACGGTGGAGGAGTCACCGATGAACTCGATCTGCCGGTGCCGGTGCCGGGGCGGGGGGCCGGGCAGGATCGCGCCGCCGGCCGCGGGGACGAACCCGCCGAACTCGCTGACCGCCCATGGGCTCTCCGACCGCTTGACCAGCCGGACCCGGTGCGGGCCGGGCGCCAGGTCGCGCACCCAGTAGGTGGTCCGGCCGGGCATGACCAGGGTGGCGACCGTCGCGCCGTCGATCTGCACGTCGTAGTCGGCGGCGGCGTCGTTGAGGACGATCCCGACGCCGGTGCCGCGGAAGCGGCCCTCGAAGTAGACCCCGGGCCAGCTGTACCGCAGCGCGTCCACGGTCGCCTCGACGCGCCCGGCGGTGTGCACCCCGGACAGCGCGGCGGCGGGACCGGCCGGTGCAGGTGCCGCGCCGGCGCTCGTGGACATCAGCAGGGCCGGCAGCAGTACGGCGGCCAGCAGGGTTCCGGTCAGACGGCTCGGTCGCACGGGCTCTCCTCGGGGTCACTCCCGGCCAACTCATTCGTGACCGTCGATGCCACCACTGAACCGGTCAAGTGTCAACCGGGCAGCGATCATCCACTCGTCGGTGGTCTGAGGGCCGATAGCCGATCGGGCGAACTTTCGCGCAGAGTGATCAGGTGTTCACCCAATCGGGCGACTCGACTATCCCAAGGTAGGCAAATACGTTGTCAACTGACATGTGTGCTCCCGACCATGCCCGGACACCGTCCGCCACGTGGATCTCTGATCCGGGCGACGGGCAGTTCACGGCGTCCGGTGGACCTCGCTCAGGCCGCCCGGCGAGCGGTGGACATCTGCCGGGGCACGACCACCGTGGCCGGTGGCCGCGGCCGTCGGCCGAGGACTTCCAGCGCGTCCAGCAGCATCGTCTGAACGACTGCCGACTCGGGCAGCTGCCAGCCCGTCTGCTCCGGCGAGACGGCCCAGCGGATCGGGCCCTGCGGGGTACGGCTCGGTGCCGCCGGGATCCACGAGCCGCGGCCGTGACGCAGCACGTCCAGACAGGACCCGAGTTCCGGGCGCAGTTCCGCTCCCGGGCGTACCAGGAACATCCAGCGTCCGGACGGCGTCACCACGACCGGGCCGCGGGCGTCTCCCCCGGCCGGGCCGAGGACGCCGGTGTGCAGGCGCACCGCGCCGAGCACCCGCAGGCCGACGGCCGCGGGCACCTCCAGCACGTCGAACTTCCAGCCGGTGGCCAGCAGCACCGTGTACGGCCGGCGGTGCCACCAGCGCGCCACCCGCACAGGGTCGGTGCTGGAGTCCTCCTCCCAGGACTCGATGGCGGGGTGGCAGCCCATGATCGGGCAGCCGGCCCGGCCGCAGGCGAAGCGGTGACCGGCCAGATAGGCGCCCGGGGTCACGGCCCAGCCGTGCGCGGCGTACCGCAGGGCGGCCCGCCGCAGTCGCAGCCGATCAACGTATTCCCGGGGGCCGATCGGCCATCGGTTGCTCCACTGCATGGTCGGAATACCTCCGATCCGGCACCAGGGGCCGCTATAGCAGTCGCAACTGCCGTTACCAAGCTCGACACGCCTCGTTTGTCGGGGCAGATCACGTATTGCAACTTGCATGAGAAACTATCGAGCATCGGTGGGCAGACGATCACACAACCTGTGCGACCCGCACAGAGGAGTGAGGTCCAAACTGCAGCTGACACACCGCAATGCTCACCGGCGGGGGTCGCCGGATGAGTTGGGGAGGCACCGTGGACGAGCTGCCGATCGGCCGCCGAGTCGCCTACTGGCGCGGCCGTCGAAAGATGTCCCAGCAGGTCTTCGCGGACCGGCTGGGAAAGTCGAAGAGCTGGGTCGACAAGGTGGAGCGAGGCGTCCGCCGGCTCGACAAGTTCTCCGTCGTCTATGAGATCGCCGACGTCCTGCAGATCGACGTCCAGCTGCTGCTGGGCAAGGACGTCGAGCGCAGGCCGGAGACGCAGAACTGCATCGACCAGGTCGAGGTCGAGGAGATCCGCGCGGCGCTGGAACGCTACGACCAGATGAGCGCGTTCTTCCACCCGGTGCCGATGGCACCGCCACTGGCGGAGATGCGCAAGGCGGTGGGCCACGCCTGGCTGACCTATCAGCACGCCAAGTACGGCGTGCTCGCCCGCAAGCTGCCCCAACTGCTGCGCGACGCCCAGGCCGCCGACAGTGCCCACGCCACCGGCGAGGAGGCCCGCGACGCGGCGCACCTGCTCGGGCAGGTCTACCAGATCGCGTCGTCGGCGCTGCGCAAGGTCGGCGAGCACGAGCTCTCCTGGCTGGCCGCCGACCGGTCGATCGCCGTCTCACAACGCGCCGGCGACCAGCTGCTGGCCGGGATGGCGACGCACCGGGTCGGCATGGCGCTGCTCTCCCTAGGCCGGATCCGCTCCGCGCTCGAGGTCAACGTCAACATCGCCAACCGGCTCGCGCCGACCACCGCGGAGTCTGCCACCCCGGAGCGGCTCTCCGTCTACGGTCTGCTGCTGCTCACCGGCGCCATGGCCGCCGCACGGATCGGCGACAGCGCCACGGTCCGCGACCTGGTGTGCGGGGCCGAGCAGGCGGCCGGCGCGCTCGGCGGCGACTACAACCACTACTGGTCGTCCTTCGGGCCGACCAACGTGGAGCTGCACCGGGCCGCGGCCGCGGTCGAGCTCGGCGACGGCGGCAAGGCGATCGAGACGCACAACCGGATCAACAAGGAGAGCTTCGCCGCCATGCTGCCGGAGCGGCGGGCCCACCACTACCTGGACATCGCGCGGGGCTACACGCAGGTCGGCGACGTGGAGATGGCCAGCGAGATGCTGCTGGAGGGCGATCGGCTGGCCCCCGCGGAGATCCGCTGCCGCCCGCTCGCCCACGAGGTCATCTCCGACGTGTTACGACGCACACGCGGTACACCGCCGGCACCCATCGCGGAGCTGGCCGAGCAGATGGGAGTCGGCGTATGAGGTGGGTTCTCGGGTGATGAACATCAACACCTCGCCCGGCGTGCTGTACGTCCTCGTGTGCGGCTCGCCCATCGCCCGCGACGTCGGCGTGCTCGTCGACCTGGCGCAGCGGGACGGCTGGGAGGTCTGCGTGATCACCACGCCGGACGGGCGCAAGTTCATCGACGCCGCCGCGCTGCAGGCCCAGACCGGGCACGCGGTGCGCAGCTACTACAAGAACCCCGGCGACGATGACCTGCTGCCGCCGGCCGACGCGATGATCGTGGCCCCGGCGACGGTCAACACGATCAACAAGTGGTCCGCCGGCATCACCGACACCCTGGTGCTGGGTCTGCTGGTCGAGGGGTACGGCTTCAACATCCCGACGGTCGTGGTGCCGTACACGAACAGGGTCATGGCACTGCACCCGACGTTGCACGAGAGCATCGCCCGGCTGCGCAACTGGGGCGTTCAGGTGCTTTACGGCGACGACGTCGTACGCCTCGGCGGACCGGGACAGAACGACCGTTACCGGAGCCAGTTCCCGTGGCGGCGAGCGCTGCAGGCGCTACGCACCCGTTTCCCGGCCGACAACCGAGTCGAGCCCGGAGCCCGCTCCTGAAGCTGGGTAGAGTGGGCGGCCGTGACCGACTCTGCGCTACCCCCACCGACCGTCCGTGACGTGGTGGGCGCCCTCGACGCCCGTTATCCGCGCGCCTGGGCCGAGCAGTGGGACAGGGTGGGCCTCGTCCTCGGCGAGTTCGACACCCCGGTCAGCACGGTGCTCTGCGTGGTCGACTGCGTCCCGGAGACCGTCGAGGAGGCGGTCGAGGCGGGCGCGAGCCTGATCGTCGCCCACCATCCGCTGCTGCTCAAGGGCGTTTCGTCGGTCGCGCCGGACACGTACAAGGGCCGGATCGTGCATCGGCTGATCAAGGCCGACGTGGCGCTCTACGTCGCGCACACCAACGCCGACGTGGCCAGCCCGGGCGTCTCCGACGCGCTCGCCGCCCGGCTGGATCTGGTCGATCTGCGCCCGCTGGTCCCCGCCGCGCCGGGCAGCCCGGCCGCCGGCGAGGGGCGCGGCGTGGGCCGGGTGGGTGAGCTCGCCGCCCCGATGCCGCTGGCCGAGCTGACCACCTTCGTCGCCCGCCGGCTGCCGCCGACCGCCGCCGGGGTGCGTGCCGCGGGCGACCCGCAAAGACTGATCCGTACGCTCGCCGTCTGCGGGGGAGCGGGTGACTCGTTCCTGACCGACGCCGGCCGGGCCGGAGCCGATGCGTACCTCTGCGCCGATCTGCGGCATCATCCCGCGAGCGAGCATCTCGCCACCGGCGGCCCGGCTCTGCTCGACGCCGCCCACTGGGCCACCGAACGCCCCTGGCTCGACGAGCTGGCGGGCTGGTTGCGCGCCCAGTTCCCGGTCACGTCCCTCGTGTCCGACCTCGACACCGACCCCTGGACCGTGCACGCGGTCAGTGGAAAATAAGGAGACCTGACGTGAAGGCCGCCCCGCAAGACCAGCGCCGACTGCTCGATCTGCAAGCCGTCGACATCGCGCTCTCCCAGCTCGCCCACCGCCGCAAATCCCTGCCGGAGCTGGCGGAGATCGCCACGATCTCCCGCGAGCTGTCCGCGCTGGAGGACGAGCGGGTGCGCGCCCAGGTGGCCGTCGACGACCTCGACCGCGACATCGCCCGCTTCGAGAAGGACATCGAGCAGGTCCGCACCCGCAAGGACCGGGACCAGGCCCGGCTGAACGCCGGCGGTGCGCTGCGCGAGATCGAGGGCCTGCAGCACGAGCTGGCCACGCTGAACCGCCGCCAGTCCGAGCTGGAGGACGCCGAGCTCGAGCTGATGGAGCAGCGGGAGAGCGCGGAACAGGCCCTCAACGACGTGAAGAAGAAGCTGGCCGAGGCGAGCGAGCGCCGGGCCGCGGCCGAGGCCCGCCGGGACGAGGCGAACGCCGAGATCACCAAGGAGCAGGAGTTCAAGACGCAGGCCCGCGGGCCGCTCGTCGCCGACCTGCCGGCCGACCTGATCGCGCTCTACGACAAGATCCGCGCGGACTCGGGTCTGGGCGCCGCGCTGGTGCGCTCCGGCCGCTGCGGTGGTTGCCGCATCGAGCTGTACGGCGCCGACCTGGCCCGGGTGAAGTCCGCGCCCGCCGACGAGGTCGTCCGCTGCGAGGAATGCCGCCGGATCATGATCCGCACCGCGGAGTCCGGCCTGTGACGACCGAGCTCAGGGTCTTGGTGGAGGCCGACGGGGGGTCGCGGGGCAATCCCGGGCCGGCCGGGTACGGTGCGGTCGTCCTCGAGGAGGGCACCGGCGAGGTGCTGCTCGAGCGCTACGCCTCACTGGGCGTCACCACCAACAACGTCGCCGAGTACCAGGGGCTGATCGCCGGCCTGCGCGCCGCCGCCGAGCTGGGCGCCACCCGGGTCGACGTACGGATGGACTCCAAGCTGGTGGTCGAGCAGATGTCCGGCCGCTGGCAGATCAAGAACCCGGGACTGCGCCCGCTGGCCGCCGAGGCGGCCAAGCTGGTCGACGGCTTCGCCGCGGTGACCTTCGACTGGATCCCGCGCGAGCGCAACAAGCTGGCCGACGCGCTGGCCAACCGGGCCATGGACGAGGCCGCCGGCAAGCCCGTCGGCTCGGCCGCCCCCAGCTCCGGCGCCGGGAGCTCGGCGTTCGCGGAGCCGACCGAGCCCAAGGCGCCCCGGAACTGGGCGCCGCCGTCCCTGGACACCGCCACCCGGCTGATCCTGGTCCGGCACGGCGAGACCGCGATGACCGTCCAGGGCCGCTATTCCGGCCGCGGCGACGTCCCGCTCTCCGAGCAGGGCGAGGCCCAGGCGATGGCCGCGGCCGGGCGGGTGGCTGGCATCTCCCGCGACGTCACGGCCGTCGTCTCCTCCCCCCTGAGCAGGTGTACGCGCACCGCCGAGCTGATCGCCGCCGAGCTGGGCAACGTCACGGTCACCGTCATGCCGGAGCTGATCGAGTGCGACTTCGGCGACTGGGAGGGCCTGACGTTCGCCGAGGTCCGCGAGCGCTGGCCGGAGGAGCTGGACCGCTGGCTGGACTCGACGGCTGTCGCGCCGCCCGGTGGTGAGTCGTTCAAGACGGTGGCGAAGCGCGTACGCGGGGCCCTGGCGACGTTGCAGGCGGCGTACCCGTCCGGGACCGTCGTCGTGGTCTCGCACGTCTCGCCGATCAAGCTGATCCTGCGCGACGCGCTCGCCGCCGGCGACGCCTTCCTGCACCGGCTCTTCCTGGACGCGGCCGGCGTCTCCACCATGGACATGTGGCCCGACGGCGGGATCGCGGTCCGCTCGGTGAACGAGACGGCGCACCTGCGCTGAGGTATTGACCCCGCCGGGTGCGGGCGTTTAGCTTCCTCGATTAGGAAAGTTTCTTCACCATTCCTCTTCGACAAGCTCCGTCCGCCCCTGGAGGGCTCATGCGCGGATTCTCCCGTCGTCTGCTGGCCGTCGGCGCCGCCGTACTGGTCGGCGTCACGGCCGCACCCACCACCGCTCAGGCACACCAGAAGAAGTCGTACGTCAAGGTCGGATACTTCACCCAGTGGGGCATCTACGGCCGCGACTTCCAGCTCGCCAAGGTCCAGCAGTCCGGCGCGGCCGCCGGCCTCACCCACCTCAACTACGCCTTCGGCCCGGTCACCGCGGCCGGCGTCTGCGAGTCGGCCGACTCGTGGGCCGACTGGGGCGTGCCGTTCACCGACGCGCTCAGCGTCGACGGCGTCGCCGACGTGGCCGGCCAGCCGATCGCCGGCAACCTCAACCAGCTCGCCGAGCTCAAGAAGAAGAACCCGAAGCTGCGGGTGCTGATCTCGCTGGGCGGCTGGACCGGCTCGGCGACCTTCTCCGACGCCGCCCTGACCGACGCGTCCCGCAAGAAGCTGGTCAGCTCCTGCGTGGACCTGTGGATCAAGGGCAACCTGCCCGGCCTGTCCGCGGGCGTCGCCGCCGGCATCTTCGACGGTGTCGACCTGGACTGGGAGTGGCCCGGTTCCGAGGGCAACGCCGGGAACGTGATCCGGCCCGAGGACAAGCGCAACTTCACCCTGCTGACCGCCGAGTTCCGCCGGCAGCTCGACGCGCTGGGTCGCAAGACCCGCAAGCACTACGAGCTCACGGCGTTCCTGCCGGCCGCTCCGGCCAAGATCGACGCCGGCTTCGAGGCGAAGAAGATCTTCAAGTACCTCGACTTCGGCACGGTGCAGGGCTACGACTTCCACGGCTCCTGGGAGGCCCGGGCCAACCAGCAGTCCGCCCTGCGGGTCCCGCCCGGCGCGCCCGACAACCCGGACTTCTCCGTGGACGGCACCATCGACGCGTGGCGTAACCGCGGTGCCCCGGGCCGCCAGCTCGTGCTCGGCATCCCGTACTACGGCCAGGGCTGGACCGGCATCAGCGCCGCCGGCAACGGTCTGTTCGCCCCGGCCACCGGCGGTGCGCCCGGCAAGTTCGCGGTCGGCACCGAGGACTACAAGACCCTGAAGAACCTGCCCGCGCAGGGCTTCAAGGTGCACCGCGACTGGCGTTCCGGCCACTCGTGGCTGTTCGACGGCACGACCTTCTGGACGTACGACGACCCGGCGCAGATCCTGCAGAAGACGGCGTACATCCGTACCGAGGGGCTGGGTGGCGCGATGATGTGGTCGCTCGACGGCGACGACGAGAAGGCCTCGCTCACCCGTACCATCTCGGCGGGTCTCTGGACCCCCTGGCGGTAGCAGGTCCTCCGGCCGGGGTGGTGTGCCGTTCGGCGCACCGCCCCGGCCGTTCGGCGCAGGGTGATCACGGCCTGGCGCACCGCCGCAGAAGCCTCTCGGTAACCTGCGGCGATGGCCGTGACCACGGTCACCACCTCGTCTGAGCTCCGATGAGGAGGCCTTGATGTCCGCACCGCGCAGCGATCGCAGTCCCTGGAACTGGCTGCTGGTCATACCGATCGTGCTCCCGCTGATCACCCCGTTCTACAACTTCGACTCACCGAGGCTCTGGGGCTTTCCGGCCTTCTACTGGCTGCAGTTCTCGTTCATCTTCGTCGGCGTCATCACGACCTCGATCGTCTACCAGATGACCCGGAAACCACCGGCCGTCCCCGCCGGGGACCGCACCCCAACGCCGGAGGCCTCCGATGAGTGACCACATCACCGAGATCGTCGTCTTCACCTTCCTGTTCCTGCTGGTCAGCGCCATGGGCTTCGTCGCGGCCAAGTGGCGCCGGCCGACCGACATGGCGCACCTGGACGAGTGGGGACTCGGCGGGCGCAGCTTCGGCGGCTGGATCACCTGGTTCCTGGTCGGCGGTGACCTCTACACCGCGTACACGTTCGTCGCGGTGCCCGCGCTGATCTTCGGCGCCGGTGCGGCGGGCTTCTTCGCGGTGCCCTACACGGTGGTCATCTACCCGCTGTTCTTCCTGATCCTGATCCGGCTCTGGTCGGTGTCGCACCGGCACGGCTTCGTGACCCCGGCCGACTTCGTCCGCACCCGCTTCGACTCGCCGCTGCTGGCGCTGCTGATCGCCATCACCGGCATCGTGGCGACCATGCCGTACATCGCACTGCAGCTGGTCGGCATCGAGGCGGTGCTCAAGACGATGGGTGTGACCGGGGACAGCGCTTTGGCCCGGCACGCGCCGATCATCGTCGCGTTCGCGATCCTGGCCGCGTACACGTACCAGTCCGGGCTGCGGGCGCCGGCGCTGATCGCCTTCGTCAAGGACACGCTGATCTACATCGTGATCATCGTGGCGGTGCTGTACCTGCCGTACAAGCTGGGCGGCTGGGGCTCGATCTTCGACGACGCCAACGCCAAGTTCCAGGCGTCACCGGCGCCCGGCGACGGCATCACGCTCAACGCCAACAACCAGATCCAGTACATCACCCTGGCCCTGGGCTCGGCGCTGGCGCTGTTCCTGTACCCGCACAGCATCACCGGCGTGCTGGCCAGCAAGAACCGCAACGTGATCAAGCGGAACATGTCGGCGCTGCCGGCGTACAGCTTCCTGCTCGGCCTGATCGCCCTGCTCGGCTACATGGCCATCTCGGCCGGGGTGAAGCCGCTGCCCGGCGCCAAGGCCGGCAGTGTCGACAGCAACACGGTCGTGCCGCTGCTGTTCGACCAGCAGTTCCCGTCGTGGTTCGCCGGGGTGGCCTTCGCCGCCATCGGCATCGGCGCCCTGGTCCCGGCGGCGATCATGTCGATCGCGGCGGCGAACCTGTTCACCCGCAACATCTACAAGGAGTACCTGCGCAAGGACGCCACCCACGCGCAGGAGGCGAGCGTCGCCAAGATCGCCTCGCTGGTGGTGAAGGTCGGCGCGGTCGCGTTCATCATCTTCCTGGACCCGCAGTTCTCCATCGACCTGCAGCTCATCGGCGGCATCATCATCCTGCAGACCGCGCCGGCGGTGGCCATCGGCCTCTACACCCGGTGGCTGCACCGCAACGCCCTGATCGCGGGCTGGGCGGCCGGCATGGGCCTGGGGCTGTGGATGCTCTACCAGATCCCGAACGCGGCGACCAAACGCGCCCACTTCGGCGGCTCGGCGTTCCCGATGGAGAAGTTCGGCTTCGACACCCCGAAGACGATCTACGTCGGCTTCGTGGCGGTCGCGGTCAACCTGCTCGTCGCGGTCATCGTGACGCTGATCCTGCGGGCGATGAAGACCCCGGAAGGTGTCGACGGCACCGAACCGGACGACTACTTCGCCGACGAGGGCGACCCTCGGCTGGAGAAGGCCCGTACCACTCCGGAGACCCTCAGCTCCTCCACCTGACCCCGACCCGCTCGCGATCCGCGGCCCCGGATGTCCTATCCGGGGCCGCGGCCTTTCAGGTACGTGTCCATGTCCCGGGTCAGCCGCTCCAACATGCCGGCGAGCTCCTGTCGCTCGTCGGCTGTCCACTCCCGCAGCACCTCGTTGTAGACCTCACGACGGGCCTTGCTCACGGCGTCCACCTGCGCGAGGCCATGCGCACTGGCGGCCACGACACTGCCGCGGCCGTCCAGCGGATCAGGCGTACGCACGACGAGGCCGTCGCGGTGCAGGGCACCGACCTGCCGGGTCACCGTGGAACCGTCCAGATTGAGCCGGGTGGCGACGGCGGAGACATTCTGCGGGCCGGCCTCCTGCAGGAAGCGCAGGATCACGTACGCGGCGCGGTCGAGCGCACGATGCGGCCGCGGCGCGGAACGGCGGGTGGCCTCACCCAGCCGCATGAGCATGGCCACCTGGGTCTCGATGACCCGGAGAGCCGATTCGTCGTCCGCCATCTGTCCTTCCCTGCTTTCACCGGAACGCCCGCCACAACAGGATGAGCCCGACAACGGTCCCGAAGGTGACGATCAGCAGTTTCAACACCCGCGCGGGCAGCCGGCGTGCGATGCGCGCCCCCACATAGCCGCCGACGATCGTGGCCGGGGCGACGGCGAGCACCGCACCCCAGTGCACCGGCGCGAAGAACGCGAAAACCACCACGGTGACCAGCCCGACACCGGCGGAAAGCACGTTCTTGAGCGCGTTGATCCGATTCAACGTCTCGTCCAGCACCAAAGCAAGCGCCGCGACGTACATGACCCCCAGCGCGGCGCCGAAATACCCGCCGTAGATGGCCCCGACGAAGACGACGACCTGCAGGGTGACCTTCTTCTCGCCGGTCGACCGCCCGACCAGACCCTTCAGCCGGTCCTGAAAGAAGAGGATGGCGGCGGCGCCGAGCACCAGGAACGGCACGACAACCTCGAAGGCGCGGGCGGGCGTGCCGAGCAGGAGGAAGCAGCCGAGAGTGGCGCCGACCAGGCTGGTGGGGATGATGGCCCGCAGCCGCCGTCCCTGGCCGGCCAGGTCGGCGCGGCTGCCGACGACGCTGGAGACGTAGCCGGGGAAGACAGCGGTGGAATTGGTGACGTTGGCGTCGACCGAGGGGAGGCCGACGGCGATCAGGCTGGGAAAGGTGATCAGCGAGCCGCCACCGGCGATGGCGTTCACCACGCCGGCGGCGAGACCGGCGGCGACCAGCAGCACGATGTGGGCGAGATCCATGATGCCGAAGAATCTACGGGCCGGGGGTGGGAGGTGCTGGTTCGAGGCCCGGGTGTCGGCCCCCGGCGGGGCCTGGGTGCGGCTTTTGGTCCGTCGCCCGCGAGCGCGTCGGCGGCGTCGGTAGGATGGTCACGCGACGGACGAGTTGACCGGGCGGTCGCGTCGGTGTTCCCCCGGGAGCATCGCCGAGGAACGTCCGGACTCCACAGAGCAGGGTGGTTGCTAACGGCAACCCGGGGTGACCCGCGGGAAAGTGCCACAGAGAAAAGACCGCCGGCCTCGTGCCGGTAAGGGTGAAACGGTGGGGTAAGAGCCCACCAGCACCCCGGGCGACCGGGGTGGCTCGGTAAACCCCACCCGGAGCAAGGCCAAGCAAGGCCACCGCCGCGAGGCGGGGGCCGGCGCAGGCATTCGAGGGCTGCTCGCCCGAGTCTGCGGGTAGGCCGCAAGAGCATGCCGGCAACGGCACGCCTAGATGGATGACCGCCGCCGGCGGCCGAAAGGCCGCCGCGCACAAAATCCGGCGTACAGGTCGACTCGTCCGTCGCCCACCTGGTCGACACATTCGCCGTGACTCTGAGCTGGACATATGGTCAGTCATCGATGATCATTGGTGGTGATTGTTGGCCACGTTTGTCGGCTTGTGCACGGCATGACGGCATGAGGACGGCATGGGATTCGGTGTGAGCCTGGTGCGTGCTGGCCTCAGGGGCCAACCGCCCTTGGCAAGACACCGGACGTGGCTCGGATGTTCGCCTTCATCAAGCAGCCAAGGTGCATCGCTATGACGCTGGGTCGACGTGATCGCACCACGGTCGCCGAGATCCCCCTCAGGCGCGAGGGAGATCTCGGGATCTCCATGAGTGCGGACCTCAGAAGTCCGGTGCTTCGCCGGTCGGGTCGAGTTCTTTCAAGTCGGCAACTGACTCAGTGCATGCGTGGCTCGGTCGTGGGAAGACCTCACCGGACCCGCAGGCTGTGCAGGTGTAGATCACATGGACTCCGCACGTGCAGTTTCGCCATTCCTGCCGTGGTGCCATTTCTGTAAACGGTTCGTCGCACCATCGGCATGATGTCGGGGCGGTGTTGGTGTTGAGGGTGGCGTAGCGGTGGTAGCTGTAGGCGACGATTCGTGGATCCATGCTGCTGTGCAGCACGAGTTCGCAGAGTTCGTCGGGAGTGTTGACGGTCCGGTGTGTTTCGTAGGTGCTCAGCGAGTCTAGGCGGAGGGTCAGGATGACTTTCCACCTGAAGTTCCAGGCGTCTGCCGGGGCGGCGGCATCGCGGATGTTGCGGTGGTCTGGGGCGGCGTCCATCGCCGGCCTTTCCATGACGACCACAATGATCAGCTCCCGTGGTGTGCAGAAGTTAGGGACGCCGGCTGACGGAGAGCGGGCGGCTTGTGGCCACCGTGTTGCTGGTTCCGTCGGCCGGCGGGTGTTGATGTGTGGAACGTCAGCGGTGGTCGCGCCTGTTGCGTTCGCGACGGTCGCCGCTTTGGTCGTGTCTTTTGTCGACGAACCACAATCCGATGCCGAACACCGGGCCTCCCACGAGGAGGACGAGGAATCCCCAGAGTGAGACGGCCAGAACCGGGTCAGGTACATCGGGAATGAGAAGGCTCAGCAGGGCCACGGTTCCGAGCGCTGCTGATACCACGACCAGGAAGACGAACGCGCGTATCAGGTACGCCCTGGAGGTGATGAAGCCGACCATGACTTCTAGGCTCTCGAGCACCTTGACGCCGAACCAGAACGTGGTGTCGCCCTGGTCGTTCGCCGCGTTGTCCTCGATGCCCTGGTGGGGTCGCCGGATGATCAACGGGTTGGCGTCGATGGTGGGGATGGGGTTTGCAAATCCGTCCGCGATGTTGTCTTCGGTGACGTCGTCTTCGAAGACAAGCGGAGCGGGGTGACGCTGAGTAAAAGCTCGCCGGATGGCGAGGCGGAGCTTGATCCCCAGCGCGTGCATCCGGTTGCGAGCGACCAGTACTTCTGGGCTGCTCGCTGCCGAGGGGATCGATCGTGGATCAGAGGGGTTGGCCAGGAAGTCGTCGCTTCGGACGAGTTCCGGTTCGCTCCCCTCCTCTCCGTTGGTGGGCATGGGCATTGACCGTCCACCCTTTCGGAAGCCCGTCCAACGACTGTGTTGAGCGGGAGGGCGGCAGGCGCCGCCCTGTGGCAGTCACTTTAGCATCACGCGTCATCGGATTGCCCTACCAGATGCAGCAGACGTATGACTGAAGTATGCACTAAAGAGTCGGACCTTTCAGTCTGTCGGACCTAAACTGTAAACAAGCTCAACTGTTGTTATTGCAACTAATGGTGATAGGTTGGTCACACACAGAAGGCAGCGGGCTGGGAACATAGACGTTCGTCCACAACTTCGTGACGGAAGGGGGGACTGGCACGAGAATGATCTCTGTATGGTTGATGCACCGACACGCCGGACAGTAGGTGTGACGGTGGATCCAAAAATGCTGCTGATGTATGCGCACTCGTCTGCGATGTCGTGCGTTAGACAGCAGCAAAAGACGGAATTAGTTACAGTGAAGTGATGGCCCAGTCACCCAGGGTCAGAGATGCAGGAGGTAGAAGTCGTGTCGAACCCAGCTGGCTCTCTCGTGGAACAGGACGGCACGGCGAGGACTGGCGAGAATCCTCCGCCACCAACCGGGGAGAAGCCGACCGCCGAAGGTTCTGGAGGCAACGGATTAGTCCGGGTCACCGTCAACCTGACGAAGCGGTCCCACCGAGATCTACAGAGGCTTACTGAGGAGACGGGCCTCGGCAAGACCGACGTCCTCAACCGGGCGGTCCAGGTCTATGCGCTCGTCGAGAACCTACTCAACGACGGGGAAGGCGAGCTCATAGTTACGCGCAAGGACGGCAGTCAGCAGCGCATCTTCATCCTCTAGTCCTTCCCCGTAAAGGCCATTGCGAGCGTCCAGTGGGGTGAGCCGCCGGCCGAGTATCCTGCGGTGTGGGTACCTGTCGGCGACGACTATCCCGCGGCACCCTTCACAGTGATCTGGCAGTCTGCCTAAGCTGCCGGGCTGGTCAATGCGCGGCAGCAGCCCGTGCCTTCGAACTTACGACCCTTCGCTTGTAAGTCCTGGGCGGCTCGTCCAGCCACGTCCGTACGCGGCTGTAACCTCGGACGGTTGTCTGCTGGTGGATCACTCCGACCGGGGGAAATCCGTGCCGGTTGCTGTCACTGTTGCTGTCGTCCGCTACCCGTGACCGATCGAGTCACGGCGGTTTGGTTGGATCAAGCCGCGTACGAGGCCAGACGCTTTGCAGCGGTCTCGTCGGTGCTGACGACGTCCGATAGGTTGCTGTGCTTTGCTGCTGCACAAGTCGACCATGACTCCGTGCCTACCATGATTGCCTGCCCATGCCGTCCAGCTACCTGCGCGCCCGTCAGGTCTTCGATGACCCGTTCGACGGCCCAGACAGTCTCTGACGGCATAGCGACGGCATGGGACCTTCGTCAGAAAACATTTGCGCAGGTCAAGGGTATCGCCAACACCTGTATCTGGCGTACAGGTCGACTCGTCCGTCGCCTTCCTGCCGGGTCCTTGCTTATGGGCTCTGACCAGGTCTTACTCAGGCAGGACGGCGGGGCATCCCAGAGTCACCGGGATCTATTCGTCCGAATGCCGTTACGGTGGCCCGGTGCATGATCACAGCCTGGCCGCCTCCGGCGGTTCGTATGAGCACGAGAAGCACGAGGTGTTCCGGCACCTGCCGTTCCCCTTCGCGGACGGGCGGTTCCCGGACAGCCTCGGCTCAGTTGTCCTGCGCACTGTGCTGACGGAACCGAGCCAGTCCGTCAGGTCTTCCACACTGCTGACAACTCCTGGAGCGTCGGTGACGGAGTCAATGACCTGAACGAGCCGGGTGCGGTGGTCGTGACATGCATCGGGCAGCTGGTTGATCGTGACCCCTCCCTGGCCGAGTTGGTCGACCTTCAGCCAGGCTTCGAGGCCTACCGGGGCGGTCGAGGTGAGCCCTGGTTGCGAGAACCGTTCACCCAGCTGGACTGACCCTGCGTGCGGGCGGTCCCACGCTCGCCGTCAGCGGCTGTGCGCCGGGCTTCGATCAGCTGGACAGCACCGTCAGTGACCACTACGGCGTCGTCGCCGACCTGGTGATCCCGGCTGATGCTTGTCGGAGGGCCGAGCGGGTACGTAGCGTTCTGTGACCGCGAACCAGAAGGACAAGCGAGGCACCGCCGCAGCCATGCATGAGACCGCTGAGGCCCTCGAGCGCAGCGAGGCGATCCTGCACGAGAGCGCCGAGGATTCCCCGGATGCCGAGACGCGGCGGCGATTGCATCGGCTCGGTGATGAGGTCACCCGGCAGGCCATGGATATCGAGCGGCGGGCCGACCTGCTGCCGCCGCCGGACAGTCAGGATCGTTGACGCCGGCCCGGCGTGGTCTCACGCTGGGTGCATGGCGGTTTTCCGGGTAAGGCAGAGCGGCCGGCGGGTCTCCGCGGTCGACGCCTACGAGTTTCCCAGTGGGGTGCGGCAGCGGTTCGCCCTCCGGTACGGGGAGCTGTCCGGTGATGCCGTCCGGTCGGTTGAGGCCGCGGCGCGGCAGTGGTTCCGGCTCGCCGCCCGGCATCCGAAGGCACAGCTGGTCATGCCATCCGTGATCGTCGACGAGTTCTGCCGGGAGTTCGAGTTGCACACCCGGGAGTACGCGGAGTTCTGTGCCACGGCACTCGGGCGTCCGGTCATGCCCGCCGTCGCGAGCCGGCCCGGTGAGCTGGCGGCCACCTTCCGGTTCGCGCAGGAGGACGAGCCGCGCGAGGCCGGGTTGCTGCCGGCGCTGTTCCGGGTGGACCGGGAGGTCGCCGTCGCGGGTGGGCGGCGCTATCTGGCTGATTGCGGCGGCCGGGGCGTCTGCTACGAGCTGAAGGGCACCGTCTGCCTGCAGCATCTCGGCGGTGCCGGTAAGGCCCTCACCGGCCGCAGGTGGGATCTCAAGCGCGGCGGGTCCGGCACCGATGGCATGTCCGGGTACGGCGACGGTGGCGGTTTCGACGGCGGCGGCTGTGGCGGCTCCGGTTGTGGTAGCGGCAACTGACATCGCCGGCATGAATGAACTGTGCCAATTTCGGTGAACGGTCGGACCGCCGCGTCGGACCGGCCGGTGACAAACGCCGGGGAACGGTTCGCCGGTCGGGCTGCGGATCGACGGCCGGGTTCGTCTGCGAGGCAGGGTTTGAATGGTGGACGGGCCGGTCGGCCGTCGAAAGAGTTGACGATCAAAATCGGGCGGTAAAGGTTCGGTTATACCGGTGTCGCCATCGTAACGATTCAATGCCCTTCACCTGCGCTTATTCACCGGACCCGTTCGATGTGGGGTTGCCGGAGCCATGCTCGGCAGGTGCTTCGTCGACGTCCTTCGATTACTCAAGGGACCAGGTCAGAGGGGGTCCGCCGCTGGCCGGATGGGGAGTATTTGCAGGTAGTCACCAGTGTCCAGGGCGGACCTGCGGGTGAGTAGACTGCTCGCTCGGACCGTCGCACCGGGTGCCCGACATGTGAGTTTCTCCTCCGCCCGCTCCGGTTGACGTGCAACTTGCACACTCATAGTGTCTGCAGTGTGACGGCGAGTGCTCACTGGGTAGGATCCCGGTACGGTCGCGCCACGGTAAGTCCGTCGACCAACCGGCCGTAGGGAGTTCTTGGTGAGTATCGCGATCGGCATCAACGGTTTCGGTCGGATCGGCCGCAGTGTGATGCGTATTGTCGGTGCCTCAGCGGACACGGGAATCACCGTCGCCGCCATTAACGACATCGCTCCGGTCGACCGTTTGGCATACGGCCTCAAACGCGACAGCGTGCGCGGGCGATTCCCCGGAACAGTGTCCGCCGCCCCGGGCCAGCTCATCGTCAACAATCGCCCGATCTGGGCGTTCAACGAGTCGCAGCCGGGCCGCATCCCCTGGGCCGAGGCCGGCGTCGACGTGGTCATCGAGGCCAGCGGCCGGTTCCGCAGCGGCGCCGGGGCGCGGGACCACATCACCGGCGGCGGCGCCCGCAAGGTCGTCATCAGCGCGTCGGCCGACGACCCGGACGCGGTGCTGGTCTACGGGGCCAACCACGAGCTGTACGACCCGGCCCGCCACGACGTCGTCTCGCCCGCCTCCTGCGGCGTCAACGCGTTGTCGGTGATGGCCAAGGTCCTGCTGGAACGCTTCGGGCTGCGCTCGGTGCACACCTCGGTCGTGCTGGCGATCCAGGGCTGGCAGAAGGCGCAGGACTCACTCACCGGCTCCTCGCGCGACGACCCGCGGCTGGGCCGGGCCGTGCACGACAGCATCATCCCGCACAACCACGTCGCCGGTGATCTGCTCAGCGTCGCGCTGCCGCAGCTCGGCAAGGTGCGCTACAGCTACTACTGCGTGCCCACCCCGATCGGCTCGCTGGCCGAGCTGACCGGCTTCACCGACCGCCCGGTCAGCCGCGACGAGATCAACCGGGCGATGGCCGAGGCGGCGGCCGGCTTCCTCGGCGGCGTGCTCGACTACGAGCCCGACCCGACGGTGTCGGTGGACGTCCGGGACAACCCGGCGTCCTGCCTGTTCGACCCGTCCGGCACCCAGACCAGCGCCGACGGCGGCGTGCAGGTGCGCGGCTGGTTCGACAACGAGTGGGGCTTCTCGCACCGGCTGCTGGATCTGGCGCGCCTGATGGGGGAACGTGAGGCCGTACCGGTGGGGGCCCCGTACCGGTCCGGCGTCGTGTAGAACTGATCGGTGATCGCCACCAGTGAGGTCGAGGCCGCCGCGCGCCGCATCGCCGGGCGGATCAGGCGCACCCCGGTGTTCCGGGACGGGCCGGCGCTGCTGAAGCTGGAGTTCCTGCAGCACGCGGGGTCCTTCAAGACCCGGGGCATGTTCAACCGGATCCTCACCGCGGCCGAGCACGGGCTGCCGGCGGCGGGCGTCATCGCGGCCTCCGGCGGCAACGCCGGGCTCGCCGCGGCGTACGCGGCCCGCGAGCTGGGCGTGGCCGCCGAGATCTACGTGCCGGTCACGGCCCCGCCGGTCAAGGTGGCGAAGCTGGCCAAGCTCGGCGCCCGGGTGGTCCAGGTCGGCCAGGAGTACGCGGAGGCGTACGAGGCCGCGGTCGTGCAGGCCGAGGTGACCGGGGCCCTGTTCTGCCACGCCTACGACGATCCGGACATGGTGGCCGGCAACGGCACCCTCGGCCTGGAGCTCGCCGAGCAGCTGCCGGACGGCTTCGACACGGTGCTGGTGGCTGTCGGCGGGGGCGGCCTGATCGCCGGGGTCGCCGCCGCCCTGCACGACCGGGCCCGGGTGGTCGCGGTCGAGCCGGTCACCTCCGCGGCCCTGCACGCGGCCCTCGAGGCCGGTGGCCCGGTGGACATCCCGGTCTCCGGAGTGGCGGCCGACTCCCTGGGTGCGCGCCGGGCCGGGACGATCGCCTACCGGACGGCCGCCGCGGCGCAGCTGCCGTCGGTGCTGGTGGACGACCAGGCGATCGTGGAGGCCAGGCGGCAGTTGTGGGAGGACTACCGGATCGTCGTCGAGCACGGCACCGCCGCCGCGCAGGCCGCGCTGACCTCGGGTGCCTACGTGCCGGAGCCGGGGGAGCGGGTCGTGGTGCTGCTCTGCGGCGCGAACACGAACCCGGCCGACCTTGCTTGAGCAGGTCCGCCTCATCGAACGGGTGCGGGAGGTGTGCCGCGCCGACAGCCGGATCGAGGCCGCCCTGATGTACGGCTCGTTCGCCGACGGCACGGCCGACGAGCACAGCGACATCGAGTTCTGGATGTTCTTCACCGCCGGGCCCGCCGACCCCCGGGCCTGGATCGAGCAGGTCAGCCCGGTCACCCACCTGGTCCGCAACGAGTTCGGCGCGCACGTGGCGTTCTTCCCGGGGCTGATCCGCGGCGAGTTCCACTTCGCCGGCACCGCGGACATCGCCTCCGTCCGCGACTGGCCGGGCGGCGAGATCGTGCCGGTCGTCGATCGGCACGGGCTGCTGGAGCAGTCACGCCCGCAAGGAGTCCCGGACCGTACGGCGGATGTCTGCGGGCGCTTCGCCAACTGGCTGCTGCTCGCCCATCACGTCGGGCAGCGCGGTGAGGTGCTGCGGCAGCGGGACGCCCTCGCGCACGCCCAGCGCCATCTGCTGTGGATGGCCCGGCTGGCCGAGGGCCGCACCGAGCACTGGCTCACCCCGTCGCGGCAGGCCGAGGCCGAGCTCAGCGTGGCCACGATCGCGGCGCTCTCGCGTACCCATGAGGATGTGAGCGCGGCCTGGCAGGCCGGCCGCGCTCTCTGGATCAAGCTTGAGCCGGACCCTCCGGAGCGGCTTTTCGCCGAGCTGGACCGGGCGCTGCGGAGCTGAGCGCGGTCACGCCCAGCAGGACCAGCAGCACCCCGCTGAACCACAGCATCGCGGTGGTCGCCGGCAGGAAGTGGGTCGCGATGCCCAGGCCCAGCGCCGGGCCGATCAGGCCCAGGTAGGCGATGAGGAAGAGCCCGGCCAGGGCCTCGCCGCGGACCGCGGGCTCGGCCATCGCCGCGACGGCGCCGACCGCGGACTTGAAGAGCAGGCCCGCGCCGCCGCCGGCGACCGCGCCGCCGAGCAGGAACAGCGCCAGCGAGGACAGGTGCATCCCGGCGCCGAGCACGACCAGCCCGGCGGCCTCGGCGGCCAGGCCGGCGGTGAACCGGTGGGCCGGGCGGAGCAGCGTCGAGCCGGCCTGGGTTCCGGCCGCGGCCCCGAAGACCAGGAACACCACGACGCCCGCGAGCAGCCGGCCGGGGCGGTGCAGCGAGCCGGCGACGAAGCTGGGCGCCAGCGAGGTGAACAGGCCGAAGACCGCGAAGCCGGCGAACGCGCCGGCCGCGGCGACCGCGTAACCCAGCCGGTCGGCGGCGGCGACCCGGATCCGCTGCGGCCGGTAGCGGGGGGCGACGGCGGGCGCGACCACCGTCTCGGGCGTGGCCGCGACGGCGACCGCGCTGAGCGCGAGCAGGACCAGAAAGACCAGGTACGGGGTACGCAGGGGAGCGTCGACGAACTGCGCCAGCGCCCCTGCCACCAGGGTGCCGGTGCCCAGCCCGCCCAGGTTGGCGGCCGCGGAGATCAGCTCGAAGCGGCCCCGCCCGGCGTGCGGCCGGTGCGCGACGTGCAGCTCCAGCAGGTACGCGGTGGCGGTGGCGGTGATCAGGCCGACGCCGAGGCCGGTGACGAACCGGGCGATCAGCAGTCCCGGCAGGGCCGGCCAGACCAGGAACAGCACCGCGGCGACGGCCTCCAGGGCCAGGGCCGGGAGCAGGACGCGCTTGCGGCCGACCCAGTCGGAGACGTGGCCGCCGAGCAGCAGGCTGGTGACGACGCCGACCGCGTACACGGCGAAGACGACCGTCACGGTGAACGGGGAGAAGCCGTCCTGCTGCTGGTAGAGCGGGTAGAGCGGGGTGGGCACGGTGGAGAACGCCATCGAGATCGCGAAGACGGCGGCGATCAGCCAGAAGCCGGTGCCGTGCCGGGCGGAGCCCTGGCGGGTCCGCGGCGACTGGGATGGAGCAGTAACGGTCATGTCCTCACAGTGCGTCACGCGCAGCATCACGTCCAACGAAGGTTTCTGCTCGTACCTATCACCGAATGCGATAGTTGAGCGCATGGAGCTTCGTCACCTCACCTACTTCGTCGCCGTCGCCGAGGAGGGCAGCTTCACCCGGGCCGCCACCCGGCTGCACGTCGTGCAGTCCGGCGTCTCCGCGGCGATCAAGGCGCTGGAGCACGAGCTGGACGCCCCGTTGCTGGAACGCACGTCCAAGCGGGTCGCGCTCACCGACGCCGGTGCCGCGCTGCTGCCCCGGGCCCGGGCCGCGCTCGACGCCGCCCGGGCTGCCCGGGACGCAGTGGACGAGGTCCGCGGCGGGCTGCGCGGCACCGTACGGATCGGCACGCTGACCGCGATCGGGCTCGTCGACCTGCCGGCGCTGCTGGGTCGCTTCCACCGGACCCACCCGGCGGTGACGCTGCAACTGACCGTGTCCACCCGGGGCTCCGGCGGCCTGGTCGACGCGCTCACCGACGGCCGGCTGGACCTGGCGCTGGTCTCGGTGCCCGGGCGCCCGCCGGCCGGGGTCCACTTGCGGCAGTTGCTGTGGCGCCCGATGGAACTGGTGCTCCCGGCCGGTCACCGGCTCGCCGGACGGCCGGTGGTACGGGTCGAGGATCTGGCCGGTGAGCAGTTCGTGGACTTCCCGGTGGGCTTCGGCAACCGCACGGTGGTGGACCGGGCGTTCGCGGCGGCCGGGGTGCAGCGCCACGTGTCGCTGGAGGTCGTCGACATCAGCACCGGTGCGGGCTTCGTGCGGCACGGGCTGGGCATCGCGATTCTGCCGCGTTTCGCCGTACCGGATGAAGTGGACCTTGTGGTTGTACCGGTCGCGGACGCGGACCTGGACTGGCCGCTCGGGGTCGCCACCTCGGCGGTCCGCGCGCCGGGCGCGGCCGCCCGGGCCCTGCTCGGCATGATCGACGATCACCTGCGCCCGCCCGGGGCTCTCCGCGATGCTGGGTGAATGTCCTCCGACCAGCAGATCCAGTCGGTTCGCCAGTTCCGCCGGTTCGCCCTGGTGGTGTGCCTGGTCGGCGTGGCCGTACAGCTGGGCCTGACCGCCTACTACCTGGGCATGGGCCACAAGGCGACGCCGCACGACGTACCGGTGGGCCTGATCGCGCCGGACGCCAAGCGGGCGCCGATCGTCGAGCTGCTGGAGCGCGACGGCGTCTTCGCAGTCAGCGGCTACGCCAACGTCACGGACCTGCAAGCCGGGATCAAGAGCCGCGAGGTGTACGGCGGAGTCGACGCCAGCGCCGCACAACCGCACCTTTATCTCGCCTCCGCCGCCGGTCCCGCCGCCGCGAGCCTGATGCGCGCCACCTACACCTCGGTCGTCGGCCAGCAGAACGCCGAGCAGCTCGCGGCTCTGGCCGCGCAGGGCGACACGATCTCGGTCGCCCAGGCGCGGGCGCTCGCCGCGGCACCGGCGGTCACCGACGTGGTGGCGCTGCCCGCCGACGACGTCAACGGCGCGTCGCTCGGCTTCCTCACCCAGGCGCTCGCGCTGGGCGGCACCATCGCCTCGGTCGGGCTGGGCCGGCTCATCCCGCGCACCCGGCGCTCCTGGAAGCGCGGCCTCGGCCACCTCGGCACCCTGATCGTGTACGCGCTGGGCTCGGCGGCCGTGGTGCTCTGGTCGATGACCTGGTTCGGCGTCGGCACGGACGCGAACCACCCGGAGATGTTCGGCATCTTCGCGCTGCTGTCGCTGGCTATCACCGGCTCGACGGCCGGTGCGGTGGCCCTCTTCGGCCCCGGCGGCGCCCTGCTCGGCGGTCTCTACTTCACCGTCGGCACGGTCATCTCCGGCGCGAGCATCCTGCCCGAGTTCCTGCCGGGGTTCGGCCGCCTCCTCGGCGAGAACCTGCCGACCGGGGCCGGCGTGCAGGCGGTCCGCGACAATCTTTATTTCCCGGCCGCCCCGATCGGCGCGCACCTGCTCGTGCTGTCCCTCTACGCCGGGCTCGGATGCCTGATGGTGCTGGTCACGAACCTGCTGCCGAACCGCAAGGACCGCACCAGCGAGGTCGATCTGGAGCTGCGGGACCGCATCGAGGGCGGCGAGCTGCGCGAGCCGGTGCCGATTCCCCCCGGTATTTCTTGATCCGTTGTGACGTTCGGCTCGTGGTTCCCTTAACAAGTGCGGCGTAAGGTCAATCCCGTGCTTGAAGCGTCAAGTGCTGAGGGAGCTGTCATGTCTTTGGGTATTCGCAGCCGGGTCTCCGTGCCGCTGAAGTTCGCGGACGGATACGTCACCACGGCCGAGGTGATCACCTTCGACGGGCTCGCCGACGGCAAGGAGCACCTCGCGCTCGCCCTCGGCGACGCCTTCGGGGCCGAGGTGCCGCTCGTCCGCCCGCACTCCGAGTGCCTCACCGGCGACGTGTTCGGCTCCGAGCGCTGCGACTGCGGCCCGCAGCTGCGCGAGGCCGTCGAACGGATCGCCGGCGTCGGAGGCTTCCTGCTCTACCTGCGCCAGGAGGGCCGGGGCATCGGGCTCTACGCCAAGCTCGACGCGTACGCGCTGCAGGACCTGGGCCTGGACACGTACGAGGCGAACCGGGCACTCGGGCACGCCGACGACGAACGGGACTACACCGCCGCGGCGCAGATGCTGACCGCTCTCGGAGCCGGCCCGGTCGACCTGCTCACCAACAACCCCGACAAGCCGGCCCAGCTGCGGTCGTTCGGGGTCGACGTCCGCGAGGTGGTGCCGACCCACGTGCACGCCTCCGCCGCCAACGTGCGCTACCTGCAGGCCAAGGTCGCGCACACCGCGCACACCATCGACCTGCCCCTGGCGGTCTGACTTCCGGTTTCCGCTCAGTCATATTTCCGGAGCGCCGAACGGTAGGGCGACATGCCGTAGGAGCACGGAGGTACTTCGCTGTGGGGATCGAGGCCGTCAACAGCCGGATCGCGGACATCCAGAGCCGGATCATCGCGATGCAGACCCAGCAGGCCACGGCGGCCAAGACGTCGTCGGCCGCGTCGACCGACCCCGCGTCGGGCGGCAGCTTCGCCACCGCGCTCGCGGACGCCATGGGCACCCAGTCACCGGCGGCGTCCGCGGGCCCGGCCAAGTCGTACTCGCTGAACAGCAAGGGGATCCCGACCGAGCTGGTCGGCTACGGCAACGGCAAGATCCCCGCCACCGCGTTGGAGAAGGTCGGCAACACCAACCACAAGCTGTGGGCGCCGGCGGCCGAGTCGCTCAACAAGATGATCGGTGATGCCAAGGCGCAGGGTGTGACCATCGGGATCACCGACTCCTACCGTTCGTATTCCGAGCAGGTCGACGTCGCCCGCCGCAAGGGCCTCTACTCCCAGGGCGGGCTGGCGGCCAAGCCCGGCACCAGCGAACACGGCTGGGGCATGGCCACCGACCTCGACCTGAACAACAAGGCGCAGGCGTGGATGCGGGCCAACGGCGAGAAGTACGGCTTCGTGGAGAACACGCCGCGGGAGCCGTGGCACTGGGCGTACAAGCCGAAGTCGGTCTAAGCCGGCTTCTGCCAGAGCAGTTCGCCGTGCAGCAGTGACATCCAGCCGTCCGGGTGGGCGGCCCAGGCCCGCCACGCGTCGGAGACCCTCCGCAGGTCCGCACCCTGATCGGCGGCCTGCCGGGCCAGGTCGGACTCGAGGATGCGGTCGGCCCACATGCCGCCCCACCACTGGCGGTCCTCCGGCGTCGCGAAGCACCAGGTGCTCGAGGTCACGACCGGGTCGCTCAGCCCGGCGGCGTGGGCCCAGGACAGCAGCCGGCGTCCGGCGTCGGGCTCACCACCGTTGCTGTGGGCGATCCGGCGGTACAGGTCCAGCCAGTCGTCCAGCTCCGGCAGCTGGGGGAACCAGGCGAACGCCGCGTAGTCGCTGTCGCGTACCGCGACGACGCCGCCCGGCTTGGTCACCCGGCTCATCTCCCGCAGCGCGGTGACCGGGTCGCCGACGTGTTGCAGCACCTGGTGGGCGTGCACGACGTCGAACGTGTCGTCGGCGAAGTCCAGCGCGTGCACGTCGCCGACCGCGAAGTCGACGGTGTCCAGCCCGCGCCGGGCGATCTCGGCCCGGGCCAGGTCCAGCGCCGGCGCGGTGGGCTCCAGGGCGGTGACCCGCCCGGGTGTGACTTGCGTCGCGAGATCAGCGGTGAGGGTGCCGGGTCCGCACCCGATGTCCAGCAGGGTGTCGCCGGATTTCAGCCGTGGCAGCAGATACGCCGCCGAATTTTCTGCGGTGCGCCAGCGGTGCGAGCGCAGGACCGATTCGTGATGCCCGTGGGTATAGACAGCAGCCATGCCGCGAACGCTATGCCCGCGTCTCGTATATCGGGAGACTTTTCTTGCATATTGAGATGGAGCCGGATACCCGATTTCGTGTAGTGGCAGCCAGGCCGTAGTTTTGTGGCCATGAGGATCGGCATCGTAGGCGCGACGGGGCAGGTCGGCGGCGTCATGCGCCGCATCCTGGCCGAGCGCCAGTTTCCCGTAGACCAGCTCCGGCTCTTCGCCTCCGCCCGCTCCGCCGGGCGCACCCTGTCCTGGGGTGAGGGCGACGTGACCGTCGAGGACGCGGCCACGGCCGACTACCGCGGACTGGACATCGTCCTGTTCTCCGCGGGCAAGGGCAGCTCCAAGGAGTACGCCCCCAAGGTCGCCGAGGCGGGCGCTGTCGTGATCGACAACTCGTCGGCGTACCGGATGGACCCGGACGTCCCGCTCGTGGTGGCCGAGGTGAACCCGGACGCGATCGCCCAGCGCCCCAAAGGCATCATCGCCAACCCGAACTGCACGACGATGGCCGCGATGCCGGTGCTGCGCCCGCTGCACGACGAGGCCGAGCTGGTCGCGCTGGTCGCCACGACGTACCAGGCGGTCTCCGGCGCCGGGCTGGCCGGCGTGGCCGAGCTCGACGACCAGATCAAGAAGGTCGCCGACCGGGCCACCGAGCTCGCCTTCGACGGCAGTGCCGTCGAGTTCCCGGCGCCCCGCTCGTTCAGCCAGCCCATCGCCTTCAACGTTCTGCCGCTGGCCGGCTCGATCGTCGACGACGGCCTCGGCGAGACCGACGAGGAGCAGAAGCTCCGCAACGAGAGCCGCAAGATCCTGGGCATCCCCGGCCTCAAGGTCTCCGGCACCTGCGTGCGCGTGCCGGTCTTCACCGGTCACTCGCTGCAGGTGAACGCGCGCTTCGCGCGGCCGGTCAGCCCGCAGCGCGCGCGGGAGTTGCTCGCGTCGGCGCCCGGCGTGGAGCTGTCCGACGTCCCCACGCCGCTGCAGGCGGCCGGCCGGGACCCGACGTTCGTGGGACGCATCCGCGTCGACGAGACGGTCGACAACGGTCTCGCGCTGTTCCTCTCCAACGACAACCTGCGCAAGGGCGCGGCCCTGAACGCGGTCCAGGTCGCCGAGCTGGTGGCTGCCGCGCTCTGAGATCCCCGGCTCCGGCCCGTTCCACCCTTGGGTGGGGCGGGCTTTGTCGTTCCTTCGGGGAGTCTTTTCGACAATCCACTATGGAAAAACCGGGCTTTTTGCCTGAATCGGTAGCGCATGGTCGGTTTGAGGTGCACAGTGATTGCATGAACGACAGTGGGCCCGGCGGCGGCTACTTCTGGTGCCTCCGCCACAACCGGGTCGAGACCGGGGACGACGTGTGTCCTGCGCAGTACCGGCTCGGTCCGTATGCCTCCGCTGACGACGCCACGCGGGCGCTCGAGACCGTCGAGAAGCGCAATGCGGCGTGGGATGCCGAGGACGCCCGCTGGACCGGGGAGGTCAGCTAGGCCGGCTCGACCCCTGTGTCCAAGCCGGAATCCTGCAGTCTCCAGGCGGAGACGAGCCCGCAGTCATTCGCAAGGAGGAACTTCCCCATGGCCGTGCCCAAGAAGGCCCCGACCCGGGCCGCCACGACCGGCGCCAGAAGCGCGCGGGTCGCCGCGTCCCCGGCAGCTGCCAAGCCTGCCGCCAAGCCCGGTGCCAAGCCCGCCGCTGCCAAGCGGATTGCTGCTGCCAGTTCTGCCAATGGTCAGGCGGTTGCCGTGCGGTCCGCGGTCAAGGCTTCGTCTGCTGCCAAGCCGGTTTCTGCTGCCAAGTCGGTCAGCGCGGGCAAATCGGTTACCGCGGGCAAATCGGCTTCTGCCGCCAAGTCCGGTGCGGCCGGGAAGGCTCCGGCCAGTAAGACGACCGCCAAGAAGGCGCCGGCCACCAAGTCGGCCACGGCGCGGGCGGGCGCTGTGAAGCGGGCTTCCGGGGCGGCCAAGCCGGCTACCGCTGCGGCTGCGCGTTCTGGTGCGGCGGCTGGGAAGTCGTCGGCCGCTGCGCGGTCCGCGGGGGCCAAGTCGTCGGCTGTGAAGTCTGCGGGTGCCAAGGGCACCACGGCCGCGAAGTCCACCACGGCCGCGAAGTCTACGGCCGCGAAGTCCACGGCCGCGAAGTCGACGGCCGCGAAGTCGACGGCTGGGAAGTCTTCGGCGGCTGCGAAGTCCACGGCCTTGAAGTCCGGCACTGCCAAGTCCGGCACTGCCAAGTCCGGCACCGCCAAGTCCGGCGTCGGCACGTCCGCTGCCGCCAAGTCCACGGCGGCGAAGTCTGCGGCTGGGAAGTCTTCCGCGGCCGCGAAGTCGACCGCCAAGTCCGCTGCGGCGAGGTCGACGGCCGCGAATTCTTCCGCAGCGAAGTCTTCCGCGGGCAAGTCGGCGGCTGCCAAGCCGGCGCCGGCCAAGTCCGCCTCTGCGCGTTCGGCTTCTGTTCGTTCCGCTTCGGCCGGTGGGACGTCGGTTCGTTCTGCGGCTGCGAAGTCCACCGCGAAGTCCTCCGCCGCTAAGTCGCCGGCGGCTAAGTCGACCGCCGCTAAGTCGACTGCCGTCAAATCGACCGCAAGCAAGGCAACTGCTGCCAAGCCGACGACTGCCAAGTCGACGGGTGCGAAGGCTGGGGCTGGTAAGTCGGGCGCCGGTAAGACGACATCGGGTAAGGCCACCGGTGCCTCGTCCGCCGCGGGTAAGGCTTCCGCCGCGGTCAAGTCCGCCGTTAAGTCCGCCGCCTCGGCCAGGACCTCGGCCGGCGCGGCGAAGAAGGCCGCCGCTCGCAGCACCGGCAACGCCGCCGCCACCAAGGCCCGGACGACCATCGCCGGCAAGGCCGCCAACGCCAAGCCCGCCGGCATGACCAAGACGTCGGCCACCAACGCCGGCCGGGTCACCAAGCCCGCCACGGCTGCGGCCGCCCGTACCGCCACCGCCGGCAACAGCCGTCCCTCCGGGAACGGCCGCTCCACCGTCGCCGGCTCGGCCCGCAAGGCGACCGTCAAGCGCTGAACCCGGGCACACCAGGGCCGCGCCGATCACGGCGCGGCCCTTCTGCGTACCGGAATTGTCGGTGCGGCCTGGTAGGAATGACCCGTGCCGATCAAACGGGTGTGGGCGCCGCGCATCGACTTCTCCGTGCTGCGCCGCGAGCTCGAGTTACCTGCCGATTTCCCGGCCGACGCGATGCGGGAGGCGCAGGAGGCCGCGACCGCGGTCGCGCCGCCGGGCGTCGACCGCACCGACATCCCGTTCGTCACGGTGGATCCGGCCACCTCGCGCGACCTCGACCAGGCGATGGAGCTGACCCGCCGGTCCGGCGGCGGCTATCGGGTGCGCTACGCGATCGCCGACGTCGCCTCCTATGTGCGGCCGGGCGGGGCGCTCGAGGCCGAGACCTGGGTGCGCGGCCAGACCATCTACTTCCCGGACGGCAAGGTCCCGCTGCACCCGCCGGTGCTCAGCGAGGGCGCGGTGAGCCTGCTGCCCGACGCCGACCGCGCCGCGGTGCTGTGGACCATCGACCTGGACGCCGACGGCGAGATCACCGGCATCGCCCTGGAACGCGCGTGGGTGCGCAGCCGGGCCAAGCTCGACTACGCCGGCCTGCAAGCGGACGTCGACGCAGGCACCGCCCCCGAGCCGATCGCCCTGCTGCCCGAGCTGGGTGCGCTGCTGGCCCGCCGCGCGGCCGATCGCGGCGCGGTCAACCTGCCCCTGCCCGAGCAGGAGGTCGAGCAGAACGGCGACGGCTGGCAGCTGGTCCTGCGGGCGCCGCTGGCCGTCGAGGAGCACAACGCCCAGATCTCCCTGCTCACCGGCATGGCCGCCGCCACCCTGATGCTGCAGGGAAAGATCGGGCTCCTCCGCACCATGCCGCCGGCCCGCCCCGAGGCGGTGACCAAGCTCCGAGCGGCCGCCGCCTCCCTCGACGTCCCCTGGCCTTCCGGCGCCTCCGTCGGCGCGGTCGTGGCCTCCGTCGACCCGGCCAGCCCCCGCGGCGCCGCCTTCCTCAACCAGGCAGCCGAGCTGCTCCGCGGCGCCGGCTACACCGCCTTCGACCAGGAGACACCGGCAGAGACCGGCCACGGCGGCGTGGGCGCGCCCTACGCACACGTGACCGCACCACTGCGCCGGCTGGCCGACCGCTACGCGACGGAGGTGTGCCTGGCTCTGCACGAGGAGCGCGAGGTGCCGCCGTGGGCCCGCGAGGCCCTGCCGCGCCTCCCCAAGTGCATGGCGACGACAGACCGGGTTGCCTCAGCGGCCGACCGCGGCGCCGTGGGCCTCGCCGAAGCAGTGCTGCTCGCTCACCGGGTGGGGGAGACCTTCGAGGCCGGCGTGCTCGACGTCGACGAGGACCGCACCGGCGCGAAGGGTGGCCCGGACTCCGCCTCCGCAAAGCCCGACGGCCACCCCGCCGGCCCCGAGGCCGAGCCGGCTGCGGCCCCGAAGCCGAACGGACGCGACAAGCCGAACAACCGCCGTCCCCGAGGCGGCAAGGTCGCCATCGACGAACCGGCCGTCCAAGCCCGCTGCGTGGGCGAACTCCCTCTGGGCGACCGCATCCAGGTCCGCCTGACCCAGGCCGACCCCGAAACCAGAGAGGTCCTCTTCGAACGAATCTGACCCGCCCGCCGCGCCTTGAGCTGTGGATCGGCTGGACCAGCGCGGTGGTTGCCGCGACCCCGGGTCAGGGGAGTTGCGGGACGCCGGCCGGGTCCAGGGGCCAGGCCGGGTTGTGGGTGATCTCCCACAGGTGGCCGTCCGGGTCCGTGAAGTAGCCGAGATAGCCGCCCCACTCGGCCGCGCCGCCCGCCTTGACCAAGGTGGCTCCGGCCTGGACCGCTGAGCGCAGCGCCTCGTCCACCGCCGCCGGGCTCTCCACGTTGATCGCCAGCATCGTGCCGCGGAAGTCGGCGGCCGGGTTCGGCGGCGGCTGGCGGGGCGGCAGGCCCGCGTCCGCCGTCATGTCGTCCGTCGCGACCAGGGACAGCAGACCGCCGGCCGTGTGGAAGAAGCTGACCACGCCGGGCACCGAGGCCGTCGACAGCCGCCAGCCCAGGGACTCGTAGAACTCGGTGGCTCGGGCCACGTCGGCCACGCCGAGGGTGGCCAGGCTGACTCGGGCAGGAACGGACATGGCAGGAAGTCTGCCACTTGTCCGATCTTGCCCGGGCCGTACCCCTGGCTCAGAAGGTGTGTTCCTCCGCCGGGAACTCACCGCCGCGGACCTCGTCCGCGAACTGCCTGGTCGCCTCGGTCAGGATGCCCGACAGGTCGGCGTAGCGCTTCACGAAGCGTGGCGCCTTCCCCTCGCGCAGGCCCGCCATGTCCTGCCAGACCAGCACCTGCGCGTCCGTGTCCGGGCCCGCGCCGATGCCCACCGTCGGGATCGTCAGCTCCTTGGTGATCTGCTTGGCCACCTCGCCGGGCACCATCTCCAGCACCACCGCGAACGCGCCCGCCTCGGCCACCGCGCGGGCGTCGGCGATGACCTCCTCCGCGTCGCTGCCGCGGCCCTGCACGCGGTAGCCGCCGATGGTGTGCTCGCTCTGCGGGGTGAAGCCGATGTGCGCCATGACCGGGATGCCCGCGCCGGTGATCGCCCGGATCTGTTCCGCGGTGCGGCGGCCGCCCTCGAGCTTGACGGCGTGGGCGCCGCCTTCCTTCATGAAGCGGACCGCGGTGCGCAGCGCCTGCGTCGGGCCCTCCTCGTACGAGCCGAACGGCAGGTCGCCCACCACCAGAGCTGTCTTCGTCGCGCGGACCACTGCGCGTACCAGGGGAAGCAGCTCCTCCGTGGTGACCGGGAGGGTCGTCTCGTAGCCGAAGACGTTGTTGGCCGCGGAGTCGCCGACCAGCAGGACCGGGATGCCGGCGCGGTCGAAGATCGCGGCCGTGTACTGGTCGTACGACGTCAGCATCGGCCAGCGGTCGCCGCGTTCCTTCGCGGCGATCAGGTCGCGGGTGCGCACGCGGCGGGTGGCGGGGCCCCCGTACAGGGTGGGGATCTCGGACATCTCTGTCTCCTTCCCTCGAGGCCGCGGTGTGCGGTCCCCGGGTCTGCCCCAAATCGTCGCACCCGGCACGCCGCACCGGTCAGGGTTCAGTGGAGCCGGTCACACCCCTTCTCGGCTGAGTCAGCTGTTCCGCTCCGGCAGGCCTTCGCGGCTGAGTCAGCTGTTCCGCTCCGGCAGGCCTTCGCGGAAGCGGTTGGTGATCGGCAGGCGGCGGTCGCGGCCGAACGCCTTGATGGAGATCTTGGTGCCCGGCGCGGACTGCCGGCGCTTGTACTCGGCCAGGTCGACCATGCGCAGCACCCGGTCCACCAGGGCGGCGTCGTGGCCCGCCGCGATCAGGTCGTCGCGCCCCTGGTCGCCGTCGATGTAGCCGGCCAGGATCGCGTCCAGCAGGTCGTAGTCGGGCAGCGAGTCGCTGTCCACCTGACCCGGGCGCAGCTCCGCGCTCGGCGGCTTGGCGATCGAGTTCTCCGGGATGGGGGAGTCGGCCCGGGTGTTGCGCCAGCGGGCCAGCTTCCAGACCATCGTCTTCGGTACGTCCTTGAGCGGGTTGAAGCCGCCGACCGAGTCGCCGTACAGGGTCGAGTAGCCCACCGCCAGCTCGCTCTTGTTGCCCGTCGTCAGCACCAGGTGTCCTTCCTGGTTCGACAGGGCCATCAGGATGACGCCGCGGACCCTTGCCTGCAGGTTCTCCACCGCCAGGCCGGAGAGCGACATGTTGGCCAGGAAGGCGTCGACCATCGGCTGGATCGGCTCGCTGCGGTAGTCCAGGCCGGTGCGCTTGGCCAGGTCGGCCGCGTCGTCGCGGGAGTGGGTGGACGAGTAGCCGCTGGGCATCGAGACGCCCACCACGCGTTCCGGGCCGAGCGCGTCGACGGCGATCGCGGCGACCACCGCCGAGTCGATCCCGCCGGACAGGCCCAGCACGACCGAGCGGAAGCCGTTCTTCTCCACGTAGTCGCGCAGGCCCAGGGTGAGCGCCGACCAGATCTCCGCCTCGTCGTTGACCCGGTCCGCGATGCCGCCGACCGCCGGGCCGTCGGTGAGCGGGCGCAACGCTTCGGCGACCGTGACGCGGGTGATCTCCATGGTGTCGTTCGTGCGTTCCTCGACGCGGGGCGCCTCGGCGGCGGGGGCCGGGCCGGGCTCGTTCTCGACCGCGTCCGCCGCGGGCAGCTCCAGGTCGTGGATCAGCAGCTCAGAGGTGAACTGGCCGGCCCGGGTGAGCAGCTCGCCCGCGGCGGTGACGATCATCGAGTCGCCGTCGAAGACCAGCTCGTCCTGGCCGCCGACCATGTTCACGTACGCGATGGTCGCGCCCGCCTCGGCCGCCCGGCGCTTGACCAGCGGCAGCCGGATGTCGTCCTTGTTCAGCTCGTACGGCGAGGCGTTGATGTTGACGACCAGCCCGACGCCGGCCCGCCGGGCGGCGGCGAACGGACCGCCGGCCTGCCACAGGTCCTCACACACGGTGAGCCCGACGTCGACGCCGCCGACGCGAACCACCGTCAGCGAGTCGCCCGGCTCGAAATACCTGTCCTCGTCGAAGACGCCGTAGTTGGGCAGGTGGTGCTTGAAGTAGGTGGCGGCGATCCGGCCGCCGACGAGCAGCGCGGACGCGTCGCGCCGGCCGCTGCCGGGCACGGCGTCGGCGCTGGTCGGTGCGGGGCCGTCGGCGTCGACGTAACCCACCACCACGGCGATGTCGCCCAGGCCGTCCGCGGCCAGGTCGGCGGCCAGGGTACGCAGCGCGCTCTGCGACGCCCGCACGAACGAGTCCCGGAACACCAGGTCCTCGATCGGATAGCCGGTGAGCATCATCTCGGGGAAGGCGACCAGCTGAGCCCCGGCGTCGGCGGCCACCCGGGACCAGTGCCGGACAGCCGCGGCGTTGCCGGGGATGTCCCCGACGGTGGAGTTCACCTGGGCGAGAGCGACGCGCAACGAAGGCATGACGCTATTCTTCCCCAGCGTTGGCGACCCGTACCGCCGTCCCCTGCCGTACCGTCTGTGATCGGCGCCGGGCCTTACCCGGGGGCAGCCCGCGGGCCATGGTCAGCGTAATCTCGGCGTAACGGGACCGGGAGAGACTGAGCGCCGGCAAGTACGAGGGGTTGACGTGGACCGACAGCAGGAGTTCGTGCTTCGTACGCTCGAAGAGCGCGACATCCGTTTTGTCCGGCTTTGGTTCACCGACGTGCTCGGCACGCTCAAGAGCGTGTCGGTGGCGCCCGCGGAGCTGGAGTCCGCCTTCGAGGAGGGCATCGGCATCGACGGCTCGGCCATCGAGGGCTTCGCCCGGGTCTCCGAGTCCGACATGGTCGCCATGCCCGACCCCACCACGTTCCAGGTCTTCCCGTTCGAGGGCGGCGCCAGCGGCGAGAGCGCCCGGATGTTCTGCGACATCCTGCTGCCCGACGGCAGCGCCGCGTGGGCCGACCCGCGGCACGTGCTGCGCCGCATGCTCGCCAAGGCGGCCGAGAAGGGCTTCACCTTCTACACCCACCCCGAGGTCGAGTTCTTCCTCGTCCAGGACGGCCCGCTGGACGGCTCGGTGCCCGTGCCGGTCGACGGCGGCGGCTACTTCGACCACACCACGCACTCGGTCGCCCGCGACTTCCGGCGCCAGGCCGTGCTCGCGCTGGAGCGGATCGGCATCTCCGTCGAGTTCAGCCACCACGAGGTCGCCCCCGGCCAGCAGGAGATCGACCTGCGGTACGCGGACGCGCTGACCACCGCCGACAACATCATGACCTTCCGGCACGTCGTCAAGGAGGTCGCGCTCTCCCAGGGCGTACGCGCGACGTTCATGCCGAAGCCGTACACGGACCAGCCGGGCAGCGGCATGCACACGCACCTGTCGCTGTTCGAGGGCGAGCGCAACGCCTTCCACGACGCCGAGGACCCGTTGAAGCTGTCGAAGACGGCCCGCGCGTTCATCGCCGGCCTGCTCGTGCACGCCCGGGAATACACCGCCGTCACCAACCAGTGGGTCAACTCCTACAAGCGGCTGTTCCCGATGCAGCTGCCCGACCGGATCACCGAGTCGCCGGCCTTCGTGAGCTGGGGTGCGCTGAACCGTTCCGCGCTGGTGCGGGTGCCCGCCTTCGGCAAGCCCAACTCGGCCCGGGTCGAGGTGCGCTCGCTGGACTCGGCGACCAACCCGTACCTGGCCTTCGCGGTCATGCTCGGGGCCGGCCTCAAGGGCATCGAGGAGGGCTACGAGCTGCCCCCGGGCGCCGAGGACGACGTCTGGTCGCTGTCGCCGGCCGAGCGCAAGGCGGCCGGCTATGACGCCCTCCCGGAGAACCTGGCCGAGGCGATCGACGTGATGGCCAAGTCGGAGCTGATCCCCGAGGTGCTGGGCGAGCACGTCTTCGACTTCTTCCTGCGCAACAAGCGGCAGGAGTGGGAGCAGTACCGTCGCGAGGTGACGCCGTACGAGCGTCAGCGCTATCTCGGCGCCCTCTGATATCCACAATCGGCCCGGCGGTGGATCACCGGAGTGCCCTGGTCCGATACGGTGCCCTCTGACGTCGTGACGAGGGAGAAGCCGTGCTGGAAGATCTGCTTGAGGGTGCCGGGCGCAGCATTGTGTTCGGCCTGGTCGGTATCGGCCTGATGGCCGTCGGCTTTCTGCTGGTCGACCTGCTGACCCCGGGCAAGCTGCGGGACCTGATCTGGGTGGACCGCAACCCGAACGCCGCTCTGCTGCTCGCGGCCAATCAGGTCGGCATCGCGCTGATCGTCTTCACGGCGATCTTCACCAGCTATGACTCGTTCGGCCGGGGCCTCGCGTCCACGGTGATCTTCGGTCTGCTGGGCATCGGCGTCATGGCGGCGGCGTTCATCGTGCTCGACTGGATGACCCCCGGCAAGCTGGGCGAGGTCATCTGCACCCCGGACCGGCACCCGGGGGCCACGGTCAGCGCGGCCTCGCACTTCGGCGCGGCGCTGATCGTCTGCGCCTGCATCGCCTGACCCGGCTCGCCGGGGCAGCGCCGGCCGGCGGTACCCCGGGTTCTCAGGAGCCCGGGGTACGCCCGAAGTCGCTGATCGCCGTGCTGCCGCTGCGCCGCATGGTCGGCAGGTCCTCGATGATCGCGGCCGCGGCCATGATCAGCGGGATCGCGGCGAGCTGGGCCACCGCCACCACATGGCCGAGCGGGATCGTCGCCAGCACGACCAGCGCGGCCACGACGCGGTGCCGCCAGCCGCCGATGCCGAGCCGTAGCAGAAAGCCCGCGTGCCCGAGCTGGTAGATCGCGACCCCGCCGGCCAGGGCGATCGCCTCGCCCCAGTGCAACGGCTCGAAGGCGTGCCCGACCGTCTTCTTGACCCCGACGGCCAGCACGACCACGCCGAGCAGCATCACGTAGTGCGCGTAACCCCAGCCGTCGAGCGCGAGCCGGGCGCGCCGGCGTGGATCGGTCGTGCCGGCCAGGACGTGCTCGGAGCGGTCGTTGTCGCCGGCGAAGTAGATCCACCACAGGTAGTAGGCGATGCAGAGGCCCAGGACCGCCACCAGGATCGCGCCGCCGCCGAGGTGGACCCCGCGGAAGCCGAGCCCGATGGCGACGATCGACTCGCCGATCGCGACGATCATCACCAGGCCGTGCCGCTCGACGAAGTGCCCGGCCAGGATCGAGTGCATCTCGATGTCGTGCACGTAACCGGCGGCGATCTGCACCAGCGGCGCGGCGATCCAGCACAGGTGCCGGTACGGCTCGGGCAGCAGCCCACCGGCCAGCACCAGCAGGGCGGCCAGGATGTTGAGCGGGGCCAGCTGCCGCATCGCCCTGCGCGCCGCGGGACCGGCCTGCAGGAACAGCGCCGAGTGGACCAGGTTCACCACGAGATAGCTGACGCCGAAGAGCCAGCCGTACTCACCGAAGGCCTCGGGCACCGCCAGGGCCATCACCAGGAAGCCGGCCATGCCGGCCAGCAGCAGGGTGCGCCGGACGGAGCTGTTCGGGGCGACCGCGTTGGTGAGCCAGGCGTACCCCGAATACATCCACCAGATGACGAAGAGCATCAGCATCACGTCGCCCAGGACGGCCAGGGTGACGTGCTCGGCGAGCGTCTCGGTCAGCTGGGTGATCGTGAAGACGAAGACGAGGTCGAAGAAGAGCTCCAACGTCGACACGCGGACCCCGGACTCCGGCGCGGCGGTGGCTGATTCCGTCATGGCCCGCAGCCTAGGGGCCGGGGTGGAATTGCGGGAGGATGCCGGGCGTGGATCTCACCCTCGAAGCCGTGACCGCCGCCAACTGGCGGTCCTGTGCCGCCCTCACCGTGCATGCTGACCAGCAGGAGTTCGTCAACGCCGTCACTTACTACCTCTGCCTGTGCCACTACGGCGACACCTGGCAGCCGCTCGCCGCCGTCCGCGACGGGGAGGTCGTCGGCTTCTGCATCTGGGGGATCGACGACGACCGCAGCCGGTGGATCGGCGGGGTGGTGGTGGACGCCGCCCGTCAGCGCACCGGGATCGGCCGGGCCATGATCGGCGCGCTGCTGGAACGGCTGGCCGCCGACCCGGACTGCCCGAACGTCGCCCTCAGCTACTCGCCGGACAACCAGGCCGCCCGGGCGCTCTACGCCTCGCTGGGCTTCGTCGAGACCGGGGAGATGGAGGACGACGAGGTCGTGGCCCGCTGGACGAGATCGTGAACACCGACCGGGAACGGGTGGGCCGGGGGCCGGTGTCGGTCCCACCCGATAGCCTCGGAGCGTGGGTACAGCGCTGGTAATCGAGAACGACCCGTCCGACGACCTCCGCAGGCTGGGTGAGTGGCTCACCGAGGCCGGCCTGGAGCTGACCGTCGTGCGCCCGCACGCGGGTGACCCGCTGCCCGAGACGCTGGACGAGCACCTGGCCCTGATCGTGCTCGGCGGCGACCAGAGCGCCTATCCGAACGCCGCCGGCGATCCGGGCGCGCCGTGGTTTCCGGCGGTGGAGGGGCTGCTGCGCAAGGCGGTCCGCCACCACGTGCCGACGCTCGGGGTCTGCCTCGGCGGGCAGCTGCTCGCGACGGCGCACGGCGGCCTGGTCGAGCGCAGCACCTCCGGCCCCGAGATCGGGCCCGGCCTGGTCGGCCGGCGTGACGCGGCGGACGGCGACCCGCTGTTCAAGTACGTGCCGCTGCTGCCCGACGTGGTGCAGTGGCACAGCGACGAGATCACCGAGCTGCCCATCGGCGCCGTGCTGCTGGCCGCCTCGTCACGGTATCCGCACCAGGCGTTCCGGCTCGGCGACCGCGCGTGGGGCCTGCAGTTCCACATCGAGTGCGACGCCGAGATGATCGCCGACTGGACCAGGACGGACGTGGCGGCGCTCGACGAGCTCGGTTACGACGCCGAGGCGGTCGTGGCGGCCACCGCCGAGATCCTGCCCGACGTCGAGGAGGTCTGGCAGCCGTTCGCAGCCCGGTTCGCGGCGCTCGCCCTCGGCACACTCCCGGACGCCGACATTCCCAATCCGGGGACCATCCGCACGCTCCCGCTGCTGGGGCAGTAGGCATGACCGCCTGCACCGAGCGGCACCGGGCTGCGGCGAACGACGGCCTCGTAGGCGAGGGCCAGAAGGGCCTGCCGAAGGAGGGCACAGCATGACCAGGCCCAGCCGGCTGGCCCGGTACGGCTTCGCCGACAACGGCACCCGCGCCGCCGATCTGCTCGGCCCCGGTGGCCTGCGGCTGTGGGACGCCGAGGCGCAGGCCCCGGTCGACGGCGACGCGGGTGAGCTGATCCACGCCCTGTCCCGGGCCGCCGATCCCACCCTCGCCCTGCGCCAGCTGCACCGGATGGTCGACGCGGTGGCCCGGGCGGCCCAGCGCGGCAGCGGCGGCCCGGTGACCGGGCCCGGCGAGGAGATCTCCGACAGCCCGGCGGCCGACGCCGTCCTGCACGCCGTCTACACCGACGCCGGGCTGCGGCGCCGGCTGATCGCGGTGCTCGGCGCCTCCTCCGCGCTGGGCGATCACCTCGTCGCCAACCCCGACCAGTGGCGGGTGCTCGCCACCGGCAAGACCGGCCTGCCGCCGAACGCCGAGGGACACCTGGAGTTCGGAGACTCGACGGGGGAGGGGCCGCCGACCGTCCCGCTGCTGCGTACGGCGTACAGGATGGCCCTGTTGCGGATCGTCGCGGCCGACCTGACCGGCGGCCGGGGGCTGGAGCCGACCATGGCGGCGCTGTCCCGGCTGGCCGACGAGACCCTCGCGGCGGCGTACGCGATCGCGCTCGCCGGTCTGCCCGCGAGCACCGCCCCTCCGCGGCTGGCGGTCGTCGCGATGGGCAAATGCGGCGGCTACGAGCTGAACTACGTGTCCGACGTGGACGTCATCTTCGTGGCCGCCGGCGACGAGGACCTCAGCGCGGGCACCACCGTCGCGGCCCGGCTCATCGAGGTCTGCGGGCAGGTGGCCTGGCCGGTCGACGCCGCGCTGCGCCCGGAGGGCAACCGTGGTCCGCTGGTCCGCACCCTGGCCAGCCACCAGGCGTACTACCGCCGCTGGGCCCGAACGTGGGAGTTCCAGGCGCTGCTCAAGGCCCGTCCGGCCGCCGGTGACCTGGACCTGGCGGCCGAGTGGATCGACGACCTGGCCCCGCTGGTCTGGCACGCCGCCGAGCGTCCCGAGGCGGTCGAGGACGTCCGGGACATGCGCCGCAAGATCATCGACAACGTGCCGGCCCGCGAGGTCGAGCGCGAGATCAAGCGCGGTCCCGGTGGCCTGCGCGACATCGAGTTCGCGGTGCAGTTGCTGCAGCTCGTGCACGGCCGGATCGACGAGAGTCTGCGCGAGCCCGGCACCCTGCCCGCGCTGCGCGCGCTGGTGGCGGGCGGCTATGTGGGCCGCGAGGACGGCGAGACGCTGCTGCGCGGTTACCGCTTCCTGCGCAGCGTCGAGCACCGGCTGCAGCTGCAGAATCTGCGGCGTACGCACACTGTGCCGGACGATCCGAAGGCGCTGCGCTGGCTCGCCGCCGCGCTGGGCTACAAGGCCGTGGCCGGGCGCGACGCGGTCGAGGCGTTCCGCTCCGACTGGGTCGCGCACGCCTCGCACGTCCGGCGACTGCACGCCAAGCTGCTCTATCAGCCGCTGCTGGAGGCGGTCGCCCGGGTGCCGGCCGAGGCGCTGCGGATGACCCCCGAGTCGGCCGGTCGCCGGCTGGAGATCCTCGGCTTCGCCGACCCGGCCGGGGCGCTGCGCCACCTGCAGTCGCTGACCGGCGGGGTCAGCCGTACGGCGGCGATCCAGCGCACGCTGCTGCCGATGCTGCTGCAGGACTTCGCGGACTCACCCGAGCCCGACCGCGGCCTGCTCAACTACCGGCACGTGTCGGAGAAGCTGGGCACCACCCCCTGGTATCTGCGCCTGCTGCGCGACGGCGGCCCGGTGGCGCGCCGGCTGGCGCGGGTGCTGAGCCTGTCCCGGTACGCCACCGACCTGCTCACCCGCGACCCGGAGGCGCTGCGGCTGCTCGCCGACGACGCCGAGCTCCAGCCGCGGCCCCGCGACGTGCTGCGCGACGGCTTCATCGCCGCCGCCGACCGGCACCTGGATGCCGGGGCCACCGACGCGACCAAGGCCATCACCGCCGTGCGGGCCCTGCGCCGCCGGGAGCTGTTCCGGCTGGCCTGCGCCGACATCCTCAGCCGGGCCGGCGAGCTGGCCCCGGCGCACCCGCTGGACGTGCACGCGATCGGCATCGCGCTCTCCGACGTCGCCGACGCGACGCTGGGTGCGGCGCTGCACGCCGCCCGGCGGGTGCATCCCGGCCCGGAGGGACTGCGGTTCGCGGTCATCGGCATGGGCCGGCTCGGCGGGTACGAGCTGAGCTACCCGTCCGACGCCGACGTGCTGTTCGTCTACGCCCCGCCGGAGGGCATGTCCGACGGACAGGCCAGCGCGTCGGCGCACGCCATCGCGGAGGAGATGCGCCGTACCCTGGGCGCCCCCGCGCCCGACCCGCCGCTCGGTGTCGATGCCGACCTGCGCCCGGAGGGCCGGCAAGGCCCGCTGGTGCGCAGCCTCAACGCCTACGCGCAGTACTACGCCCGCTGGTCGAAGGTCTGGGAGTCGCAGGCGTTGCTGCGGGCCCGGTTCGTGGCCGGCGACGCGGAGCTGGGCCGCGAGTTCGAGCAGCTCGCCGACGGGATGCGTTATCCCAGCGGGGGTCTGACCCGCGAGCAGGTGATCGAGATCCGCCGGATCAAGGCGCGGGTGGAGACCGAGCGGCTGCCCCGCGGCGCGGACCCGAACACCCACACCAAACTCGGCCGCGGCGGCCTCGCCGACGTGGAATGGGCGGTGCAGCTGCTGCAGCTGCGCCACGGGTACGCCCTCCCGGCGCTGCGCATGACCCGCACTCTCGAGGCGTTGTCGGCAGAGCTGCGGGGCAAGCTGATCGACAAGGTCGACGCGGCGGCGATGACCGCGGGCTGGACCCTGGCCGCCCAGGTCCGCAACGCGCTCACCCTGGTCCGCGGCCGCCCCACGGATCAGCTGCCCCGGCACGGCGTGGAACTGGCCGGGGTGGTGCTGCTGCTCGGCGGCGGCGACCCGGGCGAGTTCGTGGACCGGTATCTGCGCATCACCCGCCGCTCGCGGGCGGCGATGGAGCGCGTCCTCGATGCCTGAGGAGCAACGGCGCGGGCTCCTGCGGGTGCTGGCGCCGACGCTCGGCGCCGCGCTGGTGCTGGCCGGCGCGTTCCTGCTGGCGCCCCGGATGGGCACCGACCTGGCGGCGCAGCAGGCCCGGGCGGACTTCTTCGCCGGTCACGGCTGGGCGCCGGTCGATTTCGGCTGGTACGGCGGGGTCGGCCAGTTCGGCTACAGCCTGCTGACGGCGCCGCTGGGATCGCTGATCGGGATGCGGCTGCTCGGGGCGCTGGCCGCGGTGGTCGCGTCGGTCCTGTTCGGGTGGCTGCTGTGGCGCACCGGGGTGCGGCGGCCGGTGGCGGGTGCGCTGATCGGCGTCCTGGTCTTCACCGCCAACCTGGCCAGCGGCCGGGTCACCTTTGCGGTGGGCCTGGCCCTCGCGGTGGCCGCCCTGTGCGCCGCAGCCGCCGCCGGGGCGCCGCCGGCCGCCGCCGGGCCGTCGGCAGGTGAGCCGGAGCCGCCCAGAGCCGAGCCGGATCCGGGACGGCCTCGGCCCCAACCCCGGCCGGGACGGCGGTGGCGGATCGTCGCCGTGTTCGCGTTGGGCGCGCTCGCGACCTGGGCCAGCCCCGTCGCCGGCCTCTTCGCCGGGCTGGCGGGTGCCGCCCTCCTGCTCACCGGCCCAATCCGGGCCGGCCTCCGGTCCTGGCGTCCCGACGCGCACTGGCCCCAAGCCTTGGCCCTCTGCCTGGGTCCGGCGCTGGCCCTCGCCCCGATGGCCCTGCTCTTCGGCAACGGCGGCCGCCAGCCCTTCACCGCCGAGTCCATGAAGATCCACGTCGCGCTGGCCGTGCTCGTCGCCGTTGTCGTTCCGCCGCGCTGGCTCGCCGTGCGGATCGGGGCGGCGCTGACCGTCGTGCTGCTGCTCGGCGCGTTCTATCTGCCCAGCCCGATCGGGTCCAATGCGCTGCGGCTGCCCATGCTCTTCACGATCCCCGTGCTCGCCGCCGTGGCCGGGTTCGGCCGGGTGAGACTGGCCCTGCTGCTCGTGGCCGTCTTCTGGTGGCAGCCGTTCGTGGTCACCGGCGACCTCGGCCGCGCGGGGTCGCCCGAGTCGCGTCCCGCCTTCCACCAGCCGCTGGTCGACGAGCTGGCCCGCCGGGAACCGGGCCGGATCGAGGTGGTCCCGCTGCGCGACCATTGGGAATCCGTGTACGCCGCCGCGCAGGTCCCGCTGGCCCGCGGCTGGGAACGCCAGGTCGACACGGACCGCAACGCCCTCTTCTACCGCGACGTCCTCTCCCCGCAGGACTATGTCGCCTGGCTGCGCGCCAACGCCGTCACCTACGTGGCCATCGCCCCCGGCGCGGTGCCCGACCGGTACGCCCGCACCGAGTCCGCCCTGGTCCTCAACGGATTGCCGGAGCTGCGCCCGGTGTGGCAGAACGACACCTGGCGCCTGTACGAGGTCACCGACGCGCAGCCATTGGTGTCGGTGCCGGCCGAGCTCGCGCGCAGTGACCGCGGCGGCGTCACCGTGCGCGTCCCGGCGCGCGCCGACGTGCTGGTCCGCGTGCGCTGGTCGCGCTGGCTGAGCGTGCGGGGGCCGGGCGCCTGCCTGGCTCCCGGACCCGACGGCTGGACGGAGCTGCGCGTCACCACTCCGGGTGAGTTCCGGCTCACCAGCTCGCTGCGGCCCGGACCGGCGTGCTGAGCGCAGGCCGATGGGTACGCTGACGCGCATGCCACGGTCACGAGGGGTCCGCACGAGGCCGTTGTCATGATCCAGGGGCTGCTGGCCCGCCCCGCGTTCCTGCGCTGGCTGGGCTTCTTCGGTGCTGTGTGCTGTGCCGTGGACGCGTTCCTCTACGGCGCCGCCCCGTTCATCCGCCGCAACGTCAATGTGGTCAGCGTGCTGCGCGAGCCCGCCGGCGCCCTCATCCTGCTGCTGTGGTTCGCGGGCCTGGCCGCGCTCTGCGTCGCCTGGTGGTACGGCCGCCGCCTCTCACTCACTCCCCGGTGGATCCTGGTGACCGCCGCGCTCTGGTCCGCCCCGCTGCTGGTGGTGCCGCCGCTGGCCAGCCGGGACATGTACGCGAACGCCTGCCAGGGCGCCCTCGTGCACGCCGGCTTCAACCCGTACCTGGTCGGGGTGTCGGCCCAGCCCTGTCCCTGGCTGGACTCGGTCTCGGTGGTCTGGCGCGACACGCCCACGCCGTACGGTCCGGTCTTTCTGGTTCTGGCCGGGCTGGCCGCGGCGTTCGGTTCGCAGCTGGCCGCCCTGATCTCCTTCCGGGTCCTCGCCGTGCTGGGCGTCGTGGCGATCGCGGCCTGCCTGCCCGTGCTGGCGCGGCGCGTGGGCGCGCCCGTCGACCGGGCGCTGTGGCTGGTGCTCTGCTGCCCGCTGGTGCCGGTCCACCTGATCGGCGGCGGCCACAACGACGCGCTCACGGTGGCGTTCATGGTCGCCGGGTTCGCGGTGCTGGCGGCGCCGGTGAAGAGCTGGACCACCCTGCTGGTCGGTGGGGCGCTGCTCGGCCTGGCCATCTCCATCAAGATCACGATCGGGGTCGTGCTGCCGTTCGCGGCGCTGCTCGCCGTCGGCGGTCTGCGGGCCGCCGGCTGGGGCGGGCTGATCAAGCGCGGGGGAGCGGTCGTGGCGGCCGCGCTCGTCGTGCTGGTGGCCGGCTCGTTCGCCTCGGGGCTGGGTCTGGGCTGGCTGACCGCGTTGTCCGGCGCGGGGGAGTCGGTGAACTGGTCGTCGCCGCCGACGGCCGTCGGTCTCGCCGTCGAGGCGGCCGGCCGCTGGTTCGGCGCCGAGCTCGTGGTCGTGCCCGCGGTCCGCGCGGTCGCGCTGGTGCTGCTCGGCGTGTCCCTGCTGGTGATCCTCTGGCGTTCGCGGGACCGTGATCCGCTGGTCGGGGCCGGGCTGGCGCTGCTCGCCGTGATCTTCTTCGCGCCGATCACCCAGCCCTGGTATCTGATCTGGCCGCTGGCGCTGTTCGCGGTCGGCACCGCGCGGGCCCGGTGGCTGGCCGGGACGGTCGTCTTCGCGATGGCCACGATCCTGCCCGAGGGTACCGGGGTGTTCCGGCCGCTGGGCGTGCCGATGTCGTTCGCCATGATGGTCCTGATCGGCTGGGTCGCGTACCGCACGGTGACCTGGCTGCGCGGGAGGGAACTGGTGACCGCGGCGTGAGGCTGATCCGGTGGGGCGGGCTGGCCGGGAGCGTGCTGGTCGCGGCGGCCGCCTACCTCGGCGGTTCACCGTTCGCGCGGGGCACCACGGTCACGCCGGGCACGATGCTGGCCGGGCGCGAGGGCGTGCTGCTGCCGGTGTGCTGGGTGCTCGGCCTGGCGGCGGTGCTGAGCGCGTGGTGGTTCGGGCGCCACCGGGTGCCGTCGACGCGGTGGGCGCTGGTCACCGCGGGGCTGTGGATCCTGCCGGTGCTGCCGATGCTGCCGCTGGGCAGCGAGGACATCTACTCGTACGCCTGCCAGGGTTTCGTCCAGCACGCCGGCGGCGATCCGTACGCCGGTGGCGTGCAGGATTTCGGCTGCCCGTGGCTGGGTTCGGTGTCGACCACCTGGCGCACCTCGCCGGCGCCGTACGGTCCGCTCTTCCTGCTGGTGGCCGGTTGGGCCGTGGCCCTGGGCGACTCGCTGCCCGGGGTGATCGCCGGGTTGCGGGTCATCGCCCTGGCCGGTCTGGGCCTGGTCGCGGCCGGGTTGCCGGTGCTGGCCCGGCGCGCGGGCATCGACCCGGCCCGCGCGGTGTGGACGGTGCTGGCCTGCCCGCTCGTGCTGATCCACCTGGTGTCCGGCGCCCACAACGACGCGCTGATGGTGGGCCTGCTGGTGGCCGGGCTGGCCCTGGTCGCCGCCCGGCCGTCACCGTCGCTGCTGGTCGCGGCCGGGGTGGCGCTGGGCCTGGCCGTGGCGGTCAAGGCGACCGCGGTCGTCGTGCTGCCGTTCGCCGTCCTCGCGGCGGTGCCTCCGTCCGCACCGGTACGGACCCTGTGGCGCCCCGCAGCCCTGATCGCCGCCGGTGCTGTCGGCGCTGTGGGCCTGGTGTCGCTGGTCTCCGGGCGTGGCCTGGGCTGGATCGCGGGACTGCTGCGCAGCGGCGACACCGTGGCGTGGACCTCGCCGTCGACCGCCGTCGGACTGACCGTGCAGACCGTCACCGGCGTCGACGCCGTGGCAGTGACCCGGATCCTCGGTGTGCTGCTCCTGGTGGTCCTGCTGCCCGTGCTGTGGTGGCGGGCCCGCGACGGCGGAGCGCTCCCGGGCGCCGGCTGGGCGCTGGGCCTGACGGTGCTCTGCGCGCCCGTCTTCCACCCCTGGTACGCGATCTGGCCCCTCGCCGTGCTGGCGGCCACCACGGCGGAACGGCGCTGGGTGCTGGGCCTGTGCGCGCTCGCGGCCACCCTGACCCTGCCGGCCGGCTACAACTGGGCGCTGTTCACCCGCGTGCCCGGTGCTCTGGTCGTCACTGCCGTAGTGCTGATGCTGGCCGTACGGCAGGTCCGCGAGCTGCGCCACCGTAGAGTGTCCGCGTGACGCGCCGGGCCTGGACCATCGCCGCCCTCGCGGCCCTCGTCTCCGCCGGCGTGTTGTGGTGGGCCGCCGACCTGCACTTCTTCTTCGACTCGCGGGTCTACTCGGGCGCCGTGCGGTACTGGTTCCGCGACGACGGCATGGTCTACGACTGGCTCCAGGACGGCACCCCGTACGGCTTCACCTATCCGCCGTTCGCCGGCCTCGCCATGCTGCCGATGGCGTACCTGCCGTTCTGGCTGATCCTGGTCTTGGCGGGCGCGGCGACCGTGGCCAGCACCGCGCTGGTGACCTGGTGGGTGGCCGGGCCGCTCATCCGGCGCTCCCGCCGGCCGGCCCTGTTGATGGGCACCGTCGCGGTGGCGCTCGCGTTGTGCTTCGAGCCGGTCCGCGAGACGTTCGGCTTCGGACAGGTCAACACCGTGCTGCTGGCCCTGGTGGCCGGGGACGTGCTCTTCGGCGTGGCCCGCGGGCGCAGGTGGGGCGGCGTGGGCATCGGGCTGGCCACCGCGATCAAGCTGACCCCCGGCGTCTTCATCCTCTATCTGCTGGTCACCGGGCGGTGGCGGGCAGCCGGTACGGCCATCGCCGCGACCATCGCCGCGACCCTGATCGCCGCGGGCCTCTTCCCGGACGAGTCCCGCGAGTTCTGGACCGCCGCGCTGTGGGACACCAACCGGGTCGGCAACCTCGAATACCTGTCCAACCAGTCGCTGCGCGGCCTGCTGGCCCGGCTGCCGCTGGACAGCGTGGAGGCCCAGGTCTGGCTGGTCTGCGTGCTGGCCACGCTGGCGTTCTGGGTGTGGCGGGTCCGCGCTGCCGCCCGCGCCGAGGACTATCTGGGCGGCCTGGCCCTGACCGGACTGCTGGGCTGCCTGATCAGCCCGGTGACCTGGGTGCACCACTGCGTCTGGCTGCTGCCGGCGATCGTCCGCTGCCTCGACACCGGCCTGTCCGAGGGCCGCGACCGGCGCGCACTGTGGCTGGGCGGGTCCGCGTACGTCGTGCTGACGTCCCGGCTCACCTGGGCCTGGGAGAACGGGCCCCGGCCGCCGCTCGCGATCATCGGCAGCAACCTCTACGTCTGGTTCAGCCTGGCCCTGCTGATTTGGATGCCGCTGCGGGCGTCGTCGCGCGTCGAAGCGCCCGACGAGCAGCGGATCGCTTCACCGGCGGTCACCTGACGACCCGGATGAGGTGGCCGGGCGCAGACCGGTCGCCTCGATGGCGGTCGCCATGGTGACCGAGGTGCCCGAGCTGTAGGCCCGTTCGTAGCCCGCGTCGCCCAGGGCGGCGCGGGTCAGCACCGTGATCCGGTCGGTGTCCGGCATCGACCGGTCCGGTGCGCCCCGGACGGCGTCGGCCGCGCCGAGCAGCATCGCCGCCCGGGCCGGGTCGCCGATCCGGACGGCGTAGTCGGCCACCCCGACCAGGACCTGGGCCATCACCGGCGCGTCCAGGGAGTCCACCGCCATCTCCACCGCGCCCCGGTGCAGGTCGTGCGCGGCGGCCAGGTTCCCGGCGGCGCCCTCGATCAGCGCCTGCGTCGAACGGGTCATCGCGCGGAACTGCGTCAGGTGGGTGGAGTTGTCGATGAGGTGCGCGGCCCGGGCCATCCGCGCGCGGGCCTCCTCCAGGGAGCCCTCCTCGCGGGCGATCGTGGCGTAGCCGTACTCGACCGACGCCAGCACCTCGGACAGCCCCACCTCCTCGGCCGATTCCCGCGCCTGCTTGAGTATCCGGCGCGCCTCGGTGCGGTCGCCGGCCAGCCACAGCTGGTGGGCCAGTTTCATCTCCAGCTGCGGCAGGTCCTCGCGGATGCCGACCTCCCGGACCAGCGCGAGGGCCTCCCGCTGCCAGGTCACCGCGTCCTGGAACTCGCCCTGCGCCGCGGCCATGTCGCCGAGCGCGCTCAGCGTGAAGCCGACGCCCCAGCGCTCGCCGATCGCCCGGAACCCGTCGAGGGCCTCACGCAGCTCCTCCCGGGCGACGTCGGGTCGCTGCCCGAAGTTGAGCCGCAGCTGCGCGACGATCATCCGGGCGATGGACCGCAGCCACGGATCGGTGTCGGCGAACAGCGGCTCGACCTCCGCGAAGGCACCCAACTGCCCGGCCGACTCGAAGATCGACGCCAGCGGTCCCAGCAGACGCAGCACGGGATGCGCGGCGTCCGGGCCGGCGCCTTCCCGTCCGGCGGCCTGGAACCACCCCTTGACCTCGTCCATCGGCGCGGCACCCTCCAGCCCGTTCAGCGCCGCGTACGCGTACGCCAGCGCCCGGTCCTCCGGGGCCGCCTCGCCGGTGAGCGTCAGCACGTCGCGGGCCAGCCCGCAGCCTTCGGCCCGGTGCCCGCGCAGCCACCAGTACCAGCCCAGCCGGGCGGTCAGCGCCGTCGCGGTCCGGGCGTCGCCGGCCTCGATCGCGGCCCGGACCGCCGCGTGCAGGTTGTCGTGCTCGACGCCGAGCCGGTGCAGCCAGCTGAGTTGGTCCCGCCGGCGCAGCTCCGGCTCGGCGGCACCGGCCAGGGCCAGCAGGTAGCGGGCGTGCGCGACGCGCACCTGCTCGGTCTCACCGGCCTCGGCCAGGCGTTCCAGGCCGTACTCGCGGATGGTCTCCAGCATCCGGTAGCGGTCCCCGGACAGCACCAGCAGCGACTTGTCGACCAGCGCGCCGAGCAGGTCGATGTCCGCGCCGCAGACCTGCTCGACCGCGGTCACGTCGGCCCCGCCGTGGAAGTAGGCGAAGCGCCGCCACAGCGCCCGCTCGTCGTCGTCGAGCAGGTCCCAGCTCCAGTCCACGACCGCCCGCAGCGTCTGGTGCCGGGGCAACGCGGTGCGGCTGCCGTTGGTGAGCAGCCGGAACCGGTCGGTCAGCCGGGCCGCCAGCACGTCGACCGGCAGGGTGCGCAGCCGGGCGGCGGCCAGCTCGATGGCCAGCGGCATGCCGTCCAGCGCGCGGCAGATCCGGACCACCGGACCGATGGTCCCGGGCTCGAGCGCGAAGCCGGGCCGGGCCGCGACCGCCCGGTCCAGCAGCAGGCGTACGGCCGGATAGTCCGGCGCCTGCGCATCGGTCGGCGGCAGCGCGAGCGGCTCGACCGGCCAGAGCTGCTCGCCCGGAATGCCCAGCGGCTCGCGGCTGGTGGCGACCAGCCGCAGCCCCGGCGCACACCGCAGCATCGTGTCGGCGACCTCGGCCGCGGCGGCGATGAGATGCTCGCAGTTGTCGAGGATGAGCAGCAGCTCCTTGCCGGCGAGGGCGTCGGTCAGCCGGGTCAGCGGCGGCACCGGCTCGCTCGCCGGGTGACCGCCGGCCAGGCTGAGCACGAACTGGCCGCGCAGCTGCAACGCGGTCAGGATGGCCTGCGGCACCTCGGCCGGGTCGGTGAGCGGCGCCAGCTCGACCCGCCACACGCCGTCCGGATGGCCGTCGGTGAGCGCCTGCCCCGCCTCCACGGACAGCCGGGTCTTGCCGCTGCCGCCCGGCCCGATCAGGGTGACCAGCCGGTGCGCGGCCACCAGGTCACGGACCGCCCGCAGGTCCGCCTCCCGGCCGACGAAGCTGCTCAGCTCGGCCGGCAGGTTGCCCCGGGCCCGCCGGTGCTGCCCGCGCAATGTCTCCACGTGCAGCGCGGCCAGCTCGGCCGACGGGTCGGCTCCCAGGGCCTCGGCCAGCTCGGCGCGGATCCGCTCGAAGACCGTCAGGGCGCGACCGGGATGCCCGGCCGCGATCAACGCGCGCATGAGCAGGCCGGCCAGCGGCTCGTGCAACGGGTGCTCGGCGGCCAGCGATTCCAGCTCGGCGACCAGGTCGGCGTCGCCGCCGGCCCGCAACCGGGCCTCGGCCCGCTGCAGCCGGGCGGTCAGGCGGAGTTCGTCCAGGCGTACGGCCTCAGCCCGCGCCACGTCGGGGAACTCGGTCGGGCCACGCCACAGCGCCAGCGCCTCCTCCGGCCGGCCCTGCGCGACCAGCCGGGTGAAGCGGTGCGCGTCGACGCTGTCCCGGTCCAGATCCAGGCGGTAGCCGGACGGCGTGACGGCGATGGCCAGCCCGGGCGCGGCGCGGCGCAGGCGGGAGATCAGCGCCTGCAGCGCGCCGGCGGCGCTGCCGGGCGGATCGGCACCCCACAGCCCGTCGACGAGCCGGTCGGTGGAGACGGCGCGGCCGGCGTCGAGGGCGAGCAGGATGAGGAGGGTACGCAGACGCGCGCCCGCGACCGGCACCGCCGTACCGGTGTCGGCCCGAAGCTCGACGGGGCCGAGCAGCGCGATGTCCACGCTGTCGATTCTGCTCCCCGTCCGCGAGCCGATATCGGCAAGCCTAGGGTTGCCGGATGCCAGTCGCCCGCCGCAGCCCGGTCCGTCAGAGCGCACCCCGCAAGCCGGCCGTGCCCGCCGCCCTCGAGATCCCCCGGCAGGAGCTCGAGCCGGAGACCACTTTCCGCACCGTCGCGTTCGACGGTCACGACCTGTCCGGGCGGGATGCGGAGTCGGTGGAGTTCGCCCAGTGCCGGTTCCGTGGGGCGGACCTGTCCTCCTCGGTGCTGGCCCAGCTCACCATGACCGACTGCGTGGTGCAGGTCGCGAACTGGGCCAACGTGCGCGCCGACGGCGGGGCCGTACGCCGGGTGACCTTCGACGAGTCGCGGATGACCGGTTTCTCCGTGACGAACGGCAAGCTGGGCGACGTAACCTTCGACCAGTGCCGGCTGGATCTGTCGGGCTGGCGTTTCACCGGCTTCGACAGCGTGCGTTTCACCGGCTGCAACCTGACCGGGGCCGACTTCACCAACGCCGACCTGCGGGGCGCCCGCTTCACCGGGTGCGACCTGACCGGCGCCCAGTTCCACCACGCCACCATGGACGGCGCCCGCTTCCGGCGCTGTGAGCTGGACGGCATCGCCGGGATCGCGAGCTGGCGCGGCGCCGTCGTGCACCCGGACGATCTGCCGGCGTTGAGCTACACCCTGGCCGGCGGCCTCGGCATCAAGGTCGACCCCGAGGACTGAGCTCAGCTACCTCAGGCCGCGGCCCTGGTCGGCTTCGTTACCTCTTCGGCAGGGCTACGACGATGGAGCCGGCGGCGCGGTCGTGCAGCCCGCGGCGCCGGGCGTCCATGATGATCGCCGGGATCAGCAGGGCCAGCAGGACGCCGCGCAGCAGGCCGCGCGGGATGCCGATGGCGCCGCCGTCGGCCGCGGACACCGCGCGGATCCGGGCCAGCGACATCCCCAGAGTCTGTCCGAACAGGCCGATGAACAGCGCGTTGAACAGGATCAGCACGACCACGGGGGGCCAGGCCACGATCCGCGGATCGGCGTAGAAACTGGCGATGACCAGGCACAACGCCCAGTCGATGAGCAGCGCGGCGAGGCGGCGGCCGAACTCGGCGGGTTGCAGCGCCGACAGGTCGAGAGCCGCCGCCTTCTCGGGCGGGGTGGGTGAGCCGTTCGCGCTTGTCGCCACGGGGACGAGACTAGTCGCGGGCGTACCGTTGCGGCATTTCCGCCCCCGGCGGCGTATCCCCGGCGGTAGGGTCGTCGATGATCTCGGCTCTGTAAGCCCCTCGGGTAATCCAGCTCTCAGGCTCCGTAACACGGCGGAAACAATAGGGATACGCCCGGGCAACTACGGGGCCATAGCGTCGCGACAGCCTAGCCTCGTGGCGGCTCACGCCGCCCCGGTTCGAAAATCATGTGCCAGGAGGACGTGTGTTCGCCAATCCCGAGGAACTCCTGCGATACCTCAAAGACGAGGACGTCAAGTTCGTCGACGTACGGTTCTGTGACCTTCCCGGCGTGATGCAGCACTTCAACATGCCGGTGGAATCGTTCGACGACAGTGTCGTGACCGACGGCCTCGCCTTCGACGGATCGTCGATCCGCGGGTTCCAGGCCATCCACGAGTCCGACATGATGCTGCTGCCGGACGTGACGACGGCCTTCGTCGACCCGTTCCGCATCCAGAAGACGCTGGCCCTGAACTTCTTCATCCACGACCCGTTCACGCGGGAGGCCTACTCGCGTGACCCGCGCAACGTGGCGAAGAAGGCCGAGACCTACCTGGCCTCCAGCGGCATCGCCGACACCGCGTACTTCGGCGCCGAGGCCGAGTTCTACATCTTCGACTCGATCCGTCACGAGACCGCCGCCAACCAGGCGTTCTACTACATCGACTCGATCGAGGGCGCCTGGAACTCCGGCAAGGACGAGGAGGGCGGCAACCGCGGTTACAAGACCGCGTACAAGGGCGGCTACTTCCCGGTCTCGCCGATCGACCACTACTCCGACCTGCGCGACGCCATGGTGCGCCGGCTGATCGACGTGGGCTTCACCGTGGAGCGTTCGCACCACGAGGTCGGCACCGCGGGCCAGGCCGAGATCAACTACAAGTTCTCGACGCTGCTGCACGCCGGCGACCAGATGCAGATGTTCAAGTACATCATCAAGAACACCGCCTGGGAGCACGGCAAGACGGCGACCTTCATGCCGAAGCCGCTCTTCGGCGACAACGGCTCGGGCATGCACACCCACCAGTCCCTGTGGCTGGGCGGCGAGCCGCTGTTCTACGACGAGACCGGCTACGCGGGCCTGTCGGACACGGCCCGCTGGTACATCGGCGGCCTGCTGCACCACGCGCCGTCGCTGCTCGCGTTCACCAACCCGACGGTCAACTCGTACCGCCGCCTGGTGCCGGGCTACGAGGCGCCGGTCAATCTGGTCTACTCGCAGCGCAACCGCTCGGCCTGCACCCGCATCCCGGTGACGGGCAGCAACCCGAAGGCCAAGCGCGTCGAGTTCCGCGTGCCGGACCCGTCCTCGAACCCGTACCTGTCGTTCTCGGCTCAGATGATGGCCGGCCTCGACGGCATCAAGAACAAGATCGAGCCCCCGGCCCCGATCGACAAGGACCTGTACGACCTGCCCCCGGAGGAGTGGGGCAGCGTTAAGCAGGTCCCGGGCTCCCTGGACGCGGTCCTGCAGTCCCTGGAGAACGACCACGAGTTCCTGACGGCGGGCGGCGTCTTCACCGACGACCTGATCTCGACGTGGATCGACTACAAGCGCGTGAACGAGATCGACCCGGTCCGCCTGCGCCCGACCCCGCACGAGTTCGAGATGTACTACAACGTCTGACCTGTTCCAACCCGTTGACCTGCGTTTCCGGCTCCGGCCGGAGGCGTGGCGACAACTCACGAAACGGCGGTCATGCCCGGCTCCCAGCCGGCGTGGCCGCCGTTTCGCGTACGCCGAGGTGCGGTCCGCACGTCGCTCGGCATTTCCGGCCACACGAAGTCCAGCGTCATCGGACGGCCCAGCGGCAAGGGAGGACGTGTGTTCGCCGGCCTGGTTCAGTCCTTCAGTCCTTCAGGCCGTGCTGGTCGGCCGCCACGCCGAGCCCTTGCGCCGGGATCCGGCCGAGGGGAACGCATCAGCGCCCCGCTGAGTCGAACCCCAAGCCGATCGACAAGGATGGTGCCTTCGTGAAGAGAATGCTGGGTCCGGTTCTGGCATCACTGGCGCTGGCAGCATGCGGTGCACCGAACGCCTCGCCTGAGGTCGCCGCCGACAAGCCCGGCCGAAGCTCCTCGGCTACCACGGACTGCGGGACGCTCCACCTGTCCCAAGGTGACAGGTTGCCCGCCTCTGCTGTTCAGTGCATGGTCGAGGCCGTGCGTGCTCAGCAGCCCGCGCGGCTGGAAGCGACCAGTCTCAGCGTCGAAGGTGACCCGATCCCCGTCACCTACCTCGCAGGCGCTGATGGCAAGGTCGAGGTCATCACCGATTCTCGGCTGGACCGGTTCGGTGAACAGATCCGTACCCGCATGACCTGCACTGAGCCGATCCACCCGCCAGGCGGGTCTGCCATCTCCTTCGCCCAATGTTCTGAGCCCGCCCCCATCCCCGACTGACTAGTCGGGACTTCGTGCCGCGACGCCTGAGCCCCTCCCGCCCAAAAGAGCCGCGAAACGATGGCAATTTGTAGCAGCGCCGAGCAGCGGCGGTCATGTCCGGCTCATAGCCGGCATGGCCGCCGTTTCGTCTTCGGCTCCGCGCCGACCCGGCCGCGCCATTTACTCTTCGCCCATGCCGAAGGCGTTGGAGCCCACCGACCCCGCGCGGGAGGCAGCCCTCGATCGCATCGCGTTGTGGCTGAGTCCAGAGGATCTCCGCTGGGTGGCGTCGCACTGCACCTGCACCGACGCCACTGCGGAGAACGACCGGGAAACCTGTGGGCGTATTCGGTTCCGTGCCAACGCGGCACTCCACAAGGCCGGCACGGACCGGACCGATTGACCGGGCCTCCGGCGGGCCGGATCTCCGACCCGGCATCCGGGCGCCGATTGCGGGATACGCCTGCGAGACTTCTCTACCGAGGGGGCAGGAAGTCCGTCACCGGCATCTGCGCGAACGCCAGGCGGGCCTGAACGGCTTGCCGGTCCGCCTGGACGAGAGCGTCGCGGCTGATGGACGGGTCCACGAACGATCCCCGGCTGCGCCGGTCGCGCCAGGCGACGTGTCCGGCGACCATGGTGATCGCTGCGGCGATACCGGCCAGGAGGATCAAGAGTGTCATGTCATCACCGTAGGTGAGGCCTGCCACACGCTCTGAGCACGCGGGGGAACGATGCACTTCGTTTATTGTCCGGCTCCGACTCCTGCGGACTGGCTCGTCCGGTCCGGGGCGCCGGACCTGCAGCTGATCACGTTCGGGCCGGCGGGCTTCGAGGCGTACGCCCGCCTCCGCTTCATTTCCGACCCGGTCCGGCCCGGCCAGGAAGAGGCCGACGTCGACGTTCCCGACGATCATCCGTCGGACATCGCGCAGGCGCGCCGGGCGTTGCACCGGCTCGCGCCGTTCACGGCCACCGCCGACGAGTGCTACTTCTGCGTCTGGGAGGGCTACTCCGACATCCCGGTCCCACGGGAAGCGGGACAGATGGTCGAGCTGCCCCATCGGCGCTACGCCCTGTTCCGGGGCCGGCTGCGGGACATCGATCACTGGGAGACGGACCTCGGCGGCGGGCAGCCCGTCGCGCCGCCCGCGTTTGTCTGGCCGGCTGATCGGCGCTGGTGCTTCACGAGTGACGTCGACCCGCACTGGGCCGGGATCGGCGCGGAGCGGGCGGCCGTCGACGCCCTCGTCGCTGACCCGCGGCTCGACGTCGTCGCGGCTGATCCTGCCGTCGGCCAGCCCCGCTACTACTAGGAGCCGACGCTGCGCGCGAAGACCAGCGGAGCGTTGTCGCCGTACCCGAAAATCACCTGGCTGCCGCCCGCCCGCTCGACCGCCTCGTCCCAGCCGGCCGGCGCGGAGTCGCCGCCGGGCGTCATGCGGGGCAGCAGGAAGCCCTCGTCGCCCGGGCCATCCACGACGACCAGGGTGACGCGGTTCATGAGGGACCAATCGCCGGTCGCGGCGTGGGCCGGCACGTCGGCGGCGAGGGCGAGCACGGGCACGCCGTCACGGATCTCGAACCGTGCGGCGTCCGGCGGGAGCATGGTCGGCATCGGGCGAGTATGCCAAACCTTCAGCGCGGCATCGCCCGGGCGAGCTCCTCGCTCAGCCGGAGCAGCCGTTCGGCGTTACCCGGCGCCGCCATGCCACCGGGACCGACCGACACGTCCTGTCCCGACGGCTCCGGTGGTGTGCTCAGCGCCGGGAGGTCGTGTCCGGCGCGCCGGGTCAGCACCAGCGCCGTGGCGAGGAAGCCCTCGATCAGCGACCGGTGGATCAGGTGACGGGAGGCAAGGTAGCGGCGGGCCAGGGCGTCGACGAGATTCCCGTACGCCGGCAGGTCGATCTGGTGCTCGTCAGCGCGCACCGGGCCGATGCCCGTCGGCAGCTCCTCGAACGCGGCCAGGGTCTCCGCGGTACGGATGAACAGCACCCCGACCTGATTCGACGGATTCCACAACAGCTGCTCGCCGTGCCAGAAGTATCTGCTCACCAGTCGCGCCAGGCGTCGGTCAGCTCGGCTCGGTGCAGGTTTCGCCCGGCCGTCAGTGCCGTGACGTCGACGCCCGCCTCGGTCAGCACGGCGTCGATGTACTCGCACAGTTCCTCGCGCTCGCCGGTTTCGATCACCGCCTGCTGCTCGTCGATGGCGTTGAGCGCGAGCACCACCCGTTCCACCGCCGCCCACGCCGCCTCGTCCGTGACAGCCGGCAGGTCGGCGAGCTCCCGCGCGTACGCCGTCAGCACGACGTCGACCGCCGCAGTTGCCTCAGCCGGCCACAGCTCCGCGGCGTACGCCTGGTCGCGGGGGAGCGTGCCCGCCGCGACCGCCGCTTCCTGCTCGGCAACCCGCCGTTGCCAGGTCTGACTCGGCCTCTCGATCATGGCCGTCAGCGTAGGGCCTGGCGCAACGGTCCCCGCAGCCACCGCTCGATCTCGTCCCGGCTGCGCAGGCGGACCACGTCGAGGCCCGGCCGTTCGCGCATCAGGGTCAGCACCTGGTCCTTCGCCGTGCCGTGGGTCTGCCAGGCCCAGCGCACGATGTGGTCCTTGGTCGTCAGGATCGTCCACAGCGGCGCCTCGACGTTGCCGTTCCACAGCTTTTCGCGGCGCAGGCGGCGGATCACCGTGCGGCGGATGACCTGGCGCATCACCAGGGCCCGGGGCAGATCGAGCCACACCAGCAGGTCGGCGCGCCCGGCCAGGTGGGCGCGCACCGAGGTGTACTGCCATTCGACGACCCAGGCCGGCTCGGCGGTGACCCGGTGCACGTCCGCCTCGAACGTCGGCCGGGGCGTCCACTGCGGGCCGTGGAACAGGCTGTCGATCTCTGTGTGCGGGATCTGCAGCGCGACGGCGATCCGGGCCGCCAGCGTGGTCTTGCCCGAGCCGGAGGTGCCTGCCACGAGGATCCGCTGCGGGCGGGCCGGCAGCGGATCCGAGGCGGTGCGCAGGGTCAGCGGGGGCGCGGCTGGCGCATGCCCTTGCCGCCCGGGCGCATGTTCTTGGGGATCGCGCCCTTGGGCATCTGCGGGCGGGCCATCAGCGCGCCCAGCCGCTTGTCCAGGGCGTTGACGTCCTTGCCGGTCAGGTTGCGGGGCAGCTTCATCACCGTCGTGCGGAGCTTGCGGATCGACAGCTCGCCCTCGTTCGGGCCGATCATGTAGTCGTACATCGGGGCGCTGCCGATGACCTTGGACAGGCGGCGCTTCTCCTGGCCCAGCAGGTTGCGGACGCGCTGCGGCTGACCCTCGCCCAGCAGGATCACGCCGGGGCGCCCGATCACGATGTGCACCATGTCGAACTGGGTGGTGGAGCTGGCCGCCGGGCGGACCCGCCAGTCGCCGCGCATGTTCTCCATGATCGAGGCGGCCGCGCCGGGCTGGCCCTCGGCGGCGTTCATCATCGCGGTGTTCGACCGCAGGTTGAGCACGATCAGCGCGGCCAGCAGGGTGACCATCACGCCGATCGGGATCCACACCCAGCCCAGGCCCAGGAGGACGAGCAGCACGGTCACGGCCAGCGGGATCAGCACCGCCGCGACGATCAGCGGGACGAACCACTTGTCCTGCCGCGCCGTGAACGCGAACACCTGGCCGATCTGCTTCAGGCGCTCGACGAACGACACCTTCTCCTGGGGTTTTGCCATACCCGAAAGTGTAGTGGTCAGCCGGGTGCCTTAGTCGCCCAGGACCCTCAGCTGAGGCACCCGGGCGGCGAATATGGGGGACCTTCCCCATGCGGGGCGGGGACCTTCCCGCGAAGAGTCGAGGACAGCAAGGACGACCGATCGCGAGGAGTTGTGATGTTCCCGCTCAGTGACCCCGAATTCCAGCTCGACCTCCACCACCAGCGCTCCCGGGAGTGGCGCCGCGCCGCCGCCGCCGACCACCTCGCCCACGAGGTCGCCGCGGGCCGGCACCGGCGTTCCCGGTGGCATTGGCCCACCCGCCGGGGCGGGCCCGCAGCGTCATGAGCGTGCTCTTCGGGGCAGGCGCGCCGGGGCCGTGGCATGACATGCTCGACGGCGTGACGGCGCAAGCCAGCAGTGAGTTCCTGGTCGGCCGGGAGGCCGATCTCGCTGTGCTGCGCGACGCCCTGAAGCGCACCCGCAACGCCGAGCCGTCGACCGTGCTGGTCGGCGGCGAGGCGGGGGTCGGCAAAACCCGGCTGGTGGAGGAGTTCTGCCGGGTCGCCACCGCGGAGGGCGCCCGGGTGCTCACCGGTCAGTGCCTGGAGCTCGGCGAGGAGGGCCTGCCCTTCGCGCCGTTCGCGGCCGCGCTGCGCCGGCTGGTGCACACCGACGGCCCCGAGGTGCTCGACGGGCGCGAGCAGGACTTCGCGCGGCTGCTGCCCGAGCTGGGCCCGCCGCCCCCGGAGGCCGTCGGCGAGGCCCGCCGCGGCTACCTGTTCGAGCTGGTCGCGGCCCTGTTCGACCGGCTCGCCGAGCGGCAGCCGCTGGTGCTGGTGATCGAGGATCTGCACTGGGCCGACCGTTCGACCCGGGACCTGATCGGCTTCCTGATCCGCTCGGCCCGGCTGCCGCACGTGCTGCTGCTGGCCACGTACCGGACCGATGAACTGCACCGCGGCCATCCGCTGCGGCCGTTCCTGGCCGAGCTCGACCGGGTCCGGGGCGTGCAACGCGCCGACCTGGACCGCCTCGACCGCGACGGCACCGCCGAGATGCTGACCCACCTGCTGGGCGCCGAGCCGGAGCCGCGCACGGTCGACGCCGTCCACGAGCGCGCCCAGGGCAACCCGTTCTTCATCGAGCAGTTCGCCGCGTCCGCCGACCCGACCTGCTGCGACATCCCGCACAGCCTGCGCGACCTGCTGCTGAGCCGAGTCGACCAGCTCAGCGACGCCGCCCAGCGCGTGCTGCGGATGGCCGCGGTCGGCGGCACCGAGTTCGGTCACGAACTGCTCAGCCGGGTCGCCGGCATCGACGAGGCCGACCTGGAGTCGGCGCTGCGGGCCGTCGTCGCGGCTCAGCTGATCGCCTTCGACGCCGACGGTGGCTACGAGTTCCGGCACGCCCTGGTGCGCGAGGCGGTCCACGACGACCTGCTGCCGGGGGAGCACGCCCGGCTGCACGCGCGGTACGCCGAGGCGGTCGAGGCCGAGCCGCACCTGGTCGCGATGGGCCGCGCCCCGGCGGAGATCGCCCATCACTGGTACCAGGCCCACGACTACCCCAAGGCCCTGGTCGCTGCCCACCGCGCGGCGCAGGCGGCCGGCCGGCGGTACGCGTACGCGGAGCAGGCCCGGCTGCTGGAGCGGGTCCTGGAGCTGTGGGAGCAGGTCCCCGAGGCGGCGCAGCTGCTCGGCGCCAGCCACCTCGACCTGCTCGAGGAGACCGGCCTGGTGGCCATCGACGCCGGCGACCACCAGCGCGCGCTCAAGCTGACCAAGGCGGCGCTGGCCGACCTGGACGTCGAGGCCGAGCCGGTGCGCGCGGCCCGGCTGCTCGTGCGCCGCAGCAAACTGCTCTACAACGCGGGCACCAGCGACGGCGCGACGGAGGCCCGGGAGGCGTACAGGCTGCTCCGCGCGGCGCCGCCGTCGCAGGAACGGGTGACGCTGATCGCCGACGTCGCGTACGCGCTCGGCGGGGTCGACGACGAGGAGGCCGGCCGGGTCGCCGAGGAGGCCATCGCCGCCGCCCGCGAGGTCGGCGACGTGTCCGCCCAGGTGTCCGCGACCATCACCTACGGCCAGGTGTGCGGCGGCCGGTTGTCAGCCGTGGAGGCGCTGCCCGCGATGCAGGCCGCCGCGGTACGCGCCCGCGAGACCGGCGACCTGCCCAACCTCGCCCGCGCGCTGGTCAACGTCTCCGACACCCTGTTCGAGCTGGGCCGCTACGAGGAGTCCGCGGCCACGGCGGCCGAGGGCGTGCCGTACGCGGACCGGGTCGGGGTGCACCGCACCACCGGGGTGTTCCTGCTGGCCAACCACGCCGAGGCGCTGATGGCCCTGGGCCGCTGGGACGAGGCGGACGCCCGGTGCGCGGAGGCCGCGCGCCTCGATCCGCCCGGAACGCTGGCGTTGCCGTGGATGCGGTTGCGGACCGCGCTGCGCCTGGCCCGCGGGCACGAGGGCGCCGAGCCGCTGGCCCACCGGGCCATCGCGTTCCTCGGTCGCCCGTTCCTGCACCGGGAGAACAAGCTGTCCCTGCTGGAGTTGCGCATCTCGCTCGCCCGGCACACCGGCGACCCGGCGGCGGCGCTCACCGCGGCCCGGGCGGCGGTGGAGGAGCCGACGCTCGCCGACCGCCCACGCTACGGCTGGCCGCTGCTCGCCGTCGCGGCCACGGCCGCCGCTGAGTCGGCCGACGACCAGCTGGCCGCCCGGATCAGGCAACTCGCCGGGACGATGCCGCAGCGCCATCCGAGCGACCGCGCGTATGCGGCGCAGCTCGCCGCCACGCTGACCGGCCGGCCGCAGCTGTGGCGCGAGGCGGTGGCCGCGTGGCGGGCCGACGGTCAGCGCTATCCGCTGGCGGTGGCGCTGCTGGGGCTGGCCACGGCCGCGGCCGGCGCCGGCGACCGCCCGGGTGCGGCGGAAGCGGTCGAGGAGGTGGCGGCGGTGGCGGGCGCGCTGGGCGCCAGGCCGCTGGCCGAGGCCGCGGACACCCTGGCCCGGCGGATCGGGTTGCGCTCGGCGGCACATCCAGCCGTCACCGGTACGGAGACACTGACCGACCGGGAACGTGAGGTGCTGCGGCTGGTGGCCGAGGGGCTCAGCAACAGCGGCATCGCCAAGCAGCTCTACATCTCGCCGAAGACGGCCAGCGTGCACGTGTCCCGGATCATCGCGAAGCTGGCGGTGGCGAGCCGCGGCGAGGCCGCCGCGGTCGCGCACCGTCTGGGACTGCTCGACGACTGACGGCTCAGCGCCGGGCCAGCCACGCCGAGACAGCCGTAGTCGCCGTAGTCGTTGCGGTCGCCGCCGCCGCGGGTCCGGAGGCCTGGCTGCCTCCGCAGGCCGTGCGGCCCCGCAGGCCGTGCGGCCCGCCGGCCCCGCAAGCCGTGCATTCTGCGGCTCGCCCGGCCGGGCGAGCCGGCGGGCCGGCACCGCGTGACCGATGCCGGAGCTGCTGCGGGCCGCCCCCCGGGGACCGCTTTGCTCGTGGATCGCCGTCCGGGTCCGGGCCGGATGGTGGCGGATGCCGACCGCTGCCGGACACCGGCCGAAGCCGGCTCTGCTCCGAGCGCGCCGAATGTCTCTTCAAGGAGGCGACCGGCACCACCCTGCGTCGGGCGCCGGTTTCGGATCGCGCACGGCGTGGTGGACGGCGTCGGTGAGCACCGCCGGCTCGAGCCGCGCTGATCGTCAGCGGATCGCTCTCGCCGCCGGTCCGCCGTGGGGCGCGGTCCAGGTCGGGCCCCCGGCCCGATGGGCGTCACCGGTCAGTAGGCACGCCGAACCGGAGCGCCTCACCGGGAGAGACGCATTGTCAGCGGCGGGAGGGGCTCAGCCGCGGGCGGCGAGGGCCTGCTGGTAAAGCCGGCCGGCGCGGTAGGAGGAGCGGACCAGGGGGCCGCTCATCACGCCTGCGAAGCCGATCTCCTCGGCCTCCTGGTTGAGCTCGACGAACTCTTCCGGCTTCACCCAGCGCTCCACCGGGTGGTGGCGGGGGGTGGGGCGCAGATACTGCGTGATGGTGATCAGCTCGCAGCCGGCCGCGTGCAGGTCGCGCAGGGCCTGGGAGACCTCGGACCGCTCCTCGCCCATGCCCAGGATCAGGTTGCTCTTGGTGACCAGGCCGGCCGCGCGGGCCTGGGTGATCACGTCGAGGGAGCGCTCGTAGCGGAAGCCCGGGCGGATGCGCTTGAAGATGCGGGGGACCGTCTCGACGTTGTGCGCGAGAACCTCGGGCGCCGCGCCGAAGACCTCGGCGAGCTGGTCGGGCTCCGCGTTGAAGTCGGGGATCAGCAGCTCGACGCCGCAGCCGGGCTGGAGCTTGTGGATCTGGCGGACGGTCTCCGCGTAGAGCCAGGCGCCGCCGTCGGGGAGGTCGTCGCGGGCGACGCCGGTGACCGTCGCGTATTTCAGGCCCATGGTGGCGACGGACTCGCCCACGCGGCGCGGCTCGTCGGCGTCGAACTCGGCCGGCTTGCCCGTGTCGATCTGGCAGAAGTCGCAGCGGCGGGTGCACTGATCACCGCCGATGAGGAAGGTCGCCTCGCGGTCCTCCCAACATTCGTAGATGTTGGGGCAGCCCGCCTCCTGGCAGACCGTGTGCAGGCCCTCTTTCTGCACCAGACCACGCATGTGCGTGTATTCCGGGCCCATCTTGGCTTTGACTTTGATCCACGGCGGCTTGCGCTCGATGGGAGTTTCGGCGTTGCGCGCCTCGATGCGCAGCATGCGGCGGCCCTCGGGAGCAATAGTCACAAGGCTGAGGTTACGCCGAAAGCAAGATCAACCGTTGCGGGGGCGGTGAGGCTCACACAGCAGTTTCTGTGAGTGCTCTCACGCCTGCCGGGGAAACCCGGTTTGCCGGTCGTCCGGGCGCTGTTAAGGTCCCGTCCACGGTGTTGACGGAACCGAGTAGCGCCCCGATCCCGCCGGCCGAGAGAGCCACCAGCAGCTGTGAGGGTGGCCCGGTGCCGGGGCGTGAAGACACTCCTGAGCCGGCATGACCGACTGCACCGAGCTTGCGAGGGCCAGGAGGGCATGCCAGGTCAGCACCGGCACGACAAGAGGCGCCTGATCAAGGCGTGAAGGTGTGGTGGCACCGCGAGGATCCCGCTCGCCCACACCTCCCTGGGGCCGCGTTGCAGTCACCGAGGAGGTAAAAGCCGTGCAACGCATCCTCTCCACCGAACTGGCCCGGCACACCGGCGAGACCGTCACGGTCGCCGGCTGGGTCCACCGCCGCCGGCTGCTCAAGTCCGTGGCGTTCCTGATAGTCCGGGACGCCGCCGGGCTCACCCAGGTCGTCGTCACCGAGCCCGAGGTCCGGGCCGTGATCGAGACGCTGGGCGAGGAGTCCGTGATCGAGCTGACCGGCACCGTCACGGCGAACCCGGCTGCGCCGGCGGGGGTCGAGCTTACCGCTCCTGCTCTGCCGCGGATCCTGAACGCTGTGTCCGTACCGTTGCCTTTTGATCTGCATCGGCCCGCGCTGACCGCGACTCTGCCCACCCAGCTCGACCATGCCGCTCTGTCGTTGCGGCACCCCCGCCGGGCCGGCGCCCTGCGGATCGCGGCCGCCGCGACCGCGGGCTTTCGGGCCGCGCTGGAGCAGCGGCGCTTCATCGAGATCCACACCCCGAAGATCGTGGCGTCGGCGACCGAGTCCGGGGCGAACGTGTTCGCGCTCGACTACTTCGGCCGGCCCGCCTACCTGGCCCAGTCACCGCAGTTCTACAAGCAGCTGATGGTCGGGGTGTTCGAGCGGGTCTACGAGGTCGGGCCGGTGTTCCGGGCCGAGCCGCACGACACGGCCCGGCACCTGGCCCAGTACACGTCGCTGGACGCGGAGCTGGGCTTCATCGCCGACCACCGCGACGTGATGGCCGTGCTCACCGAGGTGGTGGCCACGATGACCGCCACGGTGGCCGAGCGGACCGGGACCGCCGTGCCAAAAGTGCCGGCGGAGATTCCGGCCGTGCATTTCGCGGAGGCCTTGCGGATCGCGGGCGCGCCGGCGGACGAGCCGGACCTGGCCCCGGCGCACGAGCGGGCGCTGGGGGAGTGGTCGCTGCGCGAGCACGGGTCGGAGTTCGTCTTCGTGACCGGCTATCCGATGCGCAAGCGGCCGTTCTACACCCATCCGCAGCCGTCCGACCCGGTCTGGTCGAACAGCTTCGACCTGTTGTTCCGCGGGCTCGAGCTGGTCACCGGCGGCCAGCGGCTGCACCGCTACGCCGACTACGAGGCCGCGCTGGCCGCGCGGGGTGAGCCGGCGGAGGCTTACCGGGGCTATCTCGACGGTTTCCGGTACGGGATGCCACCGCACGGCGGCTTCGCGATCGGGCTGGAACGTTTCGTGGCCCGGCTGACCGGCGCGGCGAACGTCCGGGAGGTCACGGCCTTTCCCCGCGACCTGCACCGCGTCACGCCGTGACGACCGGGCTCAGATGAAGACGGCGATCGTCATGCCGGTGACGATGATCAGCGGGAGGATCGTCATGCAGATCACGATCCACCAGGCGATCGAGTGGCTGAAGTTCAGCGCCACCCCGCCGCCCGGTTTCGGCACGAAGACCCGCTTGTCGCGCGGGTCGCGGTAGAGGCTCACAGCAGCGTCGGCAGGTGGCGTTCGACGACCGGCAGCAGGTCGTCGACCGTCACCGGCCGGCCCAGCTCCGCGCTCAGCGACGTCACGCCCGCGTCGCGGATGCCGCACGGCACGAAACGGTCGAAGTTGCTGAGGTCACAGTCGCCGTTGATGGCGAAGCCGTGCTGGGTGACGCCGCGGGCCACCCGGATGCCGATCGCCGCGATCTTGCGGTCGGGGCCGCGGTCGTCGGCGCGGACCCAGGCGCCGCTGCGGCCCTCGACCCGGTCGGTGGTCACGCCGAACTCGGCGCACACGTCGATGAGCAGCTGCTCGACGCGGCGGACGTAGGCGACCACGTCGATCGGGTCGGCCAGCTTGACGATCGGGTAGCCGACGAGCTGGCCCGGGCCGTGCCAGGTGATCTTGCCGCCGCGGTCGACGTCGACCACCGGGGTGCCGTCCAGCGGGCGGTCCATCGGCTCGGTGCGCTTGCCGGCGGTGAAGACGCTGGGGTGCTCGAGCAGCAGGATGGTGTCGGGCTCGGTGCCGGCCACCACGGCGTCGTGCAGCCGGCGCTGGGTCTCCCAGGCCTCGCGGTAGTCGACCAGCCCCGGACGCAGCACCCGCAACGTAGAAGTCGTCACGCGGACCAGCCTAGTCCGTCAGTTTCCGCGGGCCACCGGGTCGATGCCCGGCCGGATGCGCCACACCAGGACACCGCCGACGCGTTCCGGCTCGCCGAGCAGGTCGATGGCCGTCATCTCCACCGCGGCCCGGAACACCGGGCCCTGCGAGCCGGTCACCTGCGGCGCCAGGAACACCGCCTCGACCTTCCAGTAGGCCAGGTCGTTGCGGGTCTGCTCGCGGTCGTAGTCGCCGATCGGGACGATCTCGCCGTACAGGGCGGCGCGCAGGAACTTCCAGTCGGTCTGCCGGGGGCTGGCGCCGATCTGCCCGACGCCCTCCGGGCCGCCGGGGCCGAGGAAGTAGCCGTCCGGCATCCGGAACTGCTTGCCGCCGCGGGCCATCGTGTACGCCTGCCAGCGCTGCCCGTCCGCGGTGTCGGTGGTCGCGAACGGCAGCGCGGTCAGCACCCCGCCGTCGCTCACGTACTGCTTCCAGAGGCCGTCGGCGATGAACGCGGGCTCGGGTGCGCGGTCACCGGTCAGCACCGGCATCGGGAACAGCGGCACCAGCGCGACGGCGAAGGCGGCCGCCCACCAGGTGTGCTCGCGTACCGACGGCATCGGCTCGGTCAGCAGACGGTCGGCGGTGAGCGCCAGCACGATGCCGATCACGCAGGCCACCACCAGGGCGAAACGGCCGGGCAGGGCCGAGTCGAAGAGCGGCAGGTCGAGCAGAGCCGCGTACGGCAGCTTGATCTCGGTGGCGTCCTTGAAGAACTTGAGCTGTGGCCCCAGGGACAGCAGCAGGAAGACGGCACCGACCGCATAGATCCCGGTCAGGGTCTCGAACCGGCCCGGACGCGCGTGCCGACGCAGCATCACCAGGGACGCCACGGCCAGCACCATCAGCGGCAGGCCGAAGAACGACGTCTCCTCGGTCGGGTTCGGCGCCAGGTCGCTGCCCAGCCCCAGCCATCCGGCCAGGGACCGGGTCGGGTAGCCCAGGTACGCCCCGATGTCCTCGGCGTAGTGGGCCTGGTTGAAACCGGTGCCCTTGAAGGTCTGCGGCCCGGCGAAGTGCATGTAGAGCGGGTACGCCAGCAGGGTCCCGGCGACGACGGCCGTCACGCCCAGCCCGGCCAGCACGGTCGGCAGTGCGGCGCGGGCCGCGGCCCGGCAGTGCGGCATCAGCGACCGCGTCACCAGGAACACCCCGGTGGCCAGCGCGGTGAAGAACAGCCCTTCGGCGGCGATCGAGAAGCCGATCGCGACCAGGACGCCGAGGATCAGTCCGTGGCGCAGCCAGCGGCGCGGCTCGGGCAGCTTGAGCACCCACCACAGCACCAGCGGCGGAATCCAGCCGGCGGTCCAGTTGAGGTGGCCGTTGGCGTGCGAGATGAAGCCGGGCGCGAAGCCGCAGAACAATCCGCCGAGGGCCGCGGCGGCCGCCCGGCGCACCAGATAGCGGCGCAGGAACAGATACCAGGTGAAGGCGGCGGCGGCGAGGTTCAGGGTGAGGATCGTCGTGAAGCTGATCGCGGGACCGGCCAGGATGGTCAGGGGCGAGAACAGCACGATGTAGACGGTGATGGAGGTGTTGGCGGCCAGGTTCACGCCGACCGGGGTGTTCAGCAGGTCGGTGAAGAACGGATCGGCGCCGTGGCCCAGGAGGTAGACGCCGTAGCCCAGCAGCCACTCGAAGAACGCCTGGTCGCCCGCGTTCTTCGCGAGGACGTGCCCGGCCGGGTCCCGCCACAGCCCGTTGGTCACCCAGACGGCGAGCGCCAGCGCGACCACGGCGACGATCAGATGTGGGCGCCAGGAACGGCCGCCTCGGCGGGTCGGGGATTCGACCGGCGGGTCGGCGGGCTCGGACGGGGCTGGGGCGACGACGGACACCAGGCGCAGGTTAGCAAGCTTCGGCGCTACGGCCTGCCCGCCGTACTCGATTGCTGATCCACTGCCGCCCGCAGCGCCGCCTCCAGGGTCGGCTGGGTGAAGGTGAAGCCGGCCTTCCGCAGCACCCCCGGCAGCACGCGCTGGCTGCGCAGCGCCTCGTGGGCGAACTCGCCCAGGGCGACCTGCAGGGCGATCCCCGGCACCTGCAGCACCGCGGGCCGGTGCAGCACCTTGGCGAGGACCTGCGTGAACGTGGCGTTGGTGACCGGTTCGGGACCGACCAGGTTGACCGGGCCGGCCAGATCGTCGCGCTCCAGCAGGAAGTCGACGGCGCCGAGCCAGTCGGCCAGACCGATCCAGGGGACCCACTGCTTGCCGCCGCCGAGCTTGGCGCCGGCGCCCATCCGGAACGGCAACATCTGTGGTTTCAGCAGTCCGCCGTTCTCATCCAGTGGGAGCCCGGTGCGCAGCAGGGCCACCCGGGTGCCGGCGTCCTCGGCGGGACGGGCCGCGGCCTCCCACACCCGGCACACGTCGGCCAGGAAGCCGGTGCCCGCCGGGGCCTCCTCGGTGACCGGGCGGTCGCCGGTGTCGCCGTACCAGCCGACGGCGGACGACTGGAGCAGCACGCGGGGGCGGTCGCCGGCCGGCAGGTTCTTGATCGCGTGGGCGATCGTGCCGGCCGTGTCCACCCGGCTGCTGCGGATCAGGCTCTTGTACCGGGCGTTCCAGCGCTTGTCGCCGACGCCGGCACCGGCCAGATTGATCACCGCGTCGGCTCCCGCGACCACGGCCTGGTCGAGCTGGCCGGAGGACGGCTTCCAGGTGGCCTCGTCGGCGGCCTGGGCGGGGTGCCGGACGAGCCGGGTGATGTCGTGACCGGCGGCGCGCAGCCGCTCGGCGAGCCGGGTGCCGAGGAAACCGGACGCGCCGGCCAGGAGAATCCGCATATCTCCATCATTCCCGAAGTTGAACCCGCTCAAAACAAAGAAGGGGCGCCGAAGCGCCCCTTCTTCATGTCCTGTCCCGCGTCAGGCGCTGAGGCCCAGGTCGCCCTCGAACTGACCGGCCTCGAGGCGCTCCTTCATCGTCACCAGGAAGCGGGCGGCGTCCGCGCCGTCCACGATCCGGTGGTCGTAGCTGAGCGCCAGGTAGATCATCGAGCGCGGCACGATCAGCTCACCGAGGTTCGGGTCCTCGACGACCACGGCGCGCTTGACGACCGCGCCGGTGCCGAGGATGCCGACCTGCGGCTGGTTGATGATCGGCGTGTCGAAGAGCGCACCGCGGCTGCCCGTGTTGGTCAGCGTGAAGGTGCCGCCGGAGAGCTCGTCCGGGCTGATCTTGTTGTTGCGGGTGCGCTCGGCCACGTCGGCGATCCGCTTGGCCAGGCCGGCCAGGTTGAGGTCGCCGGCGTCGCGGATCACCGGGACGATCAGGCCCTTCGGGGTGTCCACCGCGATGCCGAGGTGCTCGCCGTCGTGGTAGGTGACCGTGCCGGCCTCCTGGTCGATGGACGAGTTGACCACGGGGTGCTGGCGCAGCGCCTCGACCGCGGCCAGCGCCAGGAACGGCAGGAAGGTGAGCTTCGCGCCGTTCTTGGCCAGGAAGTCGGCCTTGGCCTTGTTCCGCAGGTTGGCGATCTTGGTGACGTCGACCTCGACGACGGTGGTGAGCTGGGCCGAGATCTGCAGCGACTCGACCATGCGGCGGGCGATCGTCGCGCGGGTGCGGGTCAGCTTCTCGGTGCGGCCCCGCAGCGGGCTCGGCGCGGGCTTCGCGGCGGTGGGCGCCGCGGCCGGTGCGGCGGCGGGCTTCGGCTTGGCCGCCTCGGCCTTCGCGGCCGCAGCCTTGTCCGCGGCCTCGATGACGTCCTGCTTGCGGATCCGGCCGCCGACACCGGTGCCGGTGATCGACGACAGGTCGACCCCCTTCTCGGCGGCGAGCTTGCGGACCAGCGGGGTCACGTAACCGGCGTCGCCGGCCCCGTTGGCCTTGACCGTCTCGGCGGCCGGGGCGCTGGACTGCGCGGGCGCGGACGGCGCGGACGGCGCGGGCGGCGCGGGCTGTCCGGCCTCGACCTCGGGCGACGGGTCGGCGTAGGACTCGCCGACCGGCTCCGGGGCGGGCTTCGACTCGACCAGCGGCGCGGACTGCTGCTGCGGCGCCGGCTTCGGGGCCTCGGCCTTGGGGGCTTCGGCCTTGGGCGCTTCGGCCTTGGGGGCCTCGGCCTGCTGCGGTGCCGGGGCGGACGGCGACGGGGCCGCGGCGGGGGCGTCGCCCGGGGTGCCGATGATGGCCAGCTCGGCGCCGACGTCGGCGGTCTCGTCCTCGGGGACCTTGATCTCCAGGACCGTGCCGGCCACCGGCGACGGGATCTCCGTGTCGACCTTGTCGGTCGAGACCTCGAGCAGCGGCTCGTCGACCTCGATGGTGTCGCCGACCTGCTTGAGCCAGCGGGTGACCGTGCCCTCGGTGACGCTCTCGCCCAGGGCGGGCATCTTGACGGCCGTGCCCTCGGAGCCACCGGCGGGGGCGGCGGTCTGCGGCGCAGGAGCCTCCTCCTCGACCGGCTTCTCGGTCGAGGGGGTGTCGAGCGCGGCGGGCTCGGGCTCCGGCTCCGGCTCGGTCTCGGCCGGCTCGGCCTCGGGCTCAGCCGCCTGGGCCTCCTCGGCCGGGGCCGGGGCGGACGAGCCCGCGTCCTCACCGTCGCCCGCGATGATCGCGAGCTCGCTGCCGACGTCGGCCGTCTCGTCCTCGCCGACGACGATGCGCGAGAGCACCCCGGCGGCCGGCGACGGGATCTCGGTGTCGACCTTGTCGGTGGAGACCTCGAGCAGCGGCTCGTCGGCCTCGACCCGCTCGCCCTCCTGCTTGAGCCAGCGCGTGACGGTGCCCTCGGTGACGCTCTCACCGAGCCGCGGCATGGTGACCGATACCGGCATGTCTCAGAACTCCTTAAACCGTTAATCGGGCCTTTAGTCCGGTCAGGGGTGGTGGTGGGGCGGTCGGACGGGCGAACAGGAAATCAGGCGTGTGCGTGCAGGGGCTTGCCCGCAAGTGCGAGGAACGCCTCGCCGAGCGCCTCGTTCTGCGTCGGGTGGGCGTGCACGAGCTGGGCGACCTCTTCCGGGAAAGCTTCCCAGTTGTAGATCAGCTGCGCCTCCCCGACGAGCTCACCCATGCGCGCGCCGACCATGTGCACGCCGACGACCGGGCCGTCGTTGACCCGGACCAGCTTCACGAAGCCCTGCGTCTTGAGGATCTGGCTCTTGCCGTTGCCGCCGAGGTTGTAGTTGTAGGTCGAGACCCTGTCGTCGCCGTACTGTTCGCGGGCGCGCGACTCGGTCAGGCCGACGGAGGCGATCTCGGGGTCGGAGTAGGTGACCCGGGGGATGCCGTTCTCGTCGATGACCGCCGGGTTCCTGCCCGCGATCTCCTCGGCGACGAAGATGCCCTGCTGGAAGCCGCGGTGCGCGAGCTGCAGGCCGGGCACGATGTCGCCGACCGCGTAGATGTTGCCGACGCCGGTGTGCAGCCGCTCGTTGGTGATCACGAAACCCCGGTCGAGCGTGATGCCTTGCTGCTCGTACCCCAGGTCCTTGGTGGTCGGGCCGCGGCCGACCGCGACCAGCAGGATCTCGGCCTCGACCGTCTCGCCGCCGGCCAGGTACGCCTTGACGCCGTTCTCGGTGTGCTCGACCTTCTCGAACGGCTTGCCGACCTTGAAGTTGATCTTCCGCTTGCGGAACGCCCGCTCGAGGGCCTTGGAGATCTCCTCGTCCTCGGCGGCGACCAGCCGGGGCAGCGCCTCCAGGATGGTCACGTCGGCGCCGAAGGACTTCCAGACGCTGGCGAACTCGACGCCGATGACGCCGCCGCCCAGCACGATCGCGGAGCTCGGCACGCGGTCCAGCTTGAGAGCGTGCTCACTGGTCAGCACGCGCTTGCCGTCGACCTCCAGGCCGGGCAGCGAGCGGGAGTACGAGCCGGTGGCGAGGATGACGTTGCGGCCGGTGTACCGCTGGCCGTCGACCTCGACGGTGTCCTGGGAGACCAGCTTGCCGGCGCCCTGGACCAGGGTGATGTTGGGCTGCTTCATCAGGCCCTGCAGGCCCTTGTAGAGCCGGCCGACGACGCCGTCCTTGTACGCGTTCACGCCGGCCATGTCGATGCCGACCAGGTCGGCCTTGACGCCGAACTGCTCGCTCTCGCGGGTCTGGTCCGCGACCTCGGCCGCGTGCAGCAGCGCCTTGGTCGGGATGCAACCGCGGTGCAGGCAGGTGCCGCCCAGCTCGGCCTTGTCGATCAGTGCCACCGACAGGTTCAGCTCGGCCGCGCGCAGGGCGGCGGCGTAACCGCCGCTGCCGGCACCGAGGATCACGATGTCGAAGGTTCCGCCAGGCTGGCTCACGTCTACTCCCAGATCGCGTTCGTCTCCCCATGGGTCACATGGTGGAAACGGTCACAGCTGTCCTGGCCATCTTGTCACTTCCCGCAACGATCGATGTAGTCAGGTGCCCAACGACACCGGGCGAGGACGTACCCTGACCGCAGTCGAACGTGAGGAGCGTGGCGTGGCTTGGTTCCGGCGGCGGAAAGAGCCGTCCCGCGGTGTGGGCCGGACAGCCGATCGCGCCGATTTCGACCACCTTGCGGAGTTCGTCCGTTCCCGGCGGGGTGTGGAGGGTTTCATCGAGCCGCGGACGACGGTGACCGAGACCACGCTCCTGTTGGTCGCGCACGACGGTGAGTGGACCCGCCGGCGCGTCGATTCCCCGGAAGGCGCCCGGCGCTTCGCCCACCAGCTGGCGATGCCGGTCTACGACATCCGGCTGATGGGCTACCCGCAACGGATGCGCGACTACAACGAGCGCCAGAAACGCCGCCCGGCCTCCTGAAGCCGGGCGGCGCCCCGCGGCTCAGCCGTTGGCGGCGACGTCGTCGACCAGCGCCAGCAGCGTGCGCACCGGCACGCCGGTGCCACCCTTGGTCCAGTAACCGTTCGGCTCGCCCGTGTGGTACGACGGCCCGGCGATGTCGATGTGCGCCCACTCGACCCCGTCGGCCACGAACTCGCGCAGGAAGACGCCGCCCTGCAGCATGTGACCGGCCCGGTCCATGCTCGCGTTGACCTGGCTGATGTCGGCGATCTCGGACTCCATGCCCTTGCGCACGTCGTCCGGCAGCGGCATCGGCCAGGCCGGCTCGCCGACGGCGTCCCCGGCCGCCTTGACCCGCTCGCAGGTCTCCGGCGAGCCCATCACGCCGGCGATCCGCTTGCCCAGCGCGACCACCTGACCGCCGGTCAGGGTCGAGGTCTCGAAGACGTAGTCGGTGCCGTCGGCGCAGGCCCGGGCGATCGCGTCGGCCAGCACCATCCGGCCCTCGGCGTCGGTGTTGAGCACCTCGACCCGCTTGCCGCTGAACATGGTGATGACGTCGCCCGGCCGGTACGCCGTACCGGAAGGCATGTTCTCGGCCATGGCCAGGTAGCCGGTGACCGCGACAGCCGGCTTGAGCGCGGCCACGGCCAGCAGGGCCGCGCCGACGGCGGCGGCGCCGGCCATGTCCGACTTCATCTCCCACATGCCGGCGGTCGGCTTGATGCTGATGCCGCCGGTGTCGAAGGTGATGCCCTTGCCGACCAGCGCGACCCGCTTCGGGTCGGTCACGCCCTCGGGCGTGTAGCTGAGCTTGACCAGCCGCGGCGGCGCCTCGGAGCCCTGGCCGACGGCGACGATGCCGCCGTAGCCACCGGCCTTGAGCGCGTCGAAGTCGAGCACCTCCACCTCGAGGCCGGTGCCCTCGGCCGCGGCGACCACGGCGTCGGCGAACTGCGGCGGGCGCAGCTCGTTGGGCGCGGTGTTGACCCAGTCGCGGGTCAGCCGGACGACCTTCGAGACCACCTCGGCCCGGGTCACCTCGGCCGCGGCCGCCGCGTCGGTGGCGTCCGGCACGGTGACCTGCAGGGCCTTGACCGGGTCGCGGCGGGTCGGCTGCGGCTTGGTCTTGTAGCCGGCGAACCGGTACGACCCGAGCAGCGCACCCTCGAGGATCGCCCGTAGCACCCCGGGCGCGTCGGTGTCGTCGGGCACCGGCAGCGCCAGCGCGACCGTGTCACTGCCGGCCAGCGCGCGCACCGCGGCACCCGTGCCCCGGCGCAGCGTCTCGGTGGCGGGCGCGGAGCCGGACGGCTCGTCGCCCAGGCCGACGGCGACCACCAGCGGCGCGGCGATGGTGCCCAGCGTGGCCAGCTTGGTCACCTCGCCGGGGGCGCCGGTGGCCCCCAGCAGGGCCAGGGTCGAGGTCAGCTTGCCGTCGAACGCGGCGGCGATGCTCTCCGCGCCGGCGGCCGGCAGCAGGGCGCCACCCTCGTCGGGCTGACTGTGCAGCCCGATGACGATCGCATCGACGGCCAGTTCGGCGGGGTCGCTGTCGACCAGGGTGAGAGAGGGGGCGGGGTGGGTCACTCGGGCGCTCCGCGACGATGAGGGGCCGGAGCCCCCTCGTGGGCCGCCCCGGCGGTGTGGTCACCCCGGCGCGGGTCGCGCCGATCGGTGATGGTGTCCCGCCGATGCTAACCACATGCGAGGTCACCGGTAAGTTGCCACTCATGTCGACCGAGGCCGCAGCCCTGCTCCGTTCGCCTTTGCACGAGCGCCACGTCGCGCTCGGGGCCAAGTTCGCCGCCTTCGGCGGCTGGGAGATGCCGCTGGAGTACGCCGGTGGCGGCGTGCTGCGCGAGCACACCTCCGTCCGCGAAGCCGTCGGCGTGTTCGACGTGTCGCACCTGGGCAAGGCCCGGGTCACCGGCCCCGGCGCGGCGGACTTCGTCAACTCCTGCCTCAGCAACGACCTGGGCCGCATCGCGCCGGGCAAGGCGCAGTACACCCTGTGCTGCGACGACGCCACCGGCGGGGTGGTGGACGACCTGATCGCGTACCTGATCGGCCCGGACGAGGTCTTCCTGATCCCGAACGCGGCGAACACGGCCGAGGTGGTCCGCCGGCTCGCCGCCGCCGCGCCCGAGGGCATCACGGTCACCGACGAGCACCGCAGCTACGCCGTCCTCGCCGTGCAGGGCCCGCACTCCGCCGAGACGGTCACCAAGCTGGGCCTGCCGACCGGCCACGACTACATGTCGTTCAACCCGGCCCGGATCGACGGCGTCGACCTGATCGTCTGCCGCACCGGCTACACCGGCGAGCAGGGCTACGAGCTGGTCGTACCGTGGGACGACGCGCTCACCGTCTGGGACGCGCTGGTCGAGGCGGGCGTGCGCCCGTGCGGACTCGGCGCCCGCGACACGCTGCGCACCGAGATGGGCTACCCGCTGCACGGCCAGGAGCTGTCCCTGGAGATCACCCCGGTGCAGGCCCGCTCCGGCTGGGCGGTCGGCTGGTCCAAGCCGGCGTTCTGGGGCCGCGACGCGCTGCTCGCCGAGAAGGCCGCCGGACCCCGCCGGCTGCTGCGCGGCCTGGAGCTGACCGGCCGCGGCATCCCGCGGGGTCACATGCAGGTGTACGCCGGGGACGCGCTCGTGGGCGAGGTCACCAGCGGCACGTTCTCGCCGACCAAGAAGATCGGCATCGCACTGGCCCTGCTCGACACGGCCGCCGGGCTGGCCGAGGGCGACCTGGTCCAGATCGACATCCGGGGCCGCCGGACCGAGGCCAGGATCGTGAAGCCGCCGTTCGTGCAGCCGTCGGTGCGGTGAGCGTCACCTACGACCAGGTGCGCGAATGGGTCCTGGCCCTGCCCGGGTGCGCCGAGGTCTTCGTCGAGAACTGGGGCCACACCACCCTGAGGTACGGCGACAAGATGTTCGCCTCGGGCGGCGGCGAGAGCGGCACCATCTCGGTGAAGGCGTCCCGGGAGGACCAGGCCGAGCTCATCGCCGCGGCCCCGCATGTCTACGCGCCCGCGCCGTACGTGGGCCGCTTCGGCTGGGTGACGGTGGTGCTCGCCGAGGCTGATCCGGACGAGTTGCGGCAGGTCGTGACGGAGGCGTGGCGGCGGACCGCACCCAAGAAGGTCGTCAAGGCGTACGACTCAGCGCACGGCTAGGCCGATCAGCGTCAGAGTGGTGGTCAGCTCGACGGTCGCGCCGATGACGTCGCCGGTGATGCCGCCGAACCGGCGTACCGCATGGCGCAGCAGCAGGACCGCCACCAGCAGCGCGCCGGCGACGGCGGCCGGACCCTGCCACGGACGGCCCGGCACCGCCCAGATGGCCCCGGCCGCGACGACGGCCGCGGCCAGGATCACCACCGGCACCGGTACGGTCGCGGCGACCAGCGCACCCAGGCCGTCCGGGCGCGCGGAGGGCACGCCGCGGCGGCAGGCCAGAGTGACACCGAGGCGGCCGGCGGCCCAGGCCGCGACGATCGCCCACGGCGTCAACCCGGGCAGGGCGGCGGCCTGGATCAGCAGGGTGAGTGCGATGGCCGCGACGCCGAACGGGCCGATGTCGGACTTCTTCATGATCGCGAGAGCGGCGTCCCCGCGGCGGTAGGAGCCGAGGGCGTCGGCGGTGTCGGCCAGGCCGTCCAGGTGCAGGCCCCGGGTGAGCAGGGCGCTCGCGGCCACGGTGACCGTGGCGGCGAGGAGGCCCTGGTCCAGCAGGACGAAGAGGGCGGCCAGGACCGCACCGAGCAGGGCGCCGATCAGCGGGGCGGCGCTCATCGCGACGGCGGCGCTGCGGCGGTCGATGCGGCCGGTGCGGACGGGCAGGACCGTGAGGGTGGTCAGCGCCAGGCGCAGGCCGTCGGCCACCGGCAGCCCGGCCTTGGGCGCTTGAGCCGGCCCATCGCGGGCCGGATCGGCGTCGGCCGGCCGGGCTTGTGGCGGTTGCTGCTTGGTCGGCTGGGGTTGCGCCGGCTTGGCGTCGGCCGGCCGGGCTTGTTGCGGCTCGGGTTGCGCCGGCTCGGCGTCGGCCGGCCTGGGGTCGTCAGGCACTGGCCGGGCCGGGGCCGTGTGGCTCCGGCTCGGCGAAGCTTTGCTCGTCGTCCCCGTCCGGTCCGTCCTCGTCCGCGGTCAGGCCGGCGTCGCCGTGTCCGGCCAGCAGCGCCGGGTGCACCGGCAGCGCGCCCCCCAGCGCGATCGCCGAGCGCAGCAGCGGCAGTACCGCCAGCGCGTTCGCGCCCTCGCCGAGGTCCAGGCCGAGCTGCACGACCGGGGTCAGCCCGAGCACGTCGGCGCCCTGCCGGACCAGCGCGTGGGTGCCCGCGTCGGGCAGCAGGCACCAGTGCCGGGCCTGGCTGGCCAGGTCGCGGGCCACCAGTCCGGCCGCGATGCCCAGCGGCCCGTCCAGCAGCACCGGCATCCGCCGGGCGGCCGCTCCGAGCAGCGCGCCGGTCGCGATGGCCAGGTCGGCCCCGCCGAGCTGGGCCAGGATGTCCTTGGCGCCGCGCGGCTCCTGGCGGATGCGGTGCATCGCGTCGCGGACGGCCGCGCAGCGGACCATCCACGCCGCGTCGTCGTAGAAGCCGCCGGGCACCAGCACCCGCGGCAGGATCGCCACCGGTTCGGCGCCGGTGGTCGCGGCCAGCACGGCCGTCGCCGCGGCCTCCGTGCCCACCCCGCAGGAGGCCAGGATGACGACTTCCCGGCCGGCTTCGCCGGCCGCGTCGGCCAGCGCCCAGCCCTGCCGCAGCGCCGCGTCGACCGCCTCGGCGTCGAGCACCGGGCCGTCCTCCATGGCACCCGACGGGGGCGTGCGGACCACCACGATGTCGGCGTCCGCGGTCGCCGCGAGGCGGGAGAGCGCACCTTCGCCGGCTTCGGCCTCGTCGGCCCGGCGGGTGGCGTCCTGCTCGTCGCCGCCGGCCGCCGCGCCGCCGCCGTGCCGGCCGTCGATCAGCAGGACGCGGACCGGGCCCCAAGCGCGTGGGGTCGCGGTGTTCTGGGTGGCGGCAGCGAACTCGACGGCTTCGAGCAGCGTGCCGATGCCCGCCCCGGGCAGGTCGACCCCGGCGAGCCGGTCGCGGGCGTCCGGCCCGGCGTCGCTGTCCGGCAGCGGCAGGTCCATGCCCGCCTCGATGACCGCGCCGCTGGCGACCAGCGGCAGCACCATGGTCGGGGCGTGCAGGGCGCCTTCGCCGGCGTGCGCGGTGCGGGCCCGGTGCGCCGCCACGGCCTCCTCGGCCGACATCGGCTCCGTGCCGGTCCCGGCCGTGCCGGTCCCGGCCGTGCCGACCCCGGCCGCGCCGACCCCGGCCGCGCCGGCGCCGGCCGTCCCGGGCGTGTCAGCGGCGGCGGTGCCGGACGCGCCGGCGGGCGTGATCACGGGCGTGCCGGCGGGAGGGGTCGCCGCCGTCATCGCGTCGTGCATGGCGACCTCGTCGACGCCCAGCGCCCCCGCGCCGGTCTCCGCGTTCTCCGCCTGCAGGTCGGTGACGATCGCGGGCGCGTCCGGCCCGGTCTTGAGCCAGGTCGGCCGCCCGGCCACCACGAACGCCACCCGGTCACAGGCCCCGGCCAGCGCCTGGTTGGCGGTGCCCAGCGCGTCCGCGAACGCCCGGCCGACCGGCGTGGCCGGCACCAGCGACAGCCCCACCTCGGGGCTGACCAGCACCAGCCGGGCGGCACACGAGCGCACCGCCTCGGCCAGGGCCGTCACGGTCGCCAGGTCGTCGTTGGGCTGCTGAGCCGGGTCGAGCAGCGCCGCCACCCAGCCGCCCAGGTCGTCCACGAGCAGCGTGTCGTCGGGCTTGGCCTCGGTGAGCAGCGCGGCCAGCCGGGACGGGTCGGCGCCGGTCTCCTCGGTGGTCCAGGACTGCGGGCGGCGGCGCTGGTGGGTCTCGATCCGGGCGCGCCACTCGGGATCGTCCTCGCCGCCGACCGCCGTGGCGACATAGCGGACCGAGGCGGCGCCGGCGACCAGCGCCTCGGCGAACGCGGACTTGCCGGACCGGATCCCGCCGAGCACCAGGACCGAACTCCACCCGTCAGCTGACATGCCCCGTACTTTAGGGCCGTCCGCCGCGATCATGCGGGGCGACCCGGCTTCGATGGGCCCGGGCGTACCGGGCGTACCGGCGCGCACACCGTAGGGTGGGAACAGGACGACAGATCGACACCTGAGGGAGGCGGCGGGATGCCGTGGAGTTGGCGGTACGAGGGCGTCGACGGACAGCCGGTGGCCGGCCCGACCGAGACGTTCAGCAGCCAGGCCGACGCCGAGTCGTGGATCGGCCAGGCGTGGCGTGAGCTGGCGGCCGCCGGGGTCACCCAGGTCACCCTGGTCGAGGACGACCGGGTGGACTACAAGATGAGTCTGTTGCCGGCCGAGTGAGTTACCAGGTCTCGCGGGGCGCCCCGAAGAGCGCCTTCGTCCCCAGCCCGGTCTTCGTCGGGATCGTGGCGGTCACGGCGGTGGCCGGCTGGATGGCGTGGACCGGGTACGGCAACGTCCGGGTCGACGTGTTCCTGCTGATCGTGTCCGGCTGGGTGCTCTCGCTCTGCCTGCACGAGTACGCACACGCGATCGTCGCGTACTTCGCCGGTGACCGGGGCGTCGCCGACCGGGGCTACCTGCGGCTGAACCCGCTGAAGTACACGCACCCGGTGCTGTCCATCGTGCTGCCGCTGGTCGCGGTGGTGCTCGGCGGCATCGGCCTGCCCGGCGGGGCGGTGTGGGTGGACCACGCGCACATCCGCAGCAAGGTCAAGGAGTCGCTGATCAGCGCGGCCGGTCCGGCCACCAACGTGCTGTTCGCGCTGATCCTGGCCGTGCCGTTCCTGTTAGGCGCGGGCGACGACGTGGTGCTGCTCAGCGACGGCTCCGGCGGCTGGACCATCGGCGGCAGCCACGGTGACTTCTGGGTGGCCCTGGCCGCGCTGGCGTTCCTGCAGGTCACGGCGAGCCTGCTGAATCTGCTGCCGGTGCCCGGCCTGGACGGCGGCAACATCGTCCAGCCCTGGCTCAGCCCGCCGTACCAGCGCGCGTACAACCTGTTCGCGCCGTACGGCTTCATTCTGCTCTTCGTGCTGCTCTGGCAGTCGAAGATCAACGTCTGGTTCTTCACGCTGGTGAGCTGGCTCGCCGGGCTCATCGGGGTGCCGGACAGCATGGGCGAGATCGGTCTCGCCTACATGCGTTTCTGGCAGTCGCTCTGAGGCTCGCCCGGCGCCCCCGCACGGGGACGCCGGGCGACGCGGATCAGGGACGCTTCGCGGGGCTGACCGTCTTGGCCGGGTCCCGCTCGGTGACCGGCGAGAGCACCTCGTCGATCGCCTTCATCAGGTCACTGTCGAGCTTCACGCCCGACGCCTTGGCGTTGTCGTGGACCTGCTCGGGCCGGGACGCGCCGATGATCGCCGCCGACACGTTGTCGTTCTGCAGCACCCAGGCCACCGCGAGCTGCGCCAGCGACAGGCCGGCCTGCTCGGCGAGCGGCTTGAGCCGCTGCACCGCGGTCAGCACCTCGTCGCTCATCCAGCGCGAGATGAACTCGGCGCCGGACTTGTCGTCGGTGGCCCGCGAGCCCGCCGGCGGCTGCTTGCCCGGCTCGTACTTGCCGGTCAGCACACCCTGGGCGATCGGCGAGAAGACCACCTGGCCGATGCCGAGCTCGATCGAGGTGGGCACCACCTCGGCCTCGATGACCCGCCACAGCGCGGAATACTGCGGCTGGTTCGACACGAGCTGGATCTTCAGGTCCTGGGCCAGCTCCCAGCCGGCCCGGATCTCCGACGCGGTCCACTCCGACACCCCGATGTAGAGGGCCTTGCCGGAGTGCACGATGTCGGCGAAGGCCTGCATCGTCTCCTCGAGCGGCGTCGTGTAGTCGTAGCGGTGCGCCTGGTACAGGTCGACGTAGTCCACCTGGAGGCGGCGCAGCGAGCCGTTGATCGACTCTATGATGTGCTTGCGGGACAGGCTGCGGTCGTTCGGGCCGGGGCCGGTCGGCCAGTAGACCTTGGTGAAGATCTCCAGGCCCTCGCGGCGCTCGCCCTTGAGCGCGCGGCCCAGCACCTCCTCCGCGCGGGTGCCCGCGTACACGTCCGCGGTGTCGAACGTGGTGATGCCCACGTCGAGGGCGGCCCGCACGCACGCGGCGGCGGCGTCCTCCTCGACCTGGGAGCCGTGGGTGATCCAGTTGCCGTACGCGATCTCGCTGATGAGTAGGCCGGAACGGCCGAGGTGACGGAACTCCATGCCTGGGACCCTACCGGCCCCTTACAGAACCGGCCGGGTAGCGGAGAGCAGCCGCTCTATCTCGTCCACCACATCCGCGGGCCGGGCCCGGCTCACCTCGAGCACCGGATCGCCGTCGCGGTCCAGCGCACCCCAGCGCCCGTCCCGGTCACCGACGATGAACGCCAACGGGTGGATGAGCAGCCGCGCGTGCACCGGCGCGACCCGCAACTGGCCGGTCCGGTCGACCACCCCGAGCCGGTCCCCGGCGTCGATCACGGCCAGTCCGTCACCGGTGAAACCCTCGACGGGCCCGCCGGCGGTCAGCTCGGTGGCGAAACGCTGATACTTCAGCTGCACCACGATCCGCCCGTGCCGGTCGACGGCGCCCCACCCGCCGCGGCGCACCACGGCCAGCCCGTGCCGGAACGGCCGCACATCCTCGAAGCCGCCGGGCACGATGACCCGGTTGTGCCAGTCGACGGCGAACCAGCCGCCGGCCGGATCCCGAGAAACCCAGGCCAGCCCGTCGGCGAACCGGCTGACCTGCACGTAACCGCTGGACGGGTCGATGACCAGGGCGCCGGTCTCGTCGATCAGCTCCCAGGCGGCGGTGCCGGGACGGCGTACCCAGGCCACACCCTCGTGGAACGGCTGGGCCTCGGCGTAACGCTCGGGGATGACGACCTCGCCGTTGCTGTCGGCGTACCCCTGCCACCCGGAGTCGTAGTCCAGAGCCGGATGCGGCGGCTCGCTCCGCTGCAGGATCTCCTCGCGCGAGCGAGGGTAAGGTCCCCACCCGGCCTCCCGGACCCGGTCCATGACCGCGTCGAGCGCCGCCCCGGTCCGGGCGACCAGCTCGGGATCCTCGACCCGCCGCAGCTCCAGCGCGGCCTCGAAATGGTTGCAGGCCTCGAGGAACCGGCCCTGCTCGTAGCCGGACTTGCCCGCCTGGACGTGCAGCTCGGCCCGGAGCCGGTCGGGCAGCTCGATGGAATTGGCCTCCTCGAACAACCGGTCGGCCTCGGCGAAATCCCCCAGCCACTGCTGCACCTGGGCGAGCCGGGCCTGCGCGAGCGCGATCAGCCGCAGCTCCCCGGTGGCCTCGGCATGCCGCAGCGCCTCCCGGGCGTCGGCGAGGGCCCAGCCGAGATCCCCGAGCACCCGGGACGCGACGGCCCGCAGACCGAGCAGTCCGGCGCGGACGGTGTCCCGCTCGGCGTACTCCAGCCGGTCGGTGAGCCGATCCCGGACGGCCAGGAGCGGCTCCGGGTCATCGACGGTCTCCCGCAGGGTGACCGGATCAACCTTCCAGGGGTACGCGGCCAGAATCTGCTCCGGGTCGGCGCGGCGACGCTCGGGCTCGGGTGCGGGGCCGGGAGTTCCGGTACGCGCGGGAGCGGACTGCCGCCGCAGGAAAGGTGTGGGTTCGGCTTTTGCCTGCGCTGTGTCGGCTGGTTGGGGCGGTGGTGGTTCCTCGGTGGTTCGCTGCGGGCCGGCCGGTTCGGGGTCGATCAGCTCTGCCTGCACCGGCTCCGGTTGCGCCGGGTCTGATTCGGCGGGCTCCGGGGTGGCGATCTCCGCGTGGATCGGGGCGGGCTGGGGGGCTTCGGTCGGGTCCGGGTCGATCGGTTCGGCATCCACCGTCTCGGCGTGGGGTGGATCGACGGCGGGCAGGCCGGGATCGGCAGCGGCTTGCTCGGTCTGCTCCGGCGGCGCTTCGGATTCCTCGGCTTCGACTGCCGGGGTTTCCGGCTGGGCGGTCTCGGTCGGCTGGGCGTCGGTCAGGGCGGTCTCGACCAGCTCCGCGTCGATGACGTCCGTGTCGGTCCGTTCCGGGTCGGCGACGTCCGCGTCGACGACTTCTGGACCTGCCGGTTCCTCCTCGACCAGTTCCGCGTCGATGACGTCGGCGTCGATCAGTTCCGCGTCGATGACGTCCGTGTCGGTCAGTTCTGGGTCGGCGATGTTCGCGTAGGCGACTTCCGCGTCGACCAGTTCCGCGTCGACCGTTTCCGCATCGACCAGTTCTGGGTGGGCCGGTTCCGTGTCGGACGGCTCGGCGCTGGCCAGTTCTGGGTCGGCCGGCTGGGATTCCGCCTGCTCCGCGGCTTCGGGCTGCGGGTCAGCGGGCTCGATGTCGGTCCACTCGGCGTCGACCCGTTCGGGGACCGCGGGTTCTACGAGGACCGGCTCCGCGGCGGCCGGTTCGGCGGCGGCTGGTTCGCCGGCGGTCGGCTCGGCGGCGGTCGGCTCGGCGTCGGCCGGTTCGGGGACCGCGGGTTCTACGAGGACCGGCTCCGCGGCGGCCGGTTCATCCATGGCCGGCTCGGCGGCGGCCGGTTCGCCGGCGGTCGGCTCGGCGTCGACCGGTTCGAAGTTGGTCGGCTCGGTGTGGGCTGGGTCGACGGCGGTCGGTGCCGCGTCGGCCGGTTCGATGGCTGCCGGGACTGTCGCGTCGGGCTTGTCGCCGGCGAGGGCCGGGTCTTCGGCGAGGTGCTGCTCCGCCGGCGGACCGTCGGCATCTACCGATTCCGGCTCCGACAGGTCGACGCCGGTGGCCTCGCGATCGGCGACATCGGCAGCCGCCGTGACGGGCGTTTCAGCGGCGGCGGGCGTCGCAGTGTTGCGGGCTGCGATGTCGGGCGTGGTCGTGTTGGCGGCTGCGATGTCGGGCGCTGCTGCGGCGGTTGCGGCCGTGTCGTCGGCCGGCGTTTCGACGGACGGGTTGGCCTCCGTCGGCGCCTGGTGCTCCGGGGCGACCTCCGTGGGCTGCGGCCGGACCATGCGGGTTTCGGTGGTCGGCGAGAACCAGTCCTGTTTGACGGCGGCCCCGCTGGTCGGCATCGAGCTGGCCGGCGCGCCGCTGATGGGTCCGCCACTGACCGGTGCGCCGCTGGCCGGCACGCCGCTAACGGGTCCGCCGCTGACAGGTCCGCCACTGATGGGTCCGCCGCTGACCGGCACGCCGCTGATGGGGGCGGTGGTGGCGAGGGCAGCGGCGGCCGGACTGGTGTCGGTAGTCGCGCCGCTGACCTCGTCGGCGGCGGGTTCTGGAGTCTGGATGATGAGATCGGTCGGATCCGGGGCGGCCGGTTCCGGTTCCGGGGTGACCGCACCGAGGCCGCTCATCGACAGCAGCCAGCCCAGACCGTGCGGCTCTTCCGCTTCAGCCACGGGAGTTGGCTCAGCCTGTGCGGGCGTGGCCGCAGCTTCCTCCTGGCTTGGTGTGGTCTTCGCAGCTGCGTCATGCGCCGGCTCACTGCGCGACCCCGCTCCCGCGAAGGGCGGAATCGGCCGGGTGACTTCCGGATCGACCGCGGGAGTACCGCCCACAGCAGGCTCAACCGTCGGCCGCGAACCGGTGGACTCAACCGGCGCCGCCTCCTCGGGCCGGGTGGGAACGCCATACGGAGGCCGCAGCGCCTGCCGCTCGTCGACCGGCGGGGTGGGCACCGGCGCCGGCGCCGGCGCGCCGTGTCGCGGCTGAGGCTGATAGGGCTGGGTCGGCGGAGCCGGACGATAGTGCGCGGGCTGCGCGGACGTCGGCCGAGCAACCGGCGGCGCCTGCTGCGGCCCGGCGGCCGGAGTCGCCACAGCGGGCGGCGCAGCGTAGGCGGCAGGCGCCCAAGACTCCGGCGCAGACCGGCCTTGCTGCTCAGGCCGCCCAGCCTGAACCGGCGGCACAGAATCAGCCGGCGGCGCTGAGTGCACCGGCGGCGCTGAGTGCACCGGCGGCGCTGAGTGCACCGGCGGCGCGGGGCGCACCGGCGGCGCGGACTGCACGGGCGGTGCTGCATAGGCGGCAGGCGCGGCAGGTGCCGGCTTGCCAGGCGGCGGCGTGTAGCCAGCCGGCCCCACCACAGGCGGCGCCATCCTCGGCTGCTGCCCATCCTGCGGCGGCACCGCCCGCATAGGCGCCGGGAAGCGCGGATCAGTAGGCGGTTCCGCACTGTGAGCCGCACGCCGAGGCGCAGGCGGCGCCGACCGCGGCGCCACCGACCGTGATTCCCCCTGCTCAACGCGAGGCCCCAGCGGCGTAGCCGGCCGCGGGTCAACCGGTGAAGCCCAGGCCCGGTCGGGCGCCACCGGCCGCGGAGCCGTATGAGGCGCGACCGGCGTAGTGGCACCCGGCCCTTGATAAGGCGGCGTGTCATGACTCACGGGCCGGGCCGGCTGGCCGTACACGCGGTCGTCCCCGGGGCGGGCGGGCGGTTCCTGGGCGGGCCGCGACGGGGACTGCGAGGCCGGACCGATCCGGTACGGCACGTAAGCGTCCCCGTCCGGCCGCGCCTCAGGTCCGGACCGTTGCGCCGGTCGGGGCTGACCGCCGGTGAAGCCTGGCCGGCCGTCCTGCGGCGCGGCAGGACGACGCGGCTCCGCCGGCCGATGCTCAGGCTCGGCTCGCGCACCGGCCGACCGCGGGTCGTAGGACCGCCCGTCCGGGAACCGGTTGTCCGCAGCCTGCTGACCCCCCTGATACCGAGAATCCTGGAACCGCGGATCCCCCTGCGGCGCCCGCCCCCCGGACTGCGGCCGTTCAGCCGACGGCCGCTGATGCCGCCGTTCCTGTTCCGGCAGCCGGTCGGGCAACGGCACCGGCCTGTTCCACGACGGTCCCTGCTGCTGCGGCGGCGCCCCTCCCGCCACGTACGGTGTCCGGCCCCCCGGTGCGGCGTACCCCTGCTGCTCTTCCGGCCCGGTCCACGACGGCGGCGGCTGCGGTGGACGGCCGACCGTCGCGCGGCCGGCCGCCGGGGATACCGGGCGGGCGGTTGACGGGCCGCCCGACGACGGTGCGGGTGGGCCGGACGCCTGGGCGATCGTCCGGAAGTCGGCGTCCCAGGCCGACGCCGCTTCCGCTGCTCGGGAGGCGTCGTAGACGGGGTGGTGCACGGCCCGGCGGCGGCCCGGGTCGCCCGGGTAGCGCTGGCCGGGCAGGGGCTCCCATTCCCAGGTGATCTCGTACACCCAGGCGGGTTCGTCGTCCCAGCGGTCGGCGCCGGAGTGGGAGCTCCAACCGTTCATCGGGCAGCCCTCGGGGCGGCCGATGGCTGGTTACGCTCCGTCACGACGATTTTCCACCTTGTCGGAAATAGCTCGGTGGCAGGGCGGGGCACCGGGTACAGTCGCCCGGCTCCGCTGCGGGGGTTGTGGAAGGAGATTAACGGCGTGGACGGGCTCGACGCCAGGGTGCCTCAGATCTCTCCGCACCGGCCGTTCCGGGACGCTCTCGCCACTTCCGGTGCTCTCGCATGGTCAGGTTTCCGGAGGTACGCCACCTACCGGCAGGCGACCATAGCCGGGGCGTTCACCAACACCGTCTTCGGGTTCCTCCGCTGTTACGTGCTGCTCGCCGTGGCCGCGGGTGCGGTCGGCGGCCGGCCCGCCGGCTATGACGCGGCGCAGCTGACCACTTTCGTGTGGGTGGGACAGGGGTTGCTCAGCGTAGTCGCGCTCTGGGGGTGGACGGAACTGGCCGACCGGATCCGCAGTGGTGACGTGACGGCCGATCTGCTGCGGCCGGTCCATCCGGTGCTCAGCTATCTGGCGCCGGACCTGGGCCGGGCCCTGCACGCGCTGCTCTTCCGGTTCGTGCCGCCGGTCGCCGTCGGCCTGGTCTTCTTCGATCCGTATCTGCCCGGCCGCCTGCTCACCGTGCCGTTGTTCGCGGTGTCCGTGCTGCTGGCGGTGGTCGGCAGCATGGGCATGCGGTTCCTGGTCAACGCGACCGCCTACTGGTTGCACGATGCGCGCGGGCCGCTCATTCTCTGGACGCTGGCTGCCGGTGTGCTGGCCGGGCTCTACTTCCCGCTGCGGTTCCTGCCCGACTGGCTGGCCGTGACCCTGTGGGTGGCCACGCCGTTCCCCGGCTTCCTGCAGACGCCGCTGGATGTGCTGGTCGAGCGGGATCCCACGCCTGTGCAGGTGGCCCTGGTCGTGCTCCAGGCCTGCTGGGCGGCGGTGCTGCTGGCGCTCTGTGCGCTGGTGCAGCGCCGCGCCGAGCGCCGGCTGGTGGCTCAGGGTGGCTGAGCTGCGGGCGTACGCGGCGCTGCTGGGTGGGCAGTGGCGGTCGATGATGGCGTACCGGGCGTCCTTCGTGGTCGAGATGATCTCCAACATCGGGGGTACGGCCCTCGACGTCATCGCCGTCCTGGTGATCTTCCGGGCCACCCCGACCGTGGCCGGTTTCACGCTCACCGAGGCCGTCCTCATGGTGAGCCTGTCCTCGTGCGCCTTCAACTTCGCCGACTTCGTCGTGGGCAACATCGACCGGCTCACCACCTACGTCCGGACCGGGATGATGGACGCCGTCCTGCTCCGGCCGTTGAGCGCCCTGGCCCAGCTGATCTTCATGGACCTGCCGTTGCGCAAGGCCCTGCGGGTCGCGCTGGCCGTCGTGGTGCTGGTGGTGGCCCTGTGGCTCAACGACATCGACTGGACGCCGGCCCGGGTGGCGCTGGCGTTGCTGGTGCCGGTGGCCGGGGCGGTGTTCTTCGGCGCGATCTTCGTGCTCAGCGCCAGCCTGGCGTTCTGGTGGGTGGACTCGGGACAGCTCGGTAACGCGTTCACCTACGGCGGGCGTGACTTCACCTCGTACCCGGTGCCGGTCTATGCGGGCTGGTTCCGGGCCGTCTTCGCGTACGGCCTGGGTTTCGCTTTTGTGTCCTACCAGCCGGCGCTGGCGCTGCTGGGCCGCACCGACCCGCTCGGTCTGCCGAGCTGGACGGGTTACGTGTCATCGCTGGTCGCGCTGCTCGCGGCGGGCATCGCCGCCCTGGTCTGGCGGTCCGGCATCCGGCACTACCGCAGCACCGGATCATGAGGGGGAGACCGTGACCGTCATCCGGATGGACGGCCTGCGCAAGGACTTCACGGTACGGGTCCGCGCCGGCCGCCTGCGCCGCACGAAACGCACGGTGGCCGCGGTCGACGGCATCGACCTGCGGATCGAGCGCGGCGAGATGGTCGGCTACATCGGCCCGAACGGCGCCGGCAAGTCCACGACGCTGAAGATGCTGACCGGCGTGCTGACCCCGTCGGCCGGGACCGTGTCGGTGTGCGGGCTGACCCCGGTGGCGCAGCGCACCCGGCTGGCGCTGCGCATCGGGGTGGTCTTCGGGCAGCGGTCGCAGCTGTGGTGGGACCTGCCGCTGCGCGAGTCGTTCAGCCTGCTGCGCCACATCTACCGGGTGCCGGCGCCGGAGCATGCCGCCCGGCTGCGGCGCTGCGTCGGCCTGCTGGATCTGGACGGCTTCCTGGACACCCCGGTACGGCAGCTGTCGCTCGGCCAGCGCATGCGCGGGGAGCTCACCGCGGCGCTGCTGCACGGGCCCGAGGTGCTGTTCCTCGACGAGCCGACGATCGGCCTGGACGTGGTGAGCAAGCAGGCGGTGCGCTCGTTCCTGGCCGAGCTGGGGGCCACCGGCGACGTCACCCTGGTGCTGACCACGCACGATCTGGCCGACATCGAGCGGCTCTGCCGGCGGCTGGTGGTGATCGACCACGGCCGGGTGGTGCACGACGGGACGATCGAGGCCCTGCACAACCGGTACGGGTCCCGCCGCCGCCTGGTCGTGGACCTCGACGCACCGTTGCCGCCCGGCTTCACGGTCGACGGGGCCACGCTCGTCTCCGTCGAGGCGGACCGGCACCGCGCCTCGTTCGACCTGCTCTCCGACGAGGCCGGACCGGTGGTGGCCCGGCTGGCGGCCCTGTCCTGCCTGCGGGACATGTCCCTGGTCGAGCCGGACATCGAGGACGTGGTCGCCCGCCTGTACGCCTCCTAGCGATGCTCCATCACCAGCACCGCCCAGGTCCCGGGCTCGAGGGCCTGGTAACTGTGCGGGATGTCGCCGGGAAAGGTGACGTAGTCGCCGGGGCCGAGCTCGAGCTCCTCCCGCTCCGGCCCGACCCGTAGCCGGCCCGCCGCGACGACCAGGTGCTCGATGCTGCCGGGCAGGTGTCCTTCGGCCTGCCGGGAGCCGCCCGGCTCCAGCTCCATGACATAGAGGTCACGCCGTGCATGGGCGCTGCCCGCGGCGAGCAGGGTGGCGAAGAAGTCGGCGTGGTCGGACTGCAGCCGCGGCCCCTCGCCGGCCCGGACCACCCGGATGAGCGGGGTAGGCGGCTCGACCAACCGGCTGAACGGCACGCCGAGTGCCACGCCGAGCGACCAGAGCGTCTCCACGCTGGGGTTGCCGGTGCCCGACTCGAGCTGGGAGAGCGTCGATTTGGCGAGCCCGGCCCGCCGGGCCAGCTCGGCCAGCGAGATGCCGACCCGCTCCCGCTCGCGGCGCAGGGCCGCGGCGATGGTGGCGAGCGGGGGAGCCGGATGCGCCATGTTCACTCCGTCGGTCGAGTCGTTCGGTTTGACGAACGCCGGGTGCTTCGTTCATTATTCTGGACCATGCGTACGCCATCCCGAACACCGGACCGCGCGCTGCTGCGCGACGCGGCGGCCATCGCGGCGGCGATGATCGCGGTGGGTGCGTCGTTCGGGGCCATCGCGATCGCGTACGGGCTGCCGGTCTGGGTCCCGTTCCTGATGTCGACAGCGGTCTTCGCGGGCGGCGCCCAGTTCCTCGCCGTGGGCCTGATCGCCGCCGGCAACCCGATCGCCGCGGTGTTGGCCGGCCTGCTGCTCAACGCCCGTCACCTGCCGTTCGGCCTGGCGGTCTCGGCCACCGTCGGCTCCCGCTGGCGTGACCGGCTCATCGGCAGCCACCTGATGACCGACGAGGTGGTCGCGTTCACGCTGGCAGAGCAGGACCCGGTCCGCCGCCGCCGCACCTACTGGCTGATCGGCGTCACGTTGTTCACGTCGTGGAACGCGGGCACAGCCCTGGGCGTGTGGCTGAGCGGAGCCACCGGCGACCCGGCGGCGCTGGGCCTGGACGCGGCCTTTCCGGCCGGCCTCATCGCCTTGATCCTGCCGTCCCTGCGCGACCGCGACACCCGCCTGGTCGCCCTGCTGGGCGCGGCAGTGGCGGTGGCACTGACCCCGATCCTGCCGGCGGGCCTCCCGGTCCTGTGCGCTCTGGTCGGCCTCGCCGCGGTGTTCCGCCCCCGCCGCCGGGCCGACATCACCGGCGGCCAGCCGCCCGAAACCGTGCAGCGCGAGGCCGAGCCGGGGGTCGAGCCGCCCGGGGCCGTGCGGCGCGAGGCCGAGCCCGGCGTCCAGCCGACCGGGGCTGTGCGGCATGAGGCCGAGCCTGGCGTCCAGCCGACCGGGGGTGTGCGGCGCGAGGCCGGCGTCCGGCTGTCCGGGCCTGACCGACGCACCGAGAGCTGGGAGGCGTCATGCTGATCGCGGCGATTCTGACCCTGGCCGTGGGCACCTACACGATGCGGCTGGCCGGCGTGCTGCTGCGCGACCGCCTCGAACTCTCCGACCAGCTCCAGCGCCTGCTCCCGATGGCCGCGGCGGCGCTGCTGGCGGCCCTGGCGACCACCGCCGCCCTGATGGAGGGGACGGGCTTCGCCGGCATCGCCCGCCCGGCCGGCGTGCTGGTCGGTGCCCTGCTGGCCTGGCGCCGCGCACCGTTCGTCGTGGTCATCCTCGCCGCGGCCGCGACCGCCGCCCTGCTCCGCCTGGCCGGCGTCGAGTAACCCGAGCGGGGTTTCCCCGAGCACGGACCTGGCAGGGTGAGGGTGGCCGCTCATGAGCCGCCAGGCGATTGGTCACCCTCGCCCGGTCTCGGCGGGAGCGACGGCCAGCACCCGGCAACCAGGCACGACATGAATCTGATCCAGATCTTGGAGCGAGGAATCAGATCTTGTCGCCCAGCTCCACCTGAGGCTTCGGGACGCGCATCCGGCGGAAGGTCAGCCCGCGCATGATCCCGTAGAGATAGAGCGATCCGATGCGCTGCGTCGTGTTCGGGAAGCGCTCCGAGACCAGCTTCTTCACCTTGCGGGCGATCAGCACGCTGTCGATGAGCACCGCGATGGCCAGGATCGCCCAGAGCAGGTTGGCCCCGATCTGGACCACCGGCGGCATCGCGCCGGTCGAGCCGACGAAGACGATGATCGCGCCGGCGAAGAACCAGGTGCCGGCCGTGCGCTTGGCGTCGACGATGTTGCGGACCAGGGCCCGCTCCGGACCGCGGTCGCGGGCCAGCAGGTAGCGCTCGTCGCCGGCGCGCATGCCCGCCGAGGCTTCGGCCCGCTCGACCTTCTGACGCTCGCGCATCTGCTTGTAGGCCTCGCGCCGGTTGGCCGGGGCCTGCGCCGTGTCGTGCCGGCGCTGCGCGTTGGTGCGCTTCGGCGTCGCGACGCCGAGCTCCTTCTTCGAGGGCGTGTAGGCCTTGGGCTTGGGCGCGGCCGACTGCCCGGCTTCGTCGGTCACCGTGGCGGTGGCGTCGGAGACGAGGTCGGGGGACTTTCGGCGAAACAGCGAGGACACCCCCGCAGCGTAGCCAAGAGCCCCCACAAACCCGAAACCGCGCCGGCACAGAGCCGGCGCGGTTTCGGGGAAAGGGAGCTCAGATGCGTTCGACCAGCGCGCCCAGGGCGGCCAGCTTGCCCTCGAAGTCCTCGTAGCCGCGGTTGATCAGGTCGACGCCGTACACCCGGGAGGTGCCCTCGGCGGCCAGCGCGGCGATCAGGTGGCTGAAGCCGGCCCGCAGGTCGGGGATGACCAGGTCGGCCGCGTGCAGCTTGCTGGGTCCGGCGATGACCGCGGAGTGCTTGAAGTTGCGCCGGCCGAAGCGGCACGGGGTGCCGCCGAGACAGTCGCGGTAGACCTGGATGGTCGCGCCCATCGTGTTCAGCGCCTCGGTGTAGCCCAGGCGCTGCTCGTAGACCGTCTCGTGCATGATCGACAGGCCGCGGGCCTGGGTCAGGGCCACCACCAGGGGCTGCTGCCAGTCGGTCATGAAGCCGGGGTGCACGTCGGTCTCCAGCGCCACGGCGTTGAGCTCGCCGCCCGGGTGCCAGAACCGGATGCCGCCCTCGACGCCGGTGACGCCGGTGCGCCCGACCCGGGCGTCGGTGATCTCGAACTCGCCGCCGATGGAGCGGAAGACGTTGAGGAACGTCATCATGTCGGCCTGCTGCGCGCCCAGCACCTCGATCTCGCCGCGGGTGGCGAGCGCGGCGGCGGCCCAGCTCGCGGCCTCGATCCGGTCCGGGATCGGCTTGTGGTTGTAGCCGTGCAGCCGGGGCACGCCGAGGATCTCGATGACCCGGTCGGTGTGCACCGTGATGATGGCGCCCATCTTCTGCAGCACGCAGATCAGGTCCATGATCTCCGGCTCGATGGCCGCGTTGCGCAGCTCGGTGACGCCCTCGGCGCGCACCGCCGTGAGCAGCACCTGCTCGGTGGCGCCCACGCTCGGGTACGGCAGCTCCAGCTTCGTGCCGTGCAGTCCGTTGGGTGCCGTCAGGTGCATGCCCTCGGGCGTCTTGTCGACGACCGCGCCGAACTGCCGCAGCGCCTGGATGTGGAAGTCGATCGGCCGCGGCCCGATGTGGCAGCCGCCCAGGTCCGGGATGAACGCGTGCCCGAGCCGGTGCAGCAGCGGCCCGCAGAACAGGATCGGGATCCGGCTCGACCCGGCGTGCACGTTGATCTCGTCGCTGCTGGCGCTCTCCACGTTGGTGGGGTCCATGACGAGTTCGCCGTCGTCGGCGCCGTCGGTCACCTTCACACCGTGCAGACCGAGCAGGCCGCGGACGACCTCCACGTCACGGATGCGCGGCACGTCGAAGAGCCGGCTCGGCGACTCGCCCAGCAGGGCGGCCACCATGGCCTTGGAAACCAGGTTCTTGGCGCCACGGACCCGGATCTGTCCGTGCAGCGGCGTACCGCCGTGTACGGCCAGGACGTCGTCGGTCAACGCAACCTCCAGAGGCGGGCGCGTCAGCGCGCCCGGATGCGAACAGGGGTGCAGCCGACGATGGGGGACCGGCGGCTGCCGCCCGGGCAGCATAGCCCTGCGTGACCAGAGCAGAAATCATCACAACGCCCAAGGCGGCACGAATTGCTGATGATTAAGCCAACAAAAAGGTGCGGCCGTGCGTACGGCTCATCGACGGTTACCGAGGGTGAGTTTTTACGGCAGTGCCAGCATCTGATCGAGGGCTACCCGCGCGTACTTCGCGGTGTCCTCGTCGACGGTGATGCGGTTGGGTACGCGGCCGGCCACGAGCTCCTCGAGCGCCCACACGAGGTGCGGCAGATCGATGCGGTTCATGGTCGAGCAGTAGCAGACCGTCCGGTCCAGGAAGGTGATGTGCTTGTCCGGGTGGGCCAGGGCCATCCGGCGGACCAGGTTGAGCTCGGTGCCGACCGCCCAGGCCGAGCCGGCGGGCGCCGCGTCCAGGGCGCGGATGATGTATTCGGTCGAACCGACCTCGTCGGCCGCGCGGACCACCTCGTGCTTGCACTCCGGGTGGACCAGCACGCGCACGCCCGGGACCCGCTCGCGGACCTCGCGCACGCTGTCGATGGTGAACCGGCCGTGCACCGAGCAGTGCCCACGCCAGAGGATCATCTTGGCGTCGCGCAGCTGCTCGGGGGTGAGGCCGCCGTTCGGCTTGTGCGGGTCGTAGAGCACGCAGTCGTCGAGGTCGAAGCCCATCTCCAGCACCGCCGTGTTGCGGCCGAGGTGCTGGTCGGGCAGGAAGAACACCTGCTGGCCCTGCTCGAACGCCCAGTCCAGGGCCCGCTTGGCGTTGGACGAGGTGCAGACCACGCCGTTGTTGCGCCCGACGAAGCCCTTGATGTCGGCCGAGCTGTTCATGTACGTCACCGGGACGACCCGGTCGGCGATGCCCAGGTCGGTGAACTGCTCCCAGGCCGTCTCGACCTGGCCCAGCACGGCCATGTCGGCCATCGAGCAGCCGGCGGCCAGGTCGGGCAGGATCACCTGCTGGCCGGGGCCGGTCAGGATGTCCGCGCTCTCGGCCATGAAGTGCACGCCGCAGAAGACGATGAACTCGGCGCCGGGGCGGGCCGCCGCCTCGCGGGCGAGCTTGAACGAGTCGCCGGTGACGTCGGCGAACTGGATGACCTCGTCGCGCTGGTAGTGGTGGCCCAGCACGAACACCCGGTCGCCGAGCGCGGCCTTGGCGGCCGTGGCCCGGGCGACGAGGTCGGGGTCGCTGGGCGCCGGCAGATCGCCGGGGCAGTCCACGCCGCGCTCGCTGGCGGGATCGGTGCCACGGCCCAGCAGCAGCAGGGCCGTGGCGGTGTTCGCGGGTTCGGTCCAGGTCGACGTCACGAGATCCATGTTTCCACAAGGTCGCCGCGCCGTCGGCCGCCGAAGGAGTGTCCTAGGTCGCGTTTCGTAATGTCGGGCGGTGGCTGAGGTTGCGGCGTGGCGGTGATCGATAGACGAAGAGGTCTCCGGTAAGTGGTTCAGCGACCAAGCAGAACTTCATACCGGAGACCTCGTGGCCAGCCTAGCGGCGGCGAGGCGGCACGACCTGAGCGACTCGCAATGGCAGCACCTGGCAGTGCTGCTGCCTGCGGATACGCGCCGGGGCAGGCCGCCCAAGTGGAGTAAACGGCAGATCATCGACGGCATCCGGTGGCGGGCGCGGACCGGCTGTCCATGGCGTGACGTGCCCGTGCAGTACGCGCCGTGGCCGACCTTGTATCGGTGGTTTCGCCGGTGGCAACGCGATGGCACGTGGGCGCGGATCCTGGCCGGGTTGCAACGCTCGGCCGACGCCGCCGGGCGTATCGGCTGGAC